>NZ_JBHXVE010000003.1:439977-447600 GCF_042672505.1 Streptomyces sp. NPDC127190
CGGGCCCACCGGGGGGGCGCGCCCGCCGGCCGGCCCGCGGCCCCCCCCGCCCCCGCCCCGCCGCCCCCCCCCGGGGGGGCCCCCCCCCCCGGGGGCCGCCCCCCGCGCCGTGCCGGTCCGGCGGACCGGTTTCAGCGGTCCGCCCGTGTCAGCAGTGCGCCAGTGTCAGCAGTACGGCGGAGCGTCAGAGCTTGGCACCGAAGTCCTGGGTCCACCACGGCCCGCCCGGGCCGGTGTGCACGCCCACACCCAGCTCCTTGAAGGAGCAGTTGAGGATGTTGGCGCGGTGGCCGGGGCTGTTCATCCAGGCGTCCATCACGGCCTTCGGGGTCGGCTGGCCCTGGGCGATGTTCTCCCCGTAGGTGGACCAGTTGTACCCCGCCGCGGTGATACGCCGGCCGGGGTCGGCGCCGTCCGGGTTGACGTGGTCGAAGAAGTGCCGGGCGGCCATGTCGTCGGAGTGGCCCTGCGCGGCCTTGTCCAGGAGCGCGTTCTCGGTGACCGGTCCGCAGCCGGCGCTCGCCCGCTCCTGGTTCACCAGGGCTATCACCTGGGCGACGGTGCCGGTGGCCGGCGGAACCGGCCGCGGGGTGGCGGAGGGACGCGGCGCGGCGGACGCCGTCCGGGTGGGCGTGGGCTTGGGGGTGCTGGCCCTGTGCGTCGGGCGGGGGCTCTTCTTGGCGGTGGTCTTCTTCTTCGTCCGGCGCGGGGACGGTGACGGGGACGGGTCGGCCGACGGCGAGGCCGCGGTGGTGCTCGGGGCGGCGAGGTCGACACTGGGCGCACCCGCGGTGCGCGCGGCGCCGGTGTCCTGGGTGCGCGGTGCGGAGCCGGGGCCGACGTACCACAGGCCGCCGCCCGCCACACAGGCCGCCACCACGGCCCCGCCCAGCGCGCGCCGCCGCAGCCGCCGGCGCCGCCGGGCCTCGCCCCGGGACCCCGGCCGGCGGGGCGGCGCACCGGTGTCGGTGCCGAGCGGGGCGGCGGAGCCGGTGTCGCCCGGGCCGGGCTGCGCCGCGGGGAGGACCTGGGTGACCTGGGTGCCGAGCGGGTCGGCCGGGGCCGGGTGCGGCGGGAGCGGGGCGGTGGCCGCGGCCGGGGCGGTCGCCGCCGCGGCGGACCGCACGGTGGTGAGCAGCGCCGACGACACCGCGACCAGGGCCAGCCCGGCGAGCAGCCCCTCGGCGGGGAGCAGCCCCTGCCACAGACCGCCGCAGCGGACGCAGTCGCGGGCATGCCGGGCGATCCGCTTGCGCCACAGCGCCGAGGGCAGCCGGTCCCAGGTGGCCAGGGTGGCGCTCAGCTCCGTACACAGCGGCCGGGAGTCGAGCGCCCGGACGACCACCCGGGCCGCCTCCAGCCGTGCCTTCATCCGCTGCACGCGGACCGCGGTGTGCTGCGGCGACAGCTCCAGGGCGGTGGCGACCTCGGCGCGGGTCAGTTCGCCGGCGCACTCCAGCCACCACAGCGCCAGCACCTCCTGGTCGTCCGGCTCCAGCCAGCGGGTGGCGGCGGCGGTCTCCCGGCGCTGGCCGGACAGCTGGAGCCGGACGATGGTCAGGTCCACGAAGTCGGCGCCCGGGTCGGCCAGGTCGGCGGCCTCCTCGACGGCGCCCGGGGCGAACTGCCGGTCCTGCCGGTGGGCCCGGACCCGGTTCATCGCGATGGCCACGAGCCAGGAGCGGAAGCTTTCGGGGGTGCGCAGGTCGCCGAGCGCGTCGAGGGCGCGGAGCATGGTCTCCTGGACCACGTCGTCGACGTCGACCGAGCCGTTCAGTGCCCGGCCCACGATGTTGTAGACCAGCGGGAGGTAGGCGCTGACCAGGGCGTCCTGGGCCGCCGGGTCGCCCGCCCGGGCAGCGTTCACCAGTGCGGCCGGCCCCACCGTGCGCTGTGTACTCATCAAAGCTTCCCTGTTCTCGTCGCCGAACGGTGCTGTCCGATATCTGGGAGACCGCCGAGGGGCGCGCGGATAACAGTTACTCGGAGAGATGTTCGACTTCTTCGGCGAGTCGTTCGCGGCGAAGGGTCACAGCATCGGCGGCGGACCGCAATGGGCGACGTCACACCGGTCGGCGGCGATTTGCCTTGGAGTGCACTCCAGCAGCCACACTGATCGCGACCGAGTACCTGCCGAGAAGGGGAATGACGGCGGCCCATGACGACGACGGACAAGGCGGCACATCCGCTGCCGTACGACACCTACCGCGCGGCGATCGAGGAGGAGACCCGGCGCTTCGCCGCGGCGGTCGAGGGGGCCGACCCCGGGCGGGCCGTGCCCTGCTGCCCCGACTGGACGCTGGCCGACCTCACCCAACACGTGGGTTCGCTCCAGCGCTGGTTCTGCGCGCTGCTGACCCGGCGGGTGCAGGAGCCGCCGCGCAGCCGTGACGTGGAGCTGGGGCTGCCCGAGCGGGCCGAGGAGTACCCCGGGTGGGTGGCGGCGGGCGTGCCGCAGGTGGCGGACGTGCTGCGGGACACCGATCCGGACGCGGCGATGTGGACGTGGGGCGCGGACCCGCACGCGCGGTTCTGGGCCCGCCGCATGCTCTTCGAGACGCTGGTGCACCGGGTGGACGCGGAGCGCGCGGTCGGCCGGGAGCCGGCCGTCGACCCCGTCCTGGCGGCCGACGGGGTGGACGAGTTCCTGGTCAACCTGCCGTACGCGGGGCTCTTCGCGCCCGGGGTGACGCGGCTGCGCGGCACCGGTGAGACCATCGCCTTCCGCAGCACGGACGGCGAGGAGTGGCCGGTACGGCTGGACACCGACGGTTTCCGGCTGCTCACGACGCCGGAGGCCGGTCCCGCCGGGTCCGCAGCGCACACGGTGACGGTACGGGCCACCGCTGCGGACCTGCTGCTCCTGCTCTACGGGCGGCGCACGTACGGCGAGCCCGGCTACGAGATCACCGGGGACACCACCGTGCTCGACCGCTGGTTCGCCCACACCGCGTTCTGACCCCGCCGGTGCTTCCCGGCACCCGGCCCGTGCTGGTGTCCGGGCGCCGGGACTGGTAGGGATGGGCTGTGCGATTCGAGCGTGTTCCCATGCCGGCGGGGGTTGCCGACCGGCCGAGGGACGTACGGGGGTATCCGGTACCGGCGATCACACCGTGGGAGGGGGAGGAACCGCAGTTCGCGCTGACCGACTACGAGCGCAGCGCCCGCTGCGCGGCACAGCGGCTGTGCTCGGTGTGCGGCCGGGGCATGCCGCAGGGCCCGGTGTGGCGGGTGGTGGGCCCCGCGGAGAGCGCGGCGATCGCGGAGGCGCTGGCCGCGGACCGGCCGTACCGCAATCTCGCGCCGACACTGGAGGGGCCGGGGCACCGCGCGTGCATGCTGTACGCGTCGATGGTGTGCCCCTATCTGGCCCGGCCCAACGCCCGGCGCGGGCTGTCGGCGGAGCAGCCGGACGAGATGACCGCGCATGTGGTGCGGGGCGCCGCGCGGGGCACCCTGGGCGCGGTGGTGGGCTTCGGCGAGTTCGAGTACGCCATCACCAGCAGCCAGGTGCTGTTCCGGTTCCTCGACGTGGTCGAGTTCCTGCCGCACGACTCGGCGGATGTGCACCTGGACGAGCTGCGGGCCGAGCTGGCCCGGACGGACCGGTGACCCGCACCGCTCCGCCCTGACCCGCCCGGCCCGTGGTACCGCCGGGATCAGGGGCGGTAGGCCGCCAGACCGGTCGTCGTGGTGACCTTGGTCGGGTGGCCGGTGCCGTCGGCGCGCAGGGTCACCGTGCCCGACGGGGTGCGGGCCGCGAGGGTCTTGCCGTCGGGCGACCAGGCCGGCTCGGTGTAGTCGGTGGTGGCGTGCGGGGTGAGGTCGGTGATGCGGCCGTTGTGCTCGAAGTCCTCCACGAGGAGGTGGTCGTGCCCGGCGACCGAGCGCACGAAGACGACCTTCTCCTCGTTGGGCGACAGGGCCGGCTGGGAGCCCTTGGTGAGCTTGCCGCCCTGCTGGCGCAGGTAGTCGTCGCGGATGTAGACGGCACCGGTGTCGACGTTGGCGTACACCGCGGTGCCGTAGTGGCCGCCCGCGTTCGGCCAGACGTTGCCGGTCTGCGGCACCGCACCGCCCGGCTCCGGGTCCCCGGCGAGGGGCAGCGTCTTCGGCGTGCCGTGGACGGCCTTGGCGGAGACGTACTTCAGCCGGGAGACGTCCTTGGCGCGGGCGGCGAAGATGAGGTTGTCCTTGGCGGGGATGCCGTTCTGGGTGTCCTTGGCGGTCACCTGCCAGGTGGGGTGGGACCAGTTCTGGTTGCCCGGGTTCTTGGCGACGACCACCCGCCCGCTGCCGTCCGGGTTGGCGATGTCCAGGTTGCCGGATCCGTCGATGAAGGCGGCCTTGGCGCCGTTCGGGGACCAGGCGAGGTCCCGGACGGGCACGTGGAAGTTCACCCGGTGGCCGTCGATCAGCACGTACTTGGTGCCGTTGCTGACGGTCAGGGCGGAGTGGCCGGTGGCGGTGGCGGCCGAGGCGGCGCCGGAGAGGCCCAGCAGTGCGCTGCCGGTGACGGTGGCGGCCACCGCGATGGCGGCGGCGGTGGTGCGGGTACGCGTGGTCATGACGGATTTCCCCCAGGAACGTCTACAGGTGGTCGGTACTGCAACGCCAGAGCCGCTCCGCCGTCCCCCGGGGCCCGTTGCGGGCCGCGCGACCGTCTGCCGCTCTGTTCGCTGCCGAGCCTGTCAGGCGCCGATCCTGGAACGGTCCGTTCGGCGTCACAGGGCCGTAACACGCCCGGCCGACAGAGGAGAGAACGAGGCGGGAAAGGCGGTGGTCCTCCATGACGTACGTCGCCGTGACCGGGCTCAGCCACCCCGGACTGATCCGTGAGCGCAACGAGGACAGCCTGGTGGTCGGGCCGTGGACGCTGTGCGCCACCGTGACGGAGAGCCCGCAGACGCTGGTGTTCCCGCTCGGTACGCCGCTCGTCGTCGCGGTCGCCGACGGGCTCGGCGGGCAGCCGGGCGGTGAGGTGGCCAGTGCGCTGGTCGTGCGCCGGCTCGCCGCGACCGGGGACCGCCTCGGCACCGAGGACGACGTGCGCGAGGCACTGCACGCCTGCAACCGCGAGGTGTTCGCGGCCGCGGCGGAAGCGGGCGGCGCCCTGGCCACGATGGGCACGACCGTGGCGGGCGCCGTCGTCCTGCCCCGGTCGCTGCTGGTGTTCAACGTGGGCGACAGCCGGGTCTTCGCCGCGCCGCCGGACGGGGTGCTCCAGCTCAGCACGGACGACAGCCCCCCGCTCGCACCCGGGCGGCGTACCACCACGCTGGTGACCCAGTGCCTCGGCGGCACCCGGGGGTACCGCCCGGTGGTCCCGCATGTGACAGCCGCTCCCCTCGGCCCCGGGGACCGCTGTCTGATCAGCACCGACGGCCTGACCGACCCGTTGCCGAACGAGATGCTGGACGCCGTGCTGCGCGAGTACGACGACGGACGCGCCGCCTACGAGCTCTGGAAGGCCGCGATCTCGGCCGGCGGGCCCGACAACATCACGCTCGCCCTGGTGCGCGTCGCGGAGTGACGAAAGGCCAAGGAGCGCGTCAGCGGCTCGGGGGTGCACCGTGCAGGAGCCGGACGGTGAGCGTGCCGTCGGGGCCGTCCTCGACACGGGTGCCGTACGCGCGGCTGTGCCGGTCGAGGGTGGCGCGCAGCCAGGCGGTGTCCTCGGGCGGGGCGTGCTCCAGCCGCATCCGGCGGGCCCGCAGCGGCACCATCCGCAGGCCGGCCAGCCGGCCGGTGTCCGCCGCCACCGAGACCAGGTAGAGCACCCGCAGGTCGTCCCGGTACCGCTCGTAGCCGCCGATGCCCTCGTAGTCGTCGACGAGGTCGCCGCAGCCGTACAGGACGAGCCGGCCGCCGTACACCTCCAGCGGGCGGGGGTGGTGCGAGGAGTGCCCGTGCACGATGTCCACGCCGGCGTCGACCAGTGCGTGGGCGAAGCGGACCTCGGCGCGGGAGACGCCGTAGCCCCAGTTCGGGCCCCAGTGGACCGAGGCGATCACCAGGTCCCCGGGCCGCCCGACCTGGCGCAGCCGGGCGGCGAACGCGGCCGCGGCGGCCGGCGACGGCTCCGCGACCAGGTCGACCCCGGCGCACCGGCCGGTGGCGGCCCAGCGTCCGGGGATCCCGCTGGAGGGCATCCCGAAGGAGAAGAGCAGCACCCGTCCGCCGGTAACGAGGGGCACGGTCGCCGGTCGCCGCGCGGCCGTCTCGTCCCGGCCCGCGCCCGCCGTCCGCAGCCCCGCCCGCGCCAGGACGTCGAGCGTCTCCGCCAGACCGCGCGGGCCGAAGTCCAGCACATGGTTGTTGGCCAGCACGCAGACGTCCGGGCGGACCGCGGCCAGGCACGGCAGGTTGGCGGGGTGCATCCGGTAGTGCACCCCCTTGCCGGGGGCGAAGTCCCCGTCGGCGGTGACGGCGGTCTCCAGGTTGATCACCCGTACGTCGGGTGCGGCGGCGTCCAGGAGCGGCAGGGCCGCGCCCCAGGGCCAGCGGAAGTCGACGGGCCGGGGAATCGGCCCGTTCGCCGCCTCGGCCAGCTCGACGTAGGCCCGGGCGTCGCGGACGTACGCCTCCCGCAGCGCCGGATCACCGGGGTGCGGAAGGATCTGGTCCACTCCCCGGCCGAGCATCACGTCCCCGGCGAGGAACAGGGTGACCAACCCGTCGTGCACCCTTCCACGCTAGGGCACTCTCCCTCGGCCGAAGAGAGAGGACGTGCGGGCGATCAGGCGACCGCCGGGCGCGGCCGGTCGCCGGGTTCGTGGTGGATGGGCGTGGTGGAGCCGGTCAGCGGTACGCCGGTGCCGCCCCGCCGGGTGGCGACGATCTCCGCCACGATCGACAGGGCGGTCTCCTCGGGGGTCCGGGCACCGAGGTCAAGGCCGATCGGCGAGTGCAGCCGGGCCAGTTCGGCGTCGGTCAGGCCCTCGGCCCGCAGCCGCCGGTCGCGGTCCTCGTGGGTGCGGCGGGAGCCCATCGCGCCGATGAACGCCGCCGGCCTGCGCAGGGCCTCCGTCAGCAGCGGTACGTCGAACTTCGCGTCGTGGGTGAGGACGCACAGGACCGTGCGGGCGTCGGTCCCGGTGCGCCGCAGATAGCGGTGCGGCCAGTCGACGACGACCTCGTCGGCGTCGGGGAAGCGGGCCGGGGTGGCGAAGACGGGCCGGGCGTCGCACACCGTCACGTGGTAGCCGAGGAACTTCCCGGCCCGGGCCAGCGCCGCCGCGAAGTCGACGGCGCCGAAGACGATCATCCGCGGGGGCGGCACGTTCGACTCGACCAGCAGGGTCAGCCCGCCGGGGCAGTGCGAGCCGTCGGCCGAGAGCTCCACCGTGCCGGTACGGCCCGCCTCCAGCAGGGCGCAGGCCTCGGCCGCCGCCGTCCGGTCCAGCTCCGGGTGGCCGCCGAGGCCGCCCTCGACGGTGCCGTCGGGCCGGACCAGCAGGCCCCGGCCGAGCAGGCCGGCCGGGCCCCGGGCGACCCGGGCGAGGGCCGCCGGCTCACCCCCCGCGGCGGCCGCCCGGGCCGCCCCGAGGGCGGGGCGCGCGGGTGGCCCCGCGGTGCCCCGCGGGATCCGCACGGGGATCGTCCCCCCCCCGGTCCCGCCCC
>NZ_JBHXVE010000003.1:447610-501766 GCF_042672505.1 Streptomyces sp. NPDC127190
CCGCGCGCGCGCGCGGGCGCGGGCGCGCGCCCCCCCCCCCGCGGGCGCGCGCCCGCGCCCCCCGCGGGGGGGTGGGCGGGGGGCCCCCGGCGGTCACCGGCGTGATCAGCAGGTCGATCGTCCCGCCGCAGGTCAGTCCCACGGCGAAGGCGTCCTCGTCGCTGTAGCCGAACCGTTCGACCACGGCGGCGCCGGTGTCCAGTGCCGTACGGCACAGGTCGTACACCGCGCCTTCCACGCAGCCGCCGGAGACCGAGCCGATGACGGTGCCCGCGCGGTCGACGGCGAGCGCGGCGCCCGGGCCGCGCGGGGCGCTGCCGGCGACCGCCAGCACGGTGGCGACGGCGAACTCCCGGCCCTCCGCGATCCACGCGTGCAGTTCCCCGGCGAGGTCAAGCATCCCGTGTCCCGGCGGCGGCCGACAGGACACGGTCCGGCCGGATGGGCAGGCTGCGGTGGCGTACCCCGGTGGCGTGCCAGACCGCGTTGGCGACGGCCGCGGCGGCGCCGACGGTGCCGATCTCGCCGATGCCCTTGATCCCGACCGGGTCGTCCGGGTCCGTCTCCTCGATCCAGTCGGCCTCGATGCGGGGCACGTCGGCGTGGGTCGCCACGTGGTAGCCCGCGAGGTCGGGGCCGACATGGCCGCCCGAGGCGCGGTCCCGGACCGCCTCCTCGTGCAGGGCCATGGAGATGCCCCAGATCATGCCGCCGCGGAACTGGTTGCGTGCGGTGAGCGGGTTGATGATCCGGCCGGCGGAGAAAATGCCGAGCATGCGCCGTACCCGCACCTCGCCGGTGGCGGTGTCCACGGCGACCTCGGCGAACTGGGCCCCGTAGGAGTGGCGTTCGGCCGGGGCGAGGGAGCCGAGGGCCTCGGTGCTGTCCGAGCGCACCGTGATGCCCTCCGGCGGGAGGTCGGCGCCGAGCGCCAGCCGTTCGCGCAGTTCCCCGGCGGCGATCTTGACGGCCCAGGCCCAGGAGCGGGTGCCCATGGAGCCGCCGGCGAGCATCGCCGGGCCGAAGTCGCTGTCCCCGATGTGCACCCGGACCCGCTCCGGGGCCACCTCGAGCGCATCGGCGGCGACCTGGGTGAGCGCGGTACGCGCCCCGGTGCCGAGGTCGGCCGCGGCGATCCGGACGGTGAATGTGCCGTCGGGGTGCGCGGTCGCCGAGGCGGTGGACGGTCCGGCACCCGCCATGAAGGAGGCCGCCGCGGTACCGGTGCCGAGCAGCCAGCGGCCGTCCCGGCGCAGTCCGGGGCGCGGGTCGCGGTCGGCCCAGCCGAACCTGCGGGCGCCCTCCTGGAAGCAGGCGGCCAGGTTGCGGCCGGCGAACGGCAGGCCGGACACCGGGCCGACCTCGGGTTCGTTGCGCAGTCGCAGCTCGATCGGGTCGATCCCGCACCGCTCGGCCAGTTCGTCGAGCGCCGCCTCCAGCGCGAAGGACCCGGGTGCCTCGCCCGGGGCGCGCATGAACGTCGGGCTCGGCACGTCGAGCCGTACGACGCGGTGGGCGGTGTAGTGGGCGTCGGCGTCGTACATCACCCGGGCCACCCCGGCGCTCGGTTCCACGAACTCGTACACGGTGGAGGTGACGTTGACGGCCTGGTGCTCCAGGGCGCGCAGGCGTCCGTCCGGGTCGGCGCCGAGCCGGACGCGCTGGACGGTCGGGCTGCGGTAGCCGGTCAGCGAGAACATCTGACGCCGGGACAGCACCACCCGCACCGGCCGCTGGAGGACGGTCGCGGCCATGACGGCGGCCACCTGGTGGGCGCGGGCGCCCTTGCTGCCGAAGCCGCCGCCGACGTGTTCCGAGCGCACCCGGACCGCGGCCGGGTCGAGCGAGAACAGGTTCACCAGTTCCACCGAGACCCAGGTGACGCCCTGGTTGGAGTCGATCACCTCCAGCCGTCCGTCGTCCCAGCGGGCGGTGGCCGCGTGGGGTTCCATCATGGCGTGGTGCTCTTCGGGGGTGGTGTACTCGGCGTCGACGACGACGGCGGACGCGGCCAGCTGGGCCTCGATGTCGCCCTTCTCCGTCACCGCCGGCATATGGCCGTCCGCCAGGTAGGCGTCCGGGCGCGTGGCCGCGAAGTCGACGTCGTGGGGCTCCTGTTCGTAGTGCACCACGAGCGACTCGGCGGCCTCCCGGGCCTGCTCGGAGGTCTCGGCGACGACGAGGGCCACCGGCCAGCCCAGGTGGGGCACCCGGTCGTGCTGGAAGACGGCGCAGGTCGGGTCCGGGCTCCCCAGCATGCCGGCGTACTCGGTGTTGAGGCGCAGGGCGTTGCGGTGGTCCAGGACGGCGATGACGCCCGGCATGGCGAGGACGGGCTCGGTGTCGATGGCGCGGATGCGGCCGCGGGCGACGGTGGACAGCACCAGCCAGCCGTGGGCGAGGTCGGCGAAGGGCACCTCGCCCGCGTACCGGGCCGCTCCGGTGACCTTGTCGCGCCCCTCGACGCGGGTGCGGGCGGTGCCGACGGCGGGCGCCGGTGCGGACGTCCGTGCGGGGGCGGTGGTCATCGTGCGGCCTCCTCGGCGAGTTCGGACAGGACGGCGACCACGAGGTTGCGCACGAGGTCCACCTTGTATCCGTTGTGCGGCAGCGGCCGGGCCGCCGCCAGCTCGGCGTCCGCGGCGGCGGCGTAGGTCTCGGGGCCGGCCGGCGCACCGATCAGGGCCCGCTCCGCCGCGACGGCCCGCCAGGGACGGGAGGCGACGGCGCCGAAGGCCAGGCGCGCGTCCTGTACGACGCCGTCACGGACGTCGAGCGCGGCGGCGACGGAGCCGATGGCGAAGGCGTAGGAGGCGCGCTCGCGCACCTTGCGGTACCGGGAGCGGGCGGCGACCGGCGCGGGCGGCAGGGTGACCCCGGTGATCAGCGCGCCGGGCGGCAGCGCGGTCTCGCGGTGCGGGGTGTCCCCGACGGGCAGGTAGAAGTCGGCGAGCGGCAACTCCCCCGGCCCGTCGGCCGTTTCGTACCGTACGACGGCGTCGAAGGCGGCCAGGGGCACCGCCATGTCCGAGGGGTGTACGGCCACGCAGTGCGCGGAGGCGCCCAGCACGGCGTGGTTGTGGTGTTCACCCTCGACGGCGGGGCAACCGCTGCCGGGCACCCGCTTGTTGCAGGGCCGGGTGACGTCGGTGAAGTAGCCGCAGCGGGTGCGCTGGAGCAGGTTTCCGCCGACCGTGGCCATGTTGCGCAGCTGGCCGGAGGCGCCGGCCAGCAGGGCCTGGGCGAGCGCCGGGTAGCGGCGCCGCACCTCCGGGTGGGCGGCGAGGTCGCCGTTGGTGACGGTGGCGCCGATCCGCAGTCCGCCCTCGGGCGTGGACTCGACCCGGTCCAGCGGCAGTTCGCGGATGTCGACGAGCCGGGCGGGGCGCTCGACACCGGCCTTCATCAGGTCGACGAGGTTGGTTCCGCCGCCGAGGAAGCGGGTGTCCGGGTCGGCGCCGAGCAGGGCGACGGCGCCGGCGACATCGGACGCCCGCTGATACTCGAACTCCCTCATGCGGTCTCCTTCGCGTCCGCCGCGGGGTGCGCGCGGCCCTTGTCCGTGCGGGCCGCGGCCGCGCGGGCCACCGCCTCGACGATGGAGACATAGGCGCCGCAGCGGCACAGGTTGCCGCTCATCCGCTCCCGGATCTCCTCCTCGGTCAGCTCCGGCGGCCCGGCCTCGGGGCGGATGTCCGCGGTGACGGCGCTCGGCCAGCCCGCCGCGTGCTCCTCGATGACGCCGATCGCCGAACAGATCTGTCCGGGGGTGCAGTAGCCGCACTGGAAGCCGTCGAGATCGAGGAAGGCCTGCTGGACCGGGTGCAGCTGCTCGCCGTCCGCCAGGCCCTCGACGGTGGTGATCTCGCGGCCCTCGGCCGCCACGGCGAACTGCAGACAGGCGACCGTCCGGCGCCCGTCCAGCAGGACCGTGCAGGCGCCGCACTGCCCCTGGTCGCAGCCCTTCTTGGTGCCGGTGAGCTCGAGGCGCTCGCGCAGCGCGTCGAGCAGGGTGGTGCGGTGGTCGACGGGCAGTGTGTGCTTCTCGCCGTTGATCTTCAAGGTGATGACACTGGACGTCGATGAGTCCATGGGCTGCTTCTTTCGCGGTTCCAGAACTGACGGGACTGGGCTGACCGTGGGATCGGACTGTCGGTGGACTGTCGTGCGAAGCGAAGGCGCGGCCGCGTGACGCCGTGGGCCTGGACGGTGACGCACCGGCGTCTGTCGTCCTCCCCTGTCCGCGGCTATGGTGGAGTCAACCGGACAGCTGTCCGGTCACTTGGAAAAGTAACGGACAGATGTCCGTTTAGCAAGGCCGGGGTTTGGAAGAATCCCATGAGGAGGACGGGTGCCGCAGCAGAAGGACTCGGGCCGGCGCTCGGACGCACAGCGCAACCGCGAGCGCATCCTGGAGGTGGCGCTCGTCGAACTCTCGCGCTGCGCGGACGCCCCGCTGAGCGCGATCGCCCGGAAGGCGGGCGTCGGGCAGGGCACGTTCTACCGCAACTTCCCCAACCGCGAGTCCCTCGTCCTCGAGATCTACCGCCATGAGATGCGGCAGGTCGCGGAGAGCGCGGAGCACCTGCTCGCCACCCGGGCGCCCGAGGAGGCGCTGCGGGCCTGGATGGACCGGCTCGCCGAGTTCGCCCTGGCCAAGGCGGGCCTCGCCGACGCACTACGCCAGGTCACCAGCACCCCGGGCGGCCCGGTGAAGCCCCCGCCGACCCCGGTGGCCGCCGCGGCGGAACTCCTGCTCCGCGCCAACGAGGAGGCCGGCACCATCCGGCCCGGCGTCACCGCGGACGACTTCCTCCTCGCCATCGCGGGCCTGTGGCAGCTCGGCCCGCACGACGACTGGCGACCCCGCGCCACCCGCCTCCTCGACCTGGTCATGGACGGACTGCGGACGGGCACGCGGGGCGGGTGAGCGCCGGTGCCGGCCGGTCCGGCGGCCGGTCTCACCGGACGAACGGCTCCCGGGGCACCAGGCGGCACAGTGCCTCGTCGAAGCCGTCGAAGCCGTTGGGTTCGTCGGCGAGGTCGCCCAGCGCCGAGAAGAGGGAACCGAACGCGTGCCACAGCGCCGCGTACCGGTCGCAGACCGGGGCCAGGGTGCCCATGGGCAGCGCCTGGCGTCCGGAGGCGTCATCGGCCTCCAGCTCCTGGAGGAACGCGGTGCTGCGGTTGATCGGTGACCGGTGGTTGTCCGCGGTGACCAGGCTGTGGAGCAGCCCGAGTTCCGTGTCGAGGTGCTCGGGCAGGCCCCACACATGCTTCCGGACCCGCTCGGGATCCGTCCCCTCCACCCCGGCCCGTTCGGTCGCACCGGCGATGACCTCGTCGAACTCGGGGACGGTGGTGACGAGTTCGGTACGCCCTCTCAGCTCCTCGTCGGCCGCCCGCAGCACGTCTCGTACGAGTCTGGTCCGGGACGGCCAGCTGCGTGCCTGGCTCGCCGAGACCACGTCCACGCTCCGCCACACCCGGCACTCGCCCACGAACCACTCCTCCACCGTGTGCACGTCCGTCAGCGCACGCGCGGCCCGGTGGTGCCAGACGCGTTCCATCACCGCAGCCAGTTCCTTCAGCAGGTCGCGGTCGTACGCCGTCATCTCGACGTCGGTCGGTGCGGCGGGAACCGTCCCCGGGGGCGCCGGCACGCCGTCGTCGGCGGGAATGTCGAGCCACTGGTGCGGGAACACCTCCCGCCCGAAGCGCACGAAGTCCGGCGTTCTGCGCAGCGCATCCAGATCCGGGTCGTCGAAGAGCAGCCACGAGCGCCGGATCCTCGCATACCCGCTCTCCGCCCTGCGGGCCGCTTCCTTCAGCTCATGGCACGCGGCGTCCACCAGGGCCGATCCGAGCGCCTCGTCCTCGGCGTCGCGCAGAGCGACCGCGTAGGCGCAAGCGGCGTTGTAGCAGCCCTCCCACTCCCGGAACCCGTGGCCCTTGGCCCGGCGGACGGCCCTTCTCAGCTGCCCGAAGTCCGGCGACGCGACCACGGTCCAGTGCTTCATCCGTACGGCCGCCCGCAGCACACCACGGCGCCAACGCAGCGCCGACCGTTCCGGCAGCATGTCGACGAGGGGCTGCGCGCCGTGGACCACCGCCCACACCCGAGCCAGTCGCAGCGGCCCCCACACATCCCGGTTCACCTTCATGGCCGACCTGGTGAGGGAGGTGTCGTCCTGCCGGAACCGGCGCAGCACGTGCACGAGCGGATAGTCCTCGGCCAGCCGGCACAGCTCCACGGCCGAGGCACGCTGGAGGACGAAGGCCACCAGCTGTTCCCCGTGCGGGCCGACCGATCGGGTCTGCTCCAGCAGCCCCTGGAGCCATGGCCTGGCCCCGGCGACACCCGGCGGCAGCAGGTCCTCGGCCAGCACCGCGTACCGGCGCGCGAAGGCGGGCGCCAGCGACTGGCGTATCCGTTGCCTGATCAGGGCCCGGGCGTGCGGCAGCGGGTCGGTCTTGCACCACTGCCGGGCGGTCTGCTCGGCGGTGCCGAGGACGACGGCGAACCGGTAGCGCGCTTGCAGGGCGCCGGGCTGTCCCCACAGGAAGTACAGGTGGGCGAACCGCCGCGGGTGCCATGGCCAGGTCCAGAGCCGGCGGGCATCGCGCTCGCTGCCCTGCCCTCCGATGGCGATGGCTCCGTAGTACGTCTCCAAGGCGTCCAGATACAGGCCCAGTTTCTCCTGGGTGGCTCCGATCTGGTTGCGCAGATGCACATTGGACGGGTCGTACTGGACCGCCTTGTAGTACTGGTCGAGCGCTCCGTCGAAGTCCCGCCGGCGGCTGAGGCGCCGCGCCTCCTGGTAGGCCGCGAACAGCTGGTACGGCAGATCCCGTCCCCGCCAGTCACGCCAGGGGGCCCGGCGGCAGCCCCGGGTGACGGGCAGCAGGGCGGCGACCACCCAGTACGCGGCGGTCCGGGTGACCTCGTCCCAGCTCTCGCCCCAGAGCGTCTCGGCCTTGCTCCCCCTCCAGGCGTAGGAGGTCAGGGTGACGGTGACGCCGCACCCCGGGTTCTTGTCGCGCGTGGTGAGCACTCCGCTCACCCGGTACGCGATCCGCGGACGGATGTGGCTGAACAGCCGGAACAGGCTCGTCGGCAGGTTGGCCGGGTCGAGGTTGACATCACCGAGCAGGTCGAGGAAGTTCTCGGCGGGGGTCTCGGCGGGCAGGTTGGTCGGCGCGTACAGCTCCGTCTCCGACAACTCCTTCCGGAACCGGACCGTCAGAGCCGTCACCGGCGGCACGGGGCTGCCCTGCGGGAGGTCCGCGGAGAACGCCTGGACATCGACCGGTCCGGGCTTGTAGGCGGAGTGGGCGAGCATCGCCCGCCGCAGCGCCCACAGCCCCACGAGCAGCAGTGTCAGCCAGCCGCACCGGATTCCCCAGGTGGCCGCGTCGTTGCCGCCCGCGATCACGATGCCCGTGCCCCCGAGGACATGGGACAGCACGGTCTTGGGCTCCCAGACCGGCTTCCCTCCCCCGATCCGGTACAGGGCGGCCAGGGCCAGAAGCCCCAGAACCACCGCGGCCGCGACCCATCGAGCCCGGTGCACATACGGAAGCGAGGACCGGTCCGCCCTGTTGCGCCTGCTGTGTCGGGGGAACATACTGCCGCCTCGGTCCCACGAGAATCACCGACCCCTCCAGCCTCTCACCCCCCTCCGCCCACGCAAGGCGACCGCCGGACCCCTGGGAGCCGGCCGCCCTGGTGGCGGCGCCGGCCCGATACCGCGGCCCGCGCTCGGCGTCGCCCTCGTCCGGCCCGCGCGTCCCGTCCGGCCGGCCCGCGAGCAGGGCCGGACGTCCCCTGCCCTGGGCGCGCAGGGCGCGCTGTGATGGAAAGGACCGGCCTGAGCGAGGGCCGGCCGCCCGAGCGAGGTACGGCATGGACGACCATCCCACCCGCACCGCACGACTTCGCCGCCTGAGCGCAGCGGTCGGGGTGCCCCGGCTCGAACCCGTCCTGCTGGCCGTGACCACGGCGGCGCTGGCCGCCGGCGGCCTCGCCTGGCTCACCGGTGCGGGGGGCCTCGCCGACCTGCTCTGGGGGCTGGGCACGCTGTCCGCCGTGGTCCCCGCGGCGGGATGGGTGCTGGCCGCCCTGCGGCAGGGGCATGCCGGCGTGGACCTCATCGCCGTACTCGCGCTCGTCGGCACCCTGGCCGTCCATGAGTACCTGGCCGGTGCGCTGATCGCGCTGATGCTCGCCACCGGCCGCACCCTGGAGTCGGCCGCGCAGCGGCGGGCCTCGCACGATCTGCGCGCGTTGCTGGAGCACGCGCCCCGCACGGCGCGCCGCCGCACGGCGGCAGGCGTCGCAACGGTGCCCCTGGCGGAGATCGCCGCCGGTGATCTGCTCGTCGTCGGTCCCGGGGAGGTGGTCCCGGTCGACGGCCGGGTGGCGAGTGCCGCCGCCGTCCTCGACGAGTCGGTGCTGACCGGAGAGTCCGTCCAGGTCGAGCGGCCCCTGGACGAGCGGGTGCGCAGTGGTGTGGTCAACGCCGGTGCCGCCTTCGAACTGCGGGCCACCACCACCGAGGAGGACAGCACCTACGCCGGCATCGTACGGCTGGCCCGGCAGGCCGGAGCCGAGTCGGCGCCGGTGGTACGGCTGGCCGACCGGTACGCGGCCTGGTTCCTGCCCCTGTCCCTCGCCGTCGCCGCGCTCGCCTGGCTGGTCAGCGGCTCCGCCGTGCGCGCGGTCGCCGTCCTGGTGGTCGCGACCCCCTGCCCGCTGCTGCTGGCCGCCCCGGTCGCGATCGTCTCCGGCCTGTCCCGCGCCTCCCGCCTCGGCGTCGTCATCCGGGACGGCGGGGCCCTGGAGCGGCTCGGCCGCGCCCGCACCCTTCTCCTCGACAAGACCGGCACCCTCACCCGCGGACGTCCGCGGGTGCTCGACGTGACCGCCGCGCCCGGCTTCACCGCCGCCGAGGTGCTGCGCCTGGCGGCCTCGCTCGACCAGTACTCGCCCCATGTCCTCGCCCAGGCCATCGTCGACACAGCCCGCAGCCGCGGACTCACGCTGACGGTGCCGTCCGACGTCACGGAGGAGCCGGGCCGGGGTGCCACCGGCACCGTGGCCGGGCAGCGGATCTTCGTCGGCCGCGTCGACCCCGACGCCGACCGGCCGCCCTGGGCCAGGGCGGCCGAGAACCGGGCCCTGCTGGACGGCGCGGCCGTCGCCTGGCTCACCGTCGACGACCGGCCGGCCGGGGCGCTGCTGCTGCGCGACCCGCCGCGGTCCGACGCCCCGCGCACCCTGCGCCATCTGCGCGCGGCCGGTTTCGACCGGCTGCTGATGCTCACCGGCGACCGCTCCGCACCCGCCCGTGAGGTCGCCGCGGTCCTCGGTCTGGACGGCGTGCACGCCGAGCTGGGCCCGGCCGACAAGGTCGCCGCCGTACGGGCCGAGCGCGAGCGGGCGGTCACCGTGATGGTCGGCGACGGCGTCAACGACGCCCCTGCGCTCGCCGCCGCCGACGTCGGCGTCGCCATGGGCGCCAGAGGCTCCACCGCCTCCTCCGAGGCCGCCGACATCGTGCTCACCACGGACCGCGTCGACCGGCTCGCCGACGCCGTCGCGATCGCCCAGCGCGCCCGGCGCATCGCCGTGCAGAGTGCGCTCGGGGGCATGCTGATGTCGCTGGCCGCGATGGGCGTGGCCGCCGTGGGGCTGCTTCCGCCCGCGGCCGGTGCCCTGCTCCAGGAGGGCATCGACGTCGCGGTGATCCTCAACGCCCTGCGCGCCCTGCGGCTCGGCCCGGCCGCGCGTCCCGCCCTGTCCCCCGAGGCCGAGGCACTCGTCCACCGCTTCGCCGCCGAGCACGACGACCTCCAGGACGTCCTGGAGGCCGTACGGGATGCGGCCGACCGCCTGTCCGACGCGCCCGGCGACCAGGCCCTGGCGGCGGTCGAGGAGACGTACCGGCTGCTCACCGAGCGGCTGCTGCCCCATGAGCACGCCGAGGAGAACGAGCTGTACCCGGCCCTGGCGCCGGCGCTGGGCGGCCCCGAGGCGACCGCCACGATGAGCCGCGCCCACACCGAGATCGAACGCCTCTCCCGGCGCATCGCCACCCATCTCCAACTGGCCCGCTCCGCCGGCGGCCTGTCCCCGGGGCAGCTCGACGATCTGCGCTCCTGCCTCTACGGCCTGAACACCGTGCTGCGGCTGCACTTCACGCAGGAGGAAGAGAACTACTTCTCCCTCGCTCCGTGACAGCGGCCCGGCCCGGACGGCGCCGATGATGTCCCTGGGTGTCGAAGCGCATCGACGCTGATCGAATGTCTCTCAGACCTTCAATGAGGGGCCGCATCTCAGGCAGATGGAAAGTTTCGCCGCTGCACGAGTCTTGTTTCGCGCGAAACTTCCCCACTATCTTCGCCTGCCAGGTGAAGCGCTTCGACACTTCTGTGGGAAGGGGCCCCTCCATGCCGCACGAGTGGAACCGCAGAAGCCTGATCCGCGCAGCAGCCTCGGTCGCGGGAGCCGCCACGCTGAGCCCCCTGCTGTCCGCCTGCGGGGGTGGCGGCGCGCAGCGCAGCGGCACCAACACCAAGGCGGGCCTGAAAGCGGCGCTGCCCGCGTATGTGCCGCGTACGCCCGTGAAGCCGGACATCGCCTCGGTGGCGGGCAGCGACGGCGCGGTGACCGACCCCGCGTTCCTGCACTACCCGTCCGCGCAGGTGGCCACGGTCTCCGGCACCCCGGGCAAGGGCGGCAGCTACAGCGCCGTCACCCCGCTGTGGGGCACCGTGCCGACGCCAGGCAACTCCTTCTACCGGGCGATGAACAAGGCGCTCGGCGTGCAGCTGACCGTGCGGCCCGCGGACGGCAACCACTACGACACGATCGTCCCGACGATGACGGCGGCACAGCGGTTGCCCGACTGGATCCAGCTGCCGTCCTGGTGGAACAACAACTTCAACGTCGGTGAGCCGGCCGGGACGCAGCTCGCGGACCTCACGCCCTACCTGTCCGGCGACAGGATCAGGAAGTACCCCCATCTCGCCGCGCTGCCGACCAGCGCCTGGCAGGCCGGGGCCTGGGGCGACAAGCTGTTCGGCATACCCTGCTCGTCCAGCAGGTTCGTGGTCCCCGGCACGGTGTTCTACCGGCAGGACATCCTGGCGCCGAAGGGCATCACGGCCGACCAGGTCACCTCCGCGGACGATCTGATGCGTCTGGGCAAGGAGCTGACCGACGCCAGGCGCGGTGTGTGGGCCTTCGACGACCTGTGGACCTACCTCTTCCCCTTCTGGGACGTGCCCCCGCAGTGGAAGATCGAGGACGGCAAGCTCGTCCACGCCCTCGAACTGCCCCAGTTCCCGGAAGCCCTGGACCGGCACTACCGGGTGGCCGTCGCCGGCTGTGTGCACCCCGACGCCGTCGCCGGCAACACCGCCGGCGGTGCCACCCGTTTCTACTCGGGCAAGGTGCTCTTCTCGGGCGGCGGAACGGGCGCGTGGTCGGTGGCCGACTTCGAGTCCGGCCGGGCCGCGGACAGCAACTACCGGCGGGGCGCGCTCAACATCTTCGCCGCCGACGGAAAGAGCACCCCGCGCACCTTCATGGGCGCCTCCACCAGCATCTACAGCTATCTCAACGCGCGGCTGAAGCCGCAGCAGATCGAGGAGCTGCCGGCCGTCGCCGACTACCCGGCCGCGCCGTACGGCTCCCGCGAGTACACGATGGTCGACTTCGGGGTCGAGGGCGTCCACTACACGATGAGGAACGGGGTGCCGACATCGTCACCAAGGACTACGCCGCGTGGCAGGCGGCCAACGTCAAGCGCCTGTACAAGCCGGTGTTCCGGAACATGAACATCAGCATGCCGCAGCAGATCGCCCAGGCCAGCGCCGCGCAGTCCGTCCAGGACGTCATCAAGGACTGCTACCACGGCAAGAAGAAGGTGAAGGACGTCCAGAGCGCCATCGCGAGCTGGAAGGCCGGCAGCGGGGAACGGCTCGGCGAGGACGGGTTGTACCGGAAATGACCAACGCATCCACGCTCGGCCGCACCCGCGGAAGGGCCGGCACGGCACAGGCCGCCGCCCGGAGCACGGCACGCGCGGGGCGCTCCCCCCTGGGAGGAACCGCCGACCCCGGTGGGGCAGGCCGCCAAGGGAGTCACCCTCGGCGTGGTCGTGGCCCTCGTCCTCGTCCCGCTGTGGATCATCGTCCTGACCAGTCTGTCCAGCTCGGGCGCCATCAACCGGGCCGGCGGCCTGGTGATCTGGCCGGACGGGCTGAGCACCCAGGCCTACCGGGAGATCGGCGACCCGACCGTGCGCACCGCCCTGCTGGTCAGTCTCGGCATCACCGCCGTCGGCACGGCCGTCTCGCCGGTGGTCTCCGTGCTGTGCGCCTACGGTCTGTCCCGCCCCCGCTCCTTCGGCCACCGCTGGCTGCTCGTCCTGCTCATCATCACGATGTTCGTCAACGGCGGCCTGATCCCGACCTTCCTCGTCGTCTCCGGCCTCGGCGGCTACGGCCGGTGGTGGGCGCTGATCCTGCCCGGAGCGGTCTCGGTCTTCAACATCCTCGTGCTGCGCTCCTTCTACGCCGGGACCTCCGCCGAGCTGATCGACGCGGCGCGCACGGACGGCGCCGGCGAGTGGCGCATCCTGTGGTCGATCGTCCTGCCGACCTCCCGCGCCGTGACCGCCGTGATCGCCCTCTTCTACGGCGTCGGCTACTGGAACTCCTTCTCAGACCGCTCCGCTGTCCCTCCAGATGGCGGTGGTGGTGCTGACCCTCGTACCGCTGCTGATCGTCTACCCCTTCGTCCAGAAGCACTTCAGGACCGGAGTGCTCACCGGCGCCGTCAAGGGCTAGCCACTACTCACCCGAGGAACTGCCATGACGACACACGGCATCACCGACCGCCTGGGCGGGCTCGCCTTCGGCGGGGACTACAACCCCGAGCAGTGGGACGAGGCGGTGTGGCGGGAGGACGACGAGCTGATGCGCCGGGCCCGGGTCAACCTGGCCACGGTGGGCGTCTTCTCCTGGGCCCTGCTCGAACCCGAGGAGGGCCGCTACGACTTCGACCGGCTCGACGCCCATATCGAGCGCCTGCACGCGAACGGCGTCGCCGTCGACCTCGCCACCCCGACCGCCTCCCCGCCGCCCTGGTTCACCCTGGCCCACCCCGACGCACTGCCGGTCACCCCCGACGGCACCCGCCTCACCCACGGCAGCCGCGACACCTACTGCCTCGCCGCGCCCGCCTACCGCAGTGCGGCCCGGCGGATCGCCTCCGCCCTGGCCGAACGCTACGGCGACCACCCCGCCCTGGCGTTGTGGCACGTGCACAACGAGTACGGCACACTCTGCCACTGCGATCACACCGCCGCCGCCTTCCGGGTGTGGCTGCGCGCCCGCCACGGCTCGCTGGACGCCCTCAACGAGGCCTGGGGCACGGCCTTCTGGAGCCAGCGCTACTCCTCCTGGGAGCAGGTGCTGCCGCCGCGTGCGACCCAGTGGCACAAGAACCCCGGCCAGAGCGTGGACTTCCGCCGCTTCTGGTCGGACGAGATCATCGCCGCCTTCCGCGAGCAGCGGGACGCGATCCGCGCGCACAGCGACCGGCCGGTGACGACCAACCTGATGCTGCCCGGCTACCAGAACGTGGACCTGTGGGCCTTCGCCGGTGAACTCGACGTGGTCACGTCCGACCAGTATCCGGGCGCTCCCGGTCTGGACGCCGCCGCCGACGCCGCCTGCCACGCCGACCGCACCCGCTCCCTGGCGGGCGGCGGCCCCTGGCTGCTGATGGAGCAGGGCACCAGTACCGTCTACGACCGCGACCGGACCCTCGCCAAGGAGCCCGGGGAGATCCTGCGCCACACCCTCGGCCATATCGCCCGCGGTTCGGAGGGCGCCCTGTTCTTCCAGTGGCGGCAGTCCCGGGCCGGTGCCGAGACGTGGCACTCCGCGATGGTCCCGCACGCGGGGCCCGACAGCCGGATCTTCCGCGAGGTCACACAGACCGGCGAGGCGGTCGCCCGGCTCGGGGAGCTGGCGGGGTCGACGGTCACCGCCCCGGTGGCCGTCCTGCACGACGCGGACGCCTGGTGGGCGCTGAGCACGGACGGCCTGCCCTCCCCCGGCCTCGACTACCACGCGTCGCTCGCCGCCGCGCACCGGGCGCTGTGGGACGCGGGCATCACGGTCGACTTCGCCCACCCCGAGCACGAGTTGAGCCGCTACCGGCTCGTCGTCGCGCCGGCCCTGTTCCTGATGTCCGACGCGGGCGCCGAGAACCTGCGCCGGTATGTCGAAGGCGGTGGGACGCTGCTCGTCCAGCACGCGAGCGGATACGTCGACGCCCGCGTGCACGCCCGCCTCGGCGGATACCCCGCCGCACCGCTGCGGGAGGCGCTGGGCATCCGGGTCGAGGAGTACCGGCCGCTGCGGGCCGGCGAGCGGATCACCCTCTCCGACGGCTCGCACGGCACGGTCTGGAGCGAGTCCCTGCACACCGAGGGCGCCGAGACCCTCGCCGCCTACACCCACGGCATGCTCACCGGCCGCCCGGCGCTCACCCGGCACCGCCTCGGCACCGGGCAGGGCTGGTATCTCTCCACCCGCCTGGACGACGGCGACTACGGCGCCCTGGTCGGCCGACTGCTGAAGGAGGCCGACGTCCAGCCGGACTACCCGGAGCTGCCGGCCGGTGTCGAGGCCGTCACCCGGCACGCCGCCGACGGCCGCCACTGGCACGTCCTGATCAACCACACCCCCGCCGCCGTCCCGCTGCACGCCCCCGCCCACGACCTGCTCACCGGCACGACGGCCGGTGAACTGCCGCCCGGCGGCTGCGCGGTGCTGCGCGGGCAATGACCCGTCACCGCCCTTCCGGCCGACCACCTGACGAAAGGACCCCCAGGGTGCCAGACCAGCACCGGGCCGCCCACGCGGCCGCCCCCGTCATCCCCGGCTTCCATCCCGACCCCAGCATCTGCCGGGTGGGCGAGGACTACTACCTCGCCTGCTCCAGCTTCGAGTACTTCCCCGGCGTACCCCTGTTCCACAGCCGTGACCTGGTGCACTGGACCCAGATCGGCAACGTACTGGACCGGCCGGAGCAGCTGCGGCTGCCTGCCTCGATGCCGTCCTCGCGCGGCATCTACGCTCCCACCCTGCGCCACCACGACGGCCGCTTCTGGCTGATCGTCACCACCGTCCGGGAGGGCGGCGGCAATCTGGTCGTGACGGCCACCGACCCGGCCGGGCCCTGGTCGGACCCCGTATGGGCACCGGGCGTGCCCGGTATCGATCCCGACCTGGCGTGGGACGAGGACGGCACCTGCTGGTGCACCGTCGCCGGGGTGTCGCAGATCCGGCTCGACCCGTCCACCGGACAGACCTACGGGGAGCCGCGGAAGATCTGGTCCGGCACACCAGACGCCAAGGCACCGGAGGCTCCGCACCTGTACCGGATCGGCGGGTACTGGTACCTCCTCATCGCCGAGGGCGGCACCGAACGCTGCCACGGTGTGTCGGTCGCCCGCGGCCGGACGCCCAACGGCCCGTTCGAGCCCTGCCCGGACAACCCGGTCCTCACCCACCGCGGCACCGACCACCCCGTGCAGAACACCGGGCACGCCGATCTGGTCCAGGGCCCCGACGGCTCCTGGTGGATGGTCCTGCTCGGGGTGCGGCCGCGCGGCGGCACCCCCGGCTGGCACGTGCTCGGCCGGGAGACCTTCCTGGCGCCGGTGACCTGGGAGGACGGCTGGCCGGTCGTCGGCCCGGTGGCCCCGGACCCGGCCACGCTGCCCTGGCCCCTCGTCCCCGGCCCGGCCGAGGCGCCGCGGGAGGACTTCGACCTGGCTGAACCGGGTCCCTCGTGGATCTCCCTGCGGGACCGCCCGGCGGAGCACTGCACCACCAAGGAGCGCCCGGGGTGGCTGACGCTCCGCGCGCGGGGCGGTTCCCTGGACGAGCCCGACGTCGTCTTCCTCGGCCGGCGCCAGCAGCACCCGTCGTGCCGGGCCCGGGTCCTGGTGGACGCGGCGGAGGGCAGCGGCGGTCTCGCCGTCCGGCTCGACGAGCAGCACCACTACGCGATCGAGGTGGCCGGCGCCGAGGTGCGGGTGGTCGCGCGCATCGGCCCGCTGCGCACGGTCGTGGCCGCGCAGCCCGCCCCCACCGGACCGGTGGTTCTCGGCATCACCGTCAGCGATCCGACGCCCCCGGTCGGACCGTGCACCGGGCCGGATGTCGTCACCCTCGGCGTCGAACAGCCCGACGGCACGTTCACCGCACTCGCCTCGCTCGACGGCCGCTATCTGTCGACCGAGGTCGCCGGCGGCTTCACCGGCCGCGTCATCGGCATGTACGCCACCGAGAACACCGTCCACTTCGACTGGTTCGACTACGAGCCGCTCGACGGCTGACCTCCTCCCGGCCGCGCGGCGCACCACGCCCACCGCCCACCGAAAGGCACGACGGATCCGAAAGGGACGACATATGGCAGACATACGGCATCCCGCACGCCACCGCGGCCGCCCACCCGGTCGCCTGGCGGCCCTGCTGCTGGCGCTGGCCGTCCTCCTGGGGCTGGCCGGCGGCACCGCCCTGGCCGCGCCCGGCAGCACCCGGGAACCGGCGGGCGGGGCGGTCAGGGTTCCGGCCTCCGCCAGGGGCGCGGTGGCCGCGATGCAGCCGAGCTGGAACCTGGGCAACACCCTGGACGCGATTCCCGACGAGACGTCCTGGGGCAACCCGCCGGTCACCAAGGCCCTGTTCGACACCATCCGCGCACAGGGCTTCCGCAGCGTCCGCATCCCGGTGACCTGGAGCGGCCACCAGTCCGCCAGCGCGCCCTACACCATCGACGCCACGTTCCTGAGCCGCGTCAGGCAGGTGGTCGACTGGGCGCTCGCGGACGGGCTCTATGTCGTGATCAACGTCCACCACGACTCGTGGCAGTGGATCGCGGACATGCCGGCCCACCACGACACGGTGCTGGCCCGCTTCGACGCCATCTGGTCCCAGGTCGCCACGGCGTTCCGGGACGAGCCGCGCACCCTGCTCTTCGAGAGCATCAACGAGCCGCAGTTCAACAACGCCACGGACGCGCAGAAGACCCAGTTCCTCGACGAACTCAACACGTCCTTCCACACCATCGTCCGCGCCTCGGGCGGCCGGAACGCCGGCCGTCTGCTGGTCCTGCCCACCCTGGGCTGCTCGCCCACCCAGCCCCTGATGGACGACCTGGCCGCCACGATGGGCAGGCTGCACGACAAGAACCTCGTCCCCACCGTGCACTACTACAGCTGGTACCCGTTCAGCGTGAACATCGCGGGCGGCACCCGGTACGACGCGACCGCGCAGAAGGACCTCACCGACGCCTTCGCCCGGATGCACGACACGTTCGTCGCCAAGGGCATCCCGGTCTACCTCGGCGAGTACGGCACGCTCAGCTGGCCCGACTACACCCACCCCGACCCCATCGAGCGGGGTGAGGGGCTGAAGTACTTCGAACAGCTCGGCTACCAGGCGCGCGTCGCCGGGGTCACCACGGCCCTGTGGGACCCCTTCTCCCTGCTGAACCGCTCCACCCTCAAGTGGCGGGACCCGGCCCTGTTCGCCTGGATCAGGTCGAGCTGGACCACCCGCTCGGGAACCGCCTCCTTCGACAAGGTCTTCCTGCCGAAGTCGGGCCCGATCACCGCCCAGACGCTCACCCTCAACCTGAACGGCACCTCGTTCCGGGGCCTGTGGCAGGGCCGCACCCGGCTCGTCCCGGGGCAGGACTACACCGTCTCCGGCGACCGGCTCACCCTCACGGCCGGCGCCCTGACCCGGCTCGCCGGCGACCGGGCCTACGGGGTCGACGCCACGCTCAAGGCCCGGTTCTCCGCGGGGCTTCCCTGGCAGATCGACATCGTCACCTACGACCCTCCGGTGCTGTCGGACGCCACGGGTACGACCGGTTCGTTCGCCCTTCCCACGCAGTACCGGGGTGACCTGCTGGCGACCATGGAGGCCACGTACGCCGACGGCAGCAACGCGGGACAGGCCTCCTGGACGCCGTACCAGGAGTTCAACAGGGCCTTCTCGCCGGACTATCCGAACGGCACGATCATCCTGACCACGGACTTCCTGAACACGCTGCGCGACGGGGAACCGGTGACGCTGAAGTTCCACTTCTGGAGCGGCACCGTCGTCACCTACCACGTCACCAGGTCCGGAACCACGGTCACCGGCTCGGCCTCCTGACCGGCCGCCCGCCCCGGCCCACGCCCGGCGGCCAGGGCGACCCGGGCCCGTGCCCGGCCGTCAGGCGCTGGAGCGGGTGACCAGGCGGGTGGGCAGGATCAGCGGGGTGGGATCCTGCCCGTCGACGAGCGCGACGAGCATGCGCGCCATCTCCCGGCCGAGGGCCGTGATGGGCTGGTGGACCGTGGTGAGCGGCGGATCGGCGATCCGCGCGACGGCCAGGTCGTCGAAGCCGACCACCGCGACCTCGGCGGGGACCGTCCGCCCGGCCTCGCGCAGCACGCGCAGCGCTCCCACGGCCATGTTGTCGTTGGCGGCGAACACCCCGTCCAGGTCCGGGTGGTGGGCCAGCAGCGCGGCCATCGCGGCGGCTCCGCCGGTCTCGGTGAAGTCCCCCTCCTGCGGCGGCAACGGCTCGAGTCCGGCCGCGAGCACGGCGTCCCGGTAGCCGCGGTACCGCGCGCGCCCGGCCTCGGTGTCCAGCCGCCCGCAGATGGCGGCCACGCGGGTCCGCCCGCGCGAGACCAGGTGCTCGGTGGCCTCCCGGGCGCCACCGACGTTGTCGACGTCCACGTACCAGCGGGGAGTCGAACCGACCGGGCGGCCGCCGAACACGACGGGCATCTCCGCCTCCTCGGCCACCCGGGCCAGCGGATCGCCTTCGCGCAGCGCCATCAGCATGACCCCGTCGGCGCCCCGGGACCGGAGGAGTTCGGCCACCCGCTTGCGGCCCCGCTCGGAGGCGGCCAGACACAGCATCAGATGCAGGTCGGCCTCCTCCAGAGCGGCCGACGCCCCCACGATCACCTGGGCGAAGAACGGGTCGGCGAAGATCGAGGGGTCCTCCCCCGAGACGACCAGGGCAGCCGCTCCGGTCTGCCGGGTGGCCAGCGCGCGGGCGGTCGGATTGGGGACGTAGTCCAGCTGCCGTACGGCCTGTTCCACCGCCTCGCGCTTGGCGCTGCTGACGTGCGGGGCGTTGTTGAGGACGCGGGAGGCCACCGAGCGGGAGACGCCGGCGAGCCGTGCCACCTCGTCGAGCGTCGCCTGCCGACGGGGCACGTCTGCCGCCATGGGCCATCCGCCTTTCCGCACCGGGAGCGCTTCCAGTCACAGGACTGTACGACTCACCGTTGCGCGTGGGAAGGGCAGTTGAGGCATCGACTCTTGACAGCTTTACCAGTGCGTAACACGATACCGGCCGTACCCAGAAGGCCCTCCGTGTCACTGGAACCGCTTCCAATGGGAGCGCTCCCAAGCTCGCACCACCGCACTTCCTCAGCGCGTCGCACGCCCGGGACGAGAGCGTGCGGCGCACCCCCACCAGGAAACCGAGGTACCGACATGCGCCGCCACAGGCTCCGTACCCTCATGGCAGCGATAGGCGCTCTGCCGCTGCTGCTCGCCGTCGCACCGTCCGCGCACGCGGCCGACCCGACCACCATGACCAACGGCTTCTACGTCGACCCCGCTTCCAGCGCGAAGCAGTGGGTGGCCGCCAACCCCGGCGACGGGCGGGCGGCCGCCATCGGCGCGGCCATCGCCAACACCCCGATGGCCCACTGGTTCGGCTCCTGGAGCGGCACCATCGGCACCGCCGCGGGTGCCTACGTGGGCGCGGCGGACCAGCAGGACAAGCTGCCCCTGCTCGTCGCGTACAACATCTACCACCGTGACTACTGCGGCGGGCAGTCCTCCGGCGGAGCCTCCTCGCCGTCCGCCTACGCGAACTGGATCTCCCAGTTCGCCGGCGGGATCGCCGGCCGCCCCGCCCTCGTCCTCCTGGAACCCGACTCCCTCGCGGACTACAGCTGTATGACCCAGGCTCAGATCGACGAGCGCCAGGGCATGATCACCGGCGCCGTCTCCGAGTTCGCCCGCCAGGCGCCCAACACCTGGGTCTATCTCGACGCCGGGAACTCCGGCTGGGTGAGCGCCGCGACCATGGCCCAGCGCCTCAACGCGGCCGGCCTGCGCCAGGCCCACGGCTTCTCGCTCAACATCTCCAACTACTTCCCCACGGCGGACAACATCGCCTACGGCAACGCCGTCAACAGCGAACTGAGCGCCCGCTACGGCTACACCAAGCCGTTCGTCGTGGACACCAGCCGCAACGGCAACGGCTCCAACGGCCAGTGGTGCAACCCCTCCGGCCGACGGATCGGCACGCCCACCCAGAAGGGCGGAGGCGCCGAGATGCTGCTGTGGATCAAGACCCCGGGCGAGTCCGACGGCAACTGCGGCGTCGGAACCGGCTCCACGGCGGGCCAGTTCCTCCCCGAGGTCGCCTACAAGATGATCTACGGCTACTGATCCCGGACCCTGCGCCCGGCCATCCCCTTCCCCGCGGCCGGGCGGCGGACCCTCCCCCAGCCATCCCCGACCAGGAGCAGCCATGACACCCTGCAGCCTACGGCGCCGCGCGACCGCCCTCCTCGCGGCGCTCACCGCCTGCGCCGCCTTCACCGCGACGCAGGCGCAGGCCACGCCCGCGCACCACGCGCTCAGCCCGGCCACGAAGTTCTACGTGGACCCGCACAGCAAGGCCGCCCGGCAGGCCCTCGTCGACCTCAGGAACGGCGACACCGAGGACGCCGTCGACATGGCCAGGCTCGCGAGCTGGCCGCAGGCCGCGTGGTTCACCGACGGCACACCCGACGAGGTGCGCGGCAGGGTCCACCAGCTGGTCCGCCGGGCGCACGCCGTCGACCGGACCCCCGTCCTGGTGGCGTACGACATCCCCGGCCGGGACTGCTCGCAGTACTCCAGCGGCGGAGCCGCGTCCTCCGCCGCCTACCGCCAGTGGATCGACGCCTTCGCCGCCGGCATCGGCGACACCAAGGCGGTGGTCGTCGTCGAACCCGACGGGCTGGCCAACCTGCCCAAGGACTGCGGGCCCACCACCGACCCGACCGGCGACCTCACCACCGCCCGCATCGCCGACCTCGCGTATGCCGTGAAGACCCTGAAGGCCAGGTCCCACAGCACGGTCTACCTGGATGCGGGCAACGTGCAGTGGCGGGCGGTCGGCGACATCGCGCAGCGGCTGGAGGACGCCGGGATCCGCGACGCCGACGGCTTCTCCCTGAACGTGTCCAACATGCTCCCCACCGACCACAACGCCCGATACGGCACCTGGATCGCCAAGTGCCTCTGGTACGCCACCGAGGGCCCGGAGCAGGCGCGCGGCCACACCGACTGGTGCGCCAGCCAGTACTACTCGTCCGCCGCCCCCAACGACGGCACCCCCGGCGGCTCCGTCTCCTCCACCGACCCCACCACCTGGCGGTGGACCGACGCCTGGTACGACCAGAACGTGGGCACCCCGCCCGCCGACGAGCTGCGCCACTTCGTGATCGACACCAGCCGCAACGGTCAGGGCGCCTGGAGTCCGGCGCCGGGCAAGTACACCGGTGACCCGGAGGTCTGGTGCAACGCGCCCGGCCGCGGGCTCGGCCCGCGCCCGACCGCCGACACCGGCGTCCCGCTGGTCGACGCCTATCTGTGGATCAAGACCCCCGGCGAGTCCGACGGCAGCTGCACCCGCAACACCGGCGGCACGATCGACCCCGAGTACGGCATCGTCGACCCGCCCGCCGGCGCCTGGTGGCCCGACCAGGCGCACACCCTGGCCCGCAACGCCGTACCCCGTCTGACGTTCAACCGCTGAGCCCGCGCGGTGCCTGCGGCCCGGTGACCCCCGGCGGTCCGGGGACACCGGGTCCGGGCCCGGGCGGGTGCGGCACACCGTCCTCCAGCTTCTCGAAGAAGAACTCGTGCTTGAGGAAGGAGACGTCGTACTCGTGGCCTGCTTGCGGCGGCAGCAGCTGGGAGACCTGGAACAGGCGCCAGCCGTCGTGCAGCGCGGCGAGCCCGGTGGGGTACGGCGGCTCGTCGCCGTCACCGGTCGTCGGACGGGACCGGCCGGTGCCGTCGTACCGGGACCAGCCCACGACATCGGAGTCGAGTGCCGACGTCGCGAGGTAGAGCACCAGGACGTGCTGCCTCATCGGTGACTCCTCAGGGCCGGCCGGTTGCTGACGCGGGTGACCCAGTACTCGACGTCGAAGGAGTCGTCACCGGTCAGGGCGCGCCACAGCAGCACCCGCTGGTGGATCTCCAGCCGGGCCGTGGCCTGCTCGTACCAGGGGAAGTACCTGCCGAGTTCCGCGGTCACCGCGGGGTCGTGCAGGTCGGAGGTGTCCCAGAGCAGCACCTGCGGCACGGTCGGGTTGAGGCGGAGTTTGTACATGAACCGGCGGTCCGCGGTGTCGTTGCGGCGGCCGCTGTGCCAGATGCCGTGGTGCACGAGGACGACCGTGCCGGCCGGGCAGGTCAGCCGCGTCTGCCCCCGGAGGTTCTGCACCCGGCCGATGTCCGTCTCGTTGATCCTGCGCAGATGGCTGCCGGGCACACTGAGCGTGCCGCCCATTCCGGCGGTCACCTCGTGCGGGTAGTACATGAGCTGGATGTCGAAGGCGTCCGGCCGCACATCGATGATCGCGTCGGCGTGCAGGGGCTGCGCCTGTCCCTCGTACGGCTCGCGCACGTGCACCGCGTGGTGGTCGACGGTCGGCCCGGGACCGACCAGGCTCTCCACCGCGCCGGCGACGGCCGGCAGGGCGAGCAGCTGATGGACGAAGGTGTCCTGCGCGAACGCCTCGGCCAGCGGGGTGCCGTACGGCACCGGCGGCAGGCCTTCCGTCAGGGCTGCCAGGGCCCGTTCGTTGATCTCCGGTGGCACCACTGCGTCCAGCCGCACATATCCGTGCGCGACGAACCGTGCCACCTGAACCGAGGTCAGGAGTCGCTTGGTGGTGGGCATGCGACGACCGTACGGGCCCCGGCGGCCCGGGTCGTGGGCCGAAATCGTCCACCGCTGGTAGCTTTCCACCCTCGTGAAGCGCGCAACGCTACGGCTCGACGAGCCGCCCACCGTGGTCGGCGCCGGTATCGGGGTACACGGCGTGGCCACCGCACACGACGTCTTCCGGCTGCCCGGCCTGTGGCAGCTGCACCTCTACGGCTACGACGGCGAGCTGCGCCTCGGCCGGTCGGTGCACACCGTCCGGCCCGGACGGGTCAGCCTGGTGCCCCCGGACACCGAGGTGCACTTCCACTACCGGGGCAGGTCGGAGCATCTCTACGTCCACTTCCGGCTGCGGGACGCCGGAAGCGCACGGGAGGTCCCGGTGATGCAGGACGCCGCGGCCGAGCGTGCGGTCCTGACCGATCTGCTCCGGCACACCGTGACGGCCATGCCGGACTCTCCCGCACGTGCCTCCGCCGAGGTCTGGTCCGCCCTGTGGCGCATCGCCGAGCTGCCGAGGGGCGCCGAAGCCGGACGCCTGCACCCCTATGTGGCCGCCGCCCAGGCCTACCTGGAGGAACACCTGGCCGGGCCGCTGTCCGTACCGGAGGTGGCGCGCGCGGTCGGTGTCTCGCACACCCATCTGACCCGGGTGTTCCGTGCCGAGACCGGCCGCACGGTGGTGTCGTACATCCGATACCGGCGTCTGCAACGCGCCCGTCATCTGCTGTTGTCGTCCACGCTGTCCGTCTCCGCCATCGCCGCGGCCGTCGGCATCGCCGACCTCCAGGCCTTCAACAAGGCCTGCCGCCGGGAGCTGGGCGCGAGCCCGCGTGCCGTACGGGCGGCCGGGCCCGAGGAACCCCTGGGCGCGCCGTTGACATGCCGCTGAGCGGAGCAATCACCGGTGTGCCGGGCCGTGGCGCACCAGGCTGGACGGGTGAAGCACCCAGGGACCGGCCGGGAGCCGGAGGACGCCGCCGACACCCGGGCGCGGCCGCCGGCGCCGCCCGCGTGGCTGCGCTGGCTGCCGGTCCTCTATGTCGTGGTCGTGCTGCTGTTGGAGCCGGTGACTCCGGTGGACTGGCCGGTGAGCTTCGTGCTGATCGCCGTACCCCTGGTGGCCGCCTTCGCCCATGGACCGGCCGGTGTCGCCGCCGCCACGCTGTTCGCCCTCGTCCTGGAAGGGGTGCTGGCCGGCACCCCGTGCTGCGCCGGCCGGGCCGTCGGCTATCTGTGGGACCGTCACTACGTCGCCTCCTATGTGTGTACGGCCCTGGTGGGCGGCCTCGGCGCGATCCTGGCCGCCCACCGGATCCGGCGTGAGCGCACCCTCGCCGATGTGCGCTTCGTGGCCGAGACCGCGCAGCGGGTGCTGCTGCGCCCGGTGCCGCACCGCATCGGCAACCTGCTCCTGGAGAGTCTGTACCTCTCCGCCGCCGCGGAGGCCCGGATCGGCGGCGACCTGTACGAGGCCGTGCCCACCCGGCACGGGGTCCGGCTGCTCATCGGCGATGTCCGCGGCAAGGGACTGCTGGCGGTGGAGACCGCAGCGGCCCTGCTCGGCGCGTTCCGGGAGGCGGCGCACGACGAACCCGATCTGCCCGCTCTCGTCGGCCGCCTGGAGACGAGCATGAGGCGCCGGGCGACGCAGCTCGGCGGCCGGGAGACCGGCGAGCGGTTCGTCACCGCGGTCTTCGCCGAGATCCCGGCCGACGGCCAGGTCGTCCGCATCGTCAACTGCGGCCATCCGCCCCCGCTCTCGCTGCGGGCCGGCGAGGTGCGCGAGCTGGACAGCGGGCGGTCGGCTCCGCCGCTGAACCTGGGCATGCTGGTCGACGACCCCTATCAGGTGGACGCGTACCCGTTCCGCCCCGGTGATCAGCTGCTGCTGTACACGGACGGCGTCACGGAGACACGGAACGCGGCCGGTGTCTTCTATCCCCTGGTGGAGCGCCTGCGTTCGTGGGGTCCGCTGCCGCCGGGGGATCTGCTCGCCCGGCTCCACGACGACCTGCTGGCCTACAGCCACACCGGTCTGACGGACGACACCGCGGCACTCGCGGTCTGTCTGCTGCCCGAGGCGCCGTGAACGGGCCCGGTGCGCGGCCGACGTGGCCGGGCCGTCAGCCCCGCAGGCGGGCCGGGGCGGGGCCGTCGGGGCGGACGGTGATGCCGTACGCCGTCTTGGCGGGGGTGGCCTCGAAGACCGGGACGTGGCTCGGCAGCAGGTGTTCGAGCAGGACGGTCGACTCGCGCAGCGCGAACTGCACACCGAGGCAGGCGCGGGGGCCGATGCCGAAGGGGAAGTAGGCGCCCGGGTGGGAGGGCCGGCCGTCCGGGGTGAGGAAGCGCCGGGGGTCGAAGCGCTCCGGCTCCGGCCACAGTTCGGGGTCGCGGTGGGTGAGGTAGGGGCAGACCAGGATGTCGGTGCCCGCCTCGACGGCGTGGCCGGCGAGGGTGTGGTCCTCGGTGGCGTGCCGGGGCAGGAGCCAGGCGGACGGGTAGAGCCGGAGCGTCTCGTGGACCAGGGCCTGGACGGCCTGCCGGCGTTCCGCCGAGCCTTCGCCGCCCGCGGCCAGCGCGGCTCCACGGGCGGCCGGGTACCGGTCGAGGAGGAGGTACAGCCAGGTCAGCGTGGTGGCCGTGGTCTCGTGCCCGGCCATGAGCAGGGTGACCAGCTCGTCGCGGATCAGCCGGTCGGTGTACTCGGGGTGGTCCGCGGCGGCGTCGAGGAGGACGCGCAGCAGGCCCGGCCCGTCGGGACCTGCCGCGCCGGCCCGGGCGGCGTCGATGGCGTGCCGGGCGACCGCGTCGATCCGCGCGAGATCGGCGGCGACGGCGGCCCGGGCGTCGCCGGTGTCGGCGGGCAGGGTCGGCAGGGCGGTGGCGACGGCGGCCACGGCGGCCAGTTCCCGCTCGGTCCTCTCGTCGAGGGGATGCCCGGTGAGTGAGCGCCAGATGGCGTCCAGGGCGAAGCGGCGCATCTCCTGTCCGACGTCGAAGGTCTGCCCCGTGCGGGCGTATCCGGCCCAGCGCCGTGCGGTGGTCCGGGCGGCCTCGGTGATCCGCTGTGCGTAGCGGCGCATCCCGGTGCCGGTGAACTGGGACTGGAGCAACCGGCGTTGCCGCTTCCAGGCCGTCCCGGTGGCGGCGAGCACCCCGTCGCCGATCAGCAGCCGGGCGCGATGGGAGCGCTTGACGTACAGCTCCGGGTACCGGGCGAGTACCTGCTGGACCGCGAGGGGGTCGGTGACGAGTACCGTGGGGGCCGTCCCGAGCCGGAACGCGGCGACACCGCCCACCTGTTGCCGTACCTCGGACAGCAGCTCGGCCAGCTCGCCCCCGCCCGCGCGCCAGCGCTCCACCAGTCCGGGTCCGGCCTCGGGCACGGGCCGCACCGTCGCGGCATCGCACGGAAGAGCACCGGGACCGGTTTCGACGTCCATGCTTGTCTTCTCCTGGTCGAAGGGGACCGACAGCACGGACTGTACGGGAGCGGACGCAATCGGTGACAGGTCGCCCAGGGGCTCGGCGGTGCGCGGTTGCGACCCGAACCGCTTCCGGCCGGTGGGCCGGGGTGGTAGGACAGGACGCAGTCTGCGCCGGACGGCGCTGGTCCGGTGGGGGGTGGGCTGGGGTGTCCTCGGGCTTACGGGCGTTCGCGCGGCTGGTCACGGCGGCCGCGATCGTCACGGCGTACGTCGCGCTGCACCTGGCGATCACCGCGGGCCTGGACCTGCGGGCCTGCGACCGCTTCCACGGCGCCCCGGCGCGGGCCGCCGCGTTCACCGCCGCGCTGGACCACGCCACCGCGGGGGATGCGTCCGCGCGCGCCCAACTCCGCGCAAGCGAGCGGTGGTTCACGCAGAACGCCCCGTCAGGAGGCAGCCGGAGCGTGGTCTCCGCCGTCGCCCGCGACGCCGAGGCGGGCCGGTTCTCCCCGGCCCGTACGCGGGCCGCCGGGCTGGCGGCCGAGGTCGAGCGGGATCGGACGAGGCTCGCTCACCGGCTGGGCTCGTCGCGGGTGACCGCGCTGGCGTGGGCGGTGCCGGCCGTGCTGCTGCCCGTGCCGGCTCTGTGGCTGCGGCGGCGTCGCCGTTCGGGCGCCGCGGAGATCGTCCGCGTGGTCAACCGCTTCCTCCCGCACCGGCCCTGGTGGCGGCGGCCGCTGTTCCTGGTGGCCAGCGGTGTCGGCTATGTGCTGTTCGCGTCGGGTGTCATCGCCGTCAGCACGGCGCAGCGCAAGGGCTCCGACATGCCGCCGACGGCGTTCATGCTGTCGCTGGTCGGTGGCCTGGCCGCGTTGGGTGCCGGGGTGCTGATCCTGCGCCCCAGCCGCCCCCGTTCGGCGCGCGGCGCGGCCCAGGCGCTGCTGGCCGACGGCCGCCGGCCCGTGCTCTACCTGCGCAGTTTCACCGACGACGACACCACCGCGCAGGTCGACGACTCGGCGGCGTTCATCGGTCTGCACTCGCGGGAGGAGCAGCTCACCGGGGCGTTGGGAGCCGTCGGCCCGGTGATCACGGTGGGCCGGCCCGGGGAGCCGCTGCCACGGCTGGGGGCGGCGCGGTTCTATCTGCCGCTGGACGACTGGCAGCCGACGGTGCTGCGGCTGATGGACCTGTCCCAACTCATCGTCCTGCGGCTGGGCTTGGGCGACGGGCTGTGGTGGGAGATCCAGCAGGCCCGGGACAGCCAGCCGGCGCACAAGCTCGTGCTGCTGGCGCCGGGCGGGCTGCCGGAGGTGGCCGAGCGGCTGGACGAGCATCTGCCGGTCCCGTCCCGGCTGAACGAGCTGGCCGGGGGCGATCTCTGGACCTCCGCCGTCATCACGTTCTCTCCCGACTGGACGCCGCGTGTGCACCCGGTGGGGCCCGTGCCCCGGGCCACGGCCCCGCGGGGAGCGCTGCTGCGTCGCGCCGGAGGCGCCGTGAAGGGGGGCCTGGTCTCCATGATGCTGCTCTCCCCCGCGCACCACGTGGCCCGCACCATGAAGGACGCGCTGGCGTCCGTGGGGGTCTGCAGACGGACGATGGCCTGGCGGGCCACCCTCGCCACACAGACCTCGCTGTGGAAAGGGCTCGCGTTGGTGACGGCCCTGGCCCTGCTGGCCTGGCTCGTGGTCCGGGCGCTGCGCCTGTTCGGCCTCGGCTGACGCGATTCGTTACGGCCGTCCCGCATGACCTCTCGGGAAACCGGGGACACAACTGGGCAGCGGCCCACCGCATCCCGGTCCCGGGCTGTGCGCAGCGGGCCGCCGGTCTTCGGGGGAGGATCATGGACGGTGCACAGCAGGGCGTTCCGGCGAACGCCGGCCCGGTCGGTGTGGAGCGGCGCAGGGAGGTGACCGGTCCGGCCACCGCCGTGACGGTACTGATCTCGCTGGAGCTGGTGCGTGAGGTCCTGGTCACGGTGGCCAACTGGCGCCTCTACTTCGTCGCCCGCGACTATCTGGCCGGGCGGGCGACCAGCGCGGAACTCGATGCCGCCGACTCCGACACCCTCGCACAGCTGGTGTCCTGGCCGTCGTTCGTGGTGATGATCGCGGCGGGTGTGGTGTTCCTGGTCTGGTTGTGGCGGGCCCGGATCAACGCCGAGCTGATGAGCGGTGCCGCCGCGCACCGCCGGTCCCGGGGCTGGGTGGTGGGCGGCTGGATCGGCCCGGTGGTCAACCTGTGGGTTCCGTATCAGGTCGTGTCGGACATCTGGCGGGCCAGCGCCCCGCGGCGGACCGTCCCCGTCACCCTGGTCAACGCCTGGTGGGCGCTGTTCGCGGCCACCATCATCGTCAAGCCGATCCAGTGGCGCATGTCCGCGAGGTTCGACAGCTTGCAGGACGTGCAGTCCAACGCGAACGTGTCCACGCTGCTCACGGCGCTCTACGTGGGCGCCGGTGTGCTGGTCATCCTCGTCGTCAGGCGCATCACCGCGTGGCAGGCCCAGGGTGTCCGGAACGCGGCATGACGGTGACGAACATGGGGAAGGTGGCCGGCACATGGCCGGAATCGGTGACTCCTTGTGGAACGAGGCCATCGACGCGGACCACTACCGGGACACGTCCGCGACGTACCAGGCCGCGGTCTTCGAGCAGTACAAGCTGTGCGTGGAGATGGCCGATCGGGTCAGTGCCCGGCGCAACCTCGCCAACACCTTCTTCCTGACCCTGCACAGCGGTCTGCTCGTCTTCCTCGGCACCTGGCTGTCCCAGGAGCACCACCGCAGGTTCCCGGTCGCGCTGGCCTTCGCGGCTCTGCTGGTCCTGCTGGGCATGTGCGCCGCATGGTGGATCACGGTCCGGTCCTACCAGCAGCTGAACAAGGGCAAGTTCGAGGTGATCGGGGCGCTCGAGGAGCGGTTGCCGGCCCGCGCCTTCGTGGCCGCCGAATGGGGCGCGCTCGGCGAGGGCCGGGACTGGCGTGTCTATCTCCCGCTCGGGCGCGTGGAGCGCTGGGTCCCTCTCCTGTTCGCCGTGGCCTACCTCCTGGGCTTCGCCGCCCTCGCGCGGTGACGGCCGCGGCACCCACCCGCTGCCGCGTGCCGGCTCCCGCTTTCCGTGCCACCGCGGCGGGTTAGGGTGAAGGGCACATCGCCTCGCCGGGAAGCGGGTTGTCACATGGTCACCATCGCCGTCACCGGTCACATGGACCTGGCCGACGAAGCGGTCGGCCCCGTGCGCGCGGAACTCCGTGACCTGCTGGCCGGTCTGCGCGACGACACGCTGGTGGGGCGTTCGTGTCTGGCCCGCGGCGCCGACACCCTCTTTGCCGAGGTGGTCCTCTCGCTCGGCGGCCGGCTGTCGGTGATCATCCCGTCCCGGGACTACCGGGAAGCGGTGGTCCCGCCCGCGGACCTCGCCGGGTTCGACGCCCTGCGGAAGGCCGCCTCCGACGTGGTGGTCATGCCTTACGAGCACGCGGGGCGCGCCGCCTACGAAGCGGCCAATCGCCGACTGCTCCAGGGTGCGGACCGTCTCGTCGCCGTCTGGGACGGCAGCGCCCCCACGGGCCGCGGCGGCGGTACGGCGGACACCGTGGCCGCGGCCCGCTCGGCCGGGCTGGCCGTCGACGTCGTATGGCCTGTGGGTGCCGTGCGGTCCGGCAGCTGACCTCCCTACACGTCAAGTGTTTGTCCGGCACATCCTGTTCGCACATCGTTCCGCTGAAGCGAAGTACTTTTCCTGAAGCGAAGTACTTTTCCTGTCAACCGAGATTTTCACCGTTCAATTTGTCACCCGTGAACCGGCGATGCCGCGCACCGGCACATGCCAGAGCGTCGATCAATTCGCATATTTCGGCTCCCACGACCAGACTGAAAAAAGGTGCCGAAATATCGAAAAAAGGGGGCTGACATGCCCGTGAACCTCGACAACACAGCACCGCTGTCATGGAAGAACGCCACCGGCGACGACGCCACCATGCTCCAGCACTTGCAGCCGAACATCCTCAAGGGGCATGTCCGCGACCGTCTGCACATCCTGATCCTCGGGTTCGCCGACGCGTCAGCGGGCCGGGCCTTCCTGTCCGGTCTGGTCCCCCTCATGAAGTCGGCCAGGACGGCGCTCGAAGAAGCGGACGCGCACAACCAACACGGCACGAACGGCACCCCCTATGTCGGCGTGGGGCTGTCGGCGCTGGGCTACCAGGCGCTGGGACTGGACCACGTGGAGTTCCACGACGATGTCTTCAACAAGGGGATGAAAGATCCCGAGTCCGTGGCCCGCCTGAGCGATCCCGAGACCACGCAGTGGCAGCAGGAGTACCAGGAGAAGAACATCCACGCCATCGTCCTGGTGGGCGACCACGATGACGACCCTGCCGACGCCCGGCTCGCCGAGGTCAAGGCGCTGCTCACCGATTCGATCACCGTGATCGCCGAGGAGACCGGCCAGACCCAGCGCGATGACGCGGGCCGCGGGATCGAGCAGTTCGGCTATGTCGACGGGCGCAGCCTGCCGCTGTTCCTCGCCGAGGACCTGGACGCGGAGCGCGACACGATGGACGGAACCGACGTATGGAATCCGTTCCTGTCGCTGGGCCGGGTGCTGGTCCCGGACCCAGGGGCCCCCGACCCCGGCACGGACTTCGGCAGCTACTTCGTGCTGCGCAAGCTGGAACAGAACGTGCGGGCCTTCAAGGCGGCCGAGGAAGAGCTCGCCAATACCCTGAATCTCACCAATGACGACCGCGCGCGGGCCGGTGCGATGTTCGTCGGCCGCTTCAGGGACGGCACCCCGCTCACTCTCCAGCCCAAGGCCATAGGCCACACGCCGGTGATGAACAACTTCACCTACGACCAGGACGCCGACGCCCACAAGTGCCCGTTCCAGGCGCACATCCGCAAGACCAACCCACGCGGGTCCGGCCAGTTCGAGGATCCGGAGGGGGAGAAGCGGCATCTGATGGCGCGGCGCGGACAGACCTACGGGGACCGGACGCCGGGCGTCGACCCGGAGAGCGGCGTCGGCCTGCTGTTCATGGCGTTCAACTCCGAGATCGACCAGCAGTTTCAGTTCGTGCAGCAACTGTGGGTGAACAACCCCGGATTCCCCGGACACGGCCAGGCTCCCGAGCCCGGCGTCGACCCGGTCATCGGCCAGGGCAGCCGGCCCCCGCAGTCATGGCCGCTGGTCTGGGGAGAGGACGGGACGCAGGAGACCCCCGCTCCCACGCAGGCCGTGACCATGAAGGGCGGCGAGTACTTCTTCATGCCCTCGCTGCCGTTCCTGAGCAGCCTGTGACGACCGCGCGTCCGTCCCCCCGCAGGCAGGACATGCCATGACCATCGAACACGGCAGCCGGGAACTGGCGGCGGCGCACATGGACCCGCCGTTGCAGCGCCTCCTCGAGGCGGCCCGGCAGAAGAACCGGCGGGTGCCCCAGGCCGAGACCGCGCCCCCGGTCGCGGCGGGGGTCACCACCATCCCGGTCGGGCGCAGCCCGCACAGCGTCGCGGTGAGCCCGGACGGAACCCGCCTCTACGTGACCGAGTTCAAGGGGGACTCCCTGTCGGAGGTCGACCTCTCCCGCGGGGAGGTGGTGGCCACCATCCCGGTCGGCGAGGGCCCGTACGGCGTGGCGGCCAATCCCGACGGACGGACACTGCACGTCACCGTTCCGGAGACCGAGACGCTGTTCATCATCAACCTTCCGGACGACGAGCAGGGCAGTGGCTTCGGCCATGCGCCGTACGGGGTGGAAGCCGGTCCCGACGGAAAGCGCGTCTACCTGGCGCTGGCCCTGGAAGACCGGGTGTTCGTCACCGACGCGTTCGCGAAAGGGGACTTCGGAACGTTCACCGGCCTGGACTTCCCGGTCGGCGTGGCGGTGAGCCCCGACGGGCGGACGCTGTACGTCACCCACTACTTCGCCGACCAGGTGTCCATCATCGACATCGCGGGCAAGACACTGCTCGGCCGTGTCCCGGTCACCATCGGGCCGTACGGCGTCGCGGTGAGCCCCGACGGAGACCGGGTGTACGTGGCCCACTTCCCCTTCGACAGCGTGTCGGTGATCGATCCCGGGCGCGAGGAAGTGGTGGGTACGATCCCGGTCGGCGGCGCACCCCGGGGCGTGGCCGTCAGCCCGGACGGAACCCACCTCTACGTGACCAACTTCTTCGCCGACACGGTGTCGGTCATCAGCCTCTGAGGGATCCGGCGCAGCCGGCCTCAGCCGGTGTGGAGGATCCGAAAGCGACCGGGGTCCGCCGGATCCCGGTCGACGATCTGGATCGGCGGCCAGGTCCATTGCCAGACGCTGATGCCCGGCGTGCGGGAGAACCGGATCGTCCCGCGGGTACCCTCGACCGCGACCTGCTGCCAGGATTCGGCGATGCGCGCCCGGTCCGCGCCCTGAGAACGGAGCACTTCGGCGAGGACGGCGATCGTGGCGTGGCCCTCGAACGCGACGAAGGAGGGCTCCTCGCCCAGCTGTTCGCGCAGGGCCGTCCCGACCCGGGCGCCGAGGGGGCCGAGGCGCTCGGGCAGGTAGCGCAGGAACGGGATCGCGGCGCCGTCGCCGCCCAGCGACGCCGCCCATTCGGCGGACTCCGGTTGCCCGGCCGGAGCACCCATCAGGATCCCGGCGAGGCGCTGGTCGCGGCGGACGGACCGCGCGAGCGACACTGCCGGCTCAGGGTGGCCGACCAGGAGGAGCAGGGCCGTCGCGCGATGCTCGACGAGCGCGTCGCACACGGCCGTGGGGGTGAGCGCGCTCATGTCGAGTTCGATGACGGTGCCGCCGCGCGGAGCGAGACGGTCGCGCAGGATGCGCGTCCCGGAAGCCCAGTAGACGCTCGGCTGGGCTGCCACGGCGATGCGGCGGTGGCCCGCGCCGAGGAGGAAGTCCGCGTATGTCTGCCAGCCGCGGGACTGCGCCGGGGCGAGGCGCGCGACCCATTCCGTCGGCTCTTCGGTGAGCGCGTCGAGAACCGCCGACGAGCAGAGGAACGGCAGGCCGAGGGCATCGGCCCGCTCGGCGGCGGCGCGCGCGACGACGCTGTGGTACTCCCCTGCCACGGCGGCCACGCCCAGGCGAGCCAACTCGTCCACGGCCGCCGCGGCCCGCTGTGGATCGGCCGCGGTGTCCCGGACCACCAGCTCAAGTGGTCTGCCGCCGATGCCGCCGGCGTCATTGACCTCCCGAACGGCCAGCTCCAGTCCGGCGAGCAGATGCCGGCCTGCCTCGACCCAACCGGGCCGGGTCAGCGGAACGAGGGCACCGATCCGGACGGACGATCCGTCATTCCGCTCCGCTCCAGGTCGTCGCGATGTGGGCGCGTTCATGCGTCGGTGTCTCCCGCGTGATGATCCGGTTGCAGTCGATGATCAGTTTCAGCGGTCGCCCTCCCCCGACGCGAGCGGTTTGCCGGCGGCGCTGGCCGTGCCGTAGAAGCGGCCCTGCTCGCACAGGGCATCGATCTCGGCGTTCTCCTCCTCGCTGAGCTGCGCGTCCAGCGCCGCGCTGATGACGTCGGTCCCGGGCGCTTGCGGCCGTGTCCGGGCTCTGCCACGATCCGATGACGGTCTCGCCGAGACGCGCCATGTGCCCGGGGACGCAGGCCGGTCGTTTCTTGCGGCGCAAGAACGCAACGGGGGCGGTGATGAGCGTGTCACGGCACGTCACCTGTGGGGTGGGGCCATGGGCGCCACCGCGCTGATCCTCTTCGGCGGACCGGTTGCCGTCGGAACGGCTGCCGGATACCTCAGCGGCGGCCGGCTGAGCAGGCTGCCGGCCGTACGACTGCGACGGCTGTGGCTGCTGTGGCTCGCGGCCGCCGTGCAGGTCGCGCAGCTGGCCACCGCCGGCCTGCCCGGCGCTGCCGGACGCCATCTCGGGGCACCGCTGCTTGCGTTGGCCTTCGGCCTTGCCCTGCTGTGGCTGGGCGTCAACGCACGGGGCAGGTCGTGGCCGTTGAAGACGGGGGTGGGACTGGCACTCACGGGTGCGGTTCTCAATGCCCTGCCGATCGCCGTCAACGGCCGGATGCCCTACAGCCCCTCCTCGGCGGCCGACGCCGGACTGCGCGCCGGGTCCCAGACCGTCAAGAACGTGCCGGCCGGGCACGGCACCCGTCTGCTCGTCCTGGGCGACACCATCCCTCTTCCGCCGCTGCACGCCGTCGTCAGCATCGGCGACGTGCTCCTGGCGACCGCCGCGGCCGTGCTGGTGGCGGCCGCCATGCACCACCCAGCCACCCCCGCCCGAGAAGGGAACCCGCCATGTCCCACAGCCTCAGCTGGCACCGCCTGACGCTGATCGCCTTCACCCTCGCCTCGATCGCCGTCCTCCTCTACACCCTCGGCGCCCCCGAGTGGACCGGCGGCTGACGATGTGCCCGCGGAGCCGGTTGCCGAGCGTCCGGCCGCCGGGCCACCGCCGAATCTCCTTTGCCTCGCGGTCTCACCGCCCCGTAGGGTCACCGCGCCCCAGGAGGTGAGGCCGTGACCACGTACGGCACCGTTCTGATTCCCGTGCCGCTCGACCAGGCGGCCCCCGTTCTGCGCGAGATCTGTGCGGCCGGCTACGCGACATGTGCCGGGCCGGGATTCTGCCTCGTCCATCCGGACCGGTCCGTCGACGACAACAATGTCTTCGCGCTCGCCGGGCCGATCAGCGTCGAGTTGGAAGTCCCGGTGCTGGCCGCTTTCCAGTACGACGGTGACCGGCTGGAGTTGGAGGTCTGGCGGGACGGGGTACGCGCCCATCGCTACGACTCCTGGCCGGTCCGGGACGATGAGACCGCCGACGACGCACCGCTGGGCGCCGACCCCGCAGCGTTCCTCGACTTCGCCGCCGGGCCCGTGGACAGCCACCGCTTGGCATCCGCGCTCGCGGACACCCCGATCGACGTGGAGGACATGGACGTGGATGGTGAACCGGGCTATGTCTGGGCCCAGGCCCTGCACTGGGATGTGTTGCGCGGGCTCAGCCACCCGGACCAGGTGATCCGCCGCGCCCAGTGGGACTACTTCCATATGCGGGGCGCGCCGCAGGCGCTCGCGGAGGTGCTGGACAGCACCGAACTCGTCGCCCTGGGCGGGACCGAGCGCCCGTTCTGAAGCCCCGTCGAGGAGGTGGTGCCGAGCCATTCCTGGCGCCCGGCTGCGTAGTCCTCCAGGCGGGCCTGGCGAGCCCTGAGCGGAGCGGGCGGCTCACCGATTCCGGTCGTCCGCCGGGGAGGGTTTACGGTGCCTTCCCCGGCCCTTGCCCAGCGCCGGCCGGTCCGATCCGGAGAGCTTCGCCTCCGGGGGAACCACGGGATCTGCCGGAGGCGGCGGATACAGCAACGCCTTCGCGGCCGCCAGGTCAGGGACGATCCCCACGGTCACCCACTCGGTGCCGTTCCATTCCTCGATCACTCTGGGCTGGTGGGGCTCGATGTGCGCCCCACGGTGGGGACCCGAGGTGAGCGGCACCGCGCGCAGCTTCCCCTTCGCGGCGTTCCGGCGCTCCTCACGACGCCGCGCCCACTCCTCCAACGGCTCCTCGTGCATCGCAGCATCGTGGCGCAGAACCGCGCTCCGCTGCCACCTCAGGCCAACGCCTACCGTCAGGCGAACCCTCGCGCCGTCTCGGTCGACCTTGTCGACGCCCACCGCTTCACCCGGTCGTCGCCTCGCCGTCGACGGGGACGTCCAGCCGGTCGGCCACGGTGGTGAGGGCCGTTCCGAGAGGGAGGGCGACCCGGGTGACGGCGTGCGGGTCGCCCCGGGTGGGGTCCCGGTTGACGATCAGCACCGGCTTCCCGGCCTGGGCCGCCTGGCGGACGAACCGGAGCCCGGACATCACCGTCAGCGAGGAGCCCAGGACCAGCACCGCGGACGCCGTACGGACCAGCTCGCGGCAGTGTTCGACCCGATGCGGCGGAACGGCTTCGCCGAAGAACACCACGTCCGGTTTGAGGATGCCGCCGCATACCGCGCACGGCATCACCCGGAAGTCTCCGACCTGGTCGTCGGTGAGATCGGCGTCACCGTCCGGGTTGATTCCCGCCGCCACCGGTGCGAAGCCCGGGTTGGCCTCTTCCAGTCTGCGGGCCAGTTCCCGGCGCGGGCTCACGGTGCCGCAGGAGAGGCAGACGACCCGGTCCAGGCTCCCGTGCAGTTCCACGATGTCCTCGCTGCCGGCGGCCTGGTGCAGGCCGTCGACGTTCTGGGTGATCACCCCCGCGAGCAGGCCGTGCCTCCCGAACGCCGCCACCGCCCGGTGCCCCGCATTGGGGCGGGCGCGGCCGAAGGTGCGCCAGCCGAGGTGGCTGCGCGCCCAGTACCGGCGCCGGGCCCGGGCGCTCGCGGTGAAGTCCTGGTAGGTCATCGGGGTGTGCCGGCTCAGGCTCCCGCCCTCGCCCCGGTAGTCGGGGATGCCCGACTCCGTGGAGATGCCCGCCCCGCTGAGCACCAGCACACCGCCGGCGCTCAGCACATCGACGACCGGCTCCAGGTCCGTGGTGCCCGGCGGCAGCTCCCCGGTGGGGGTCCAGCTCAGAGTAGGGCGCATGCGCATGCCGCCAGCGTACGGAAAGGAAGCGGCCGCAGGCGTCAGAGCATCAGCAGCAGCCGTGTCTGGGGGACGAGCTTGCGGTTCACGCTGGTGCTCTGCACGAAGATCGTGAAGTCGTCGTTGTGGTCCGGCTTGACGCGTATCTCCGCGTCCGGCAGGCCGAGCAGGGACCGGGCCTCGGGCCCCCTGTACACCCGGTCCGTCTTCTTCTCCAGCACCGCGATCTGCTTGCGGGCCTGGATCTTCTCCGACTTGCTCAGCTGGTAGAACGCGCCACCGGTGCGGTAGGTGTGCCCGCACTCGACGACCCACTCCCGGATCGCCGCGTCTCGCGTCACCGGGATCAGCTCGTAGCCCGACGGGTCCACCGGGGTGAGGCCGGCCGCCTTGATGGTGTCCTTGTTGACCGCCTCGGCGCCCATGGAGAACACCGCCCGCGACCCGCGGATGCCCTTCGTGCGGCCCACCATGAACTTCTCCGTGGCCAGCTGGATGACCTGACCGGCCTCCTCCAGACCCTGCGTGCTGGTGGCGTCCCAGATGGCGATGTTGTCCTTCGGGAAACCGCACTGCATGGCCTCGCGCCTGCCCATCTGGTCCGGCACGAGGACGGCCAGCGTCCAGTTGTCCTGCTGCGTCTCGATCATCCCGGCCACGGCCCGGACCAGCTCCTGCGGATCCTGGGACGGCGTTCCCGGGCAGCGGTGACTCGCGTTCTCCTGCCCGTCGGTGAGGATGAACGTCAGGAAGCTGTGGTCGCCGTACAACTGGGCGGTCTGCGCCAGCTCCCGCTGCGAGGTCAGTGCGGCCGCCAGCAGCGCCGTCATGCCACCGACCCGGTACAGCTGCTTCAGGGACGGCATGCGCAGCACGTCCTTGTCGTAGATGACGCACTCCACCTTGTCCGCGAAGACGTACACGGTGACGCGGGTTTCCTGGTCCAGCTCCCTCGACCTGCGGGCGAGGTAGGCGATCTGCCGGTCGGCGACGTCGACGACCGCGCGGCTCAGGTGCGACATGGACGAACTGGCGTCCAGCACGAGGGCGACGTGATTGATGTAGTTCTGGCTCCCGGACATGGCGGCTCCCCCTGGTTCCGATGCGATGTCCTCACCGTCTCACGCACCACTGACAATCGACCGGCCCCGCACCCGCCGCCGGTCAGGGCAGCGTCCACCACCGGACGGTGACGAGATAGAAGACGGCAGCCCAGAAGGTCATCACCACCGCGACGACACCGAGGCCACGGAGGTTGCTCCGTGCCGCCGGTTCGTCCGGCGGTGGCCGCAGCCATCGCCCGAGCAGCGGGTTCACGTAGTAGGGCATGGTCAGGAAGCTCATGATGAAACTCGACAGCAGGTTCCCCACGAGCAGGCCGATCCAGAGCGGCAGGTGCAGCGGGGACAGAGCGAGCGTCAGCAGCACGACGGTCGGGTAGAGGCCGACCCAGATGGCGAGGGAGGTCCTGGTCTCGGAGGGCGGCGGCGGTGCCTGCCTGCCGTTGCCCTCGAAGGCGAACCAGCTGCCGAACGAGTTGTCGATCGTACGCAGTCCGAAGTCGCTGAACTTCTCGCCCTCGGCCAGGATCTCCTGGCGCTGGGGCGAGGTCAGCCAGGCGTCGAGGTGCTCGGCGGTGTCGTAGCGGTACAGCGTGGTCCACTCCTCCTGGAGACCCTCGATGGGGCGGAAGAGCTCGGTCCCCCGAAACCCCTCGAACTTGCTCTCCTCCTCGACCATGTGGTGCTGCCAGTCGAGGAAGTCGTCGACCTGGTTCGGGGCGACGCGGTGGGTGACCACCACGGTGACCAGCGGATCCAGTGACTGGGTGCCGCTGCTGACCACCTGCTGGGTCGCCGGACCGTCGAAGTACCTGGCGCCGGCGTCGAGATATGTCTGCCTGGTCCCGCTGTTGATCCACGCCTGGAGATGCGCCACCGAGTCGAACCGGTACACCACGACCCAGTCGGGTTGCAGCGATGTCGGCGGGGAGATCTCGGCACCCAGGAAACCGGGGTAGTAGGCGGCCGCGGCGTTGAGATCCTCCTGCCACGACTCGTACTCCCTCTCCATCCCGGGCAGCACCTTCTGGCCGATGATCGCCGTCGCCGCGGCGGCTACGTTCCTTTCGGTGGTCATGGTGGCTCAACCTGTCGGCACCGAGTGCTCCGCAGGGAGCCGGCCGTAGATGCGTTCCGGGGTCAGTGGCAGCGCACGGTAGCGGACGCCCGTGGCGTCATGCACCGCGTTCGCCAGCGCGGGAGCGACCGGGTTGATACAGCACTCCGCCATCCCCTTCGCCCGCAGGGGCCCCACCGAATCCGCCGAGTCCACCAGGAGGACCTCGGTACGGGGGATGTCGGCAAAGGTGGGGATGCGGTAGTTCCGGAGGTTCGGGTTGACCATGACGCCGCTGTCGTCGAGGTGATGGTTCTCGGTCAGCGCGAAGCCGATTCCCTGGGCGACGCCGCCCTCCACCTGTCCCCGGACCTGCGCCGGGTTGATGATCACCCCGGCGTCCGCCGCGTGCACGCTGTACAGGATCCGTATCTCACCCGTCACGCGGTGTACGGCGACCCGGAACCCCTGCGTGTTGGAGGTGACGCTCCGGGGCGAGCCGTATGCCTTGCGTGCGGCGGTGAAACGGATCCCGCGCGTCCGGGCCAGCGCGACGAGTTCGGCCAGCGACACCCGTCGGTTCCCGCAGACGACACCGTCGTCGTCCATCATGCACATCACGACATGGACGCCCGTGTGGGCCGCGGCGAAGTGCAGGATGCGGTCGCGCACGGCATCGGCCGCCCGCAGGACCGCGTTGCCCGCCACGAAGAGGCCCGCGCTCGCGAAGGCACCGGTGTCGAATGCCGTGCGGTCGGTGTCGGACTGCACCAGACGGATCCGCGACGGCGTGGTGCCCAGCTGGTCGGCCGCGATCTGCACGTGGGCCGTGGAGGTTCCCTCCCCGAACTCGGGGGTGCCTACGGCCAGTTCGTAGACGAGATCGTCGCCCAGCGTGACCCAGGCCTCGGAGATGTGTTCCGTCGGAGGAGCGGTCTCGTGGACGGAACTCGCCACGCCGGTTCCGACGAGCCACTCGGGGCCCGGAGGTGGCGGGGCGGCCGTCCGGGCCAGGGCGTCACCCACCAGGTCGATGCATGCGGCGAGTCCGTCCTCGGTGAAGGTCACGTCGTCGGGGCCCTCGTGCAGGGCGACCAGGGGCTCACCCGGCCGCACGATGTTGCGCCGGCGCAGCTCCAGCGGATCGAGGTGAAGAGCGCGGGCCAGTTCGTCCATCGCCGACTCCACGGCGAACGCCGGCTGCGTCATCCCGTAACCGCGCAGCGCCCCGCTCGGCACGGTGTTCGTGTAGACGGAGTACGCGTCGTACTTCTTGTTGGGGCAGCGGTAGATCATGACGGCGGCTCCGCCCGCGTACAGCGTTTCGCCGCCGTGGTTGCCGTAGGCGCCCGTGTTCGACACGTTGCGTACCTGGAAGGCGGTGAGCGTTCCGTCGGACTTCGCGCCGAGCTTGACCGTCAGGGTCATCGGATGCCGGGGCGAGGCCGTGGTGAACTCCTCCTCACGGGTGTACTCGAGACAGGTGGGCCGCCCGGTGTCCAGGGTGGCGAGCGCGACCAGGTCCTCCGCGATCACCTCCTGCTTGCCGCCGAACCCGCCGCCGACCCGCTTGCAGAACACCCTCAGCTGGTCCGGGCGCAGCGCGAACAGGTACTCCAGTTTGACCTTCGCGATCGACGGAGACTGCGAACTGGTACGGACGTTCAGCCGGCCGTCCTCCATCCACGCGATCGAACCGTGGGTCTCCAGATGCGCGTGCTGCACCCGCGGCGAGAAGTACGTGCCTTCGTGGATCACGTCGGCCGCGGCGAATCCCGCGTCGACGTCGCCGATGTGCGAGTGCAGTTCGAGCAGGATGTTGCGGACGGGGTCGCGGACGAAGGGGTCGTGGGAGCCGTGCAGTTGGGGGGCGCCGTCGGCCATCGCCGCCTCGGGGTCGAACACCGCCGGCAGCACCTCGTACTCGACCGCGAGACGCCGGCAGCCCTCCTCGGCCGCCCCGACCGTGTCGGCCAGCACCGCGGCCACGCGCTGACCGGCGAAACGGACCGTGTCGTCGAGGATGTAGGTGTCGTCCGGGTCGACCAGGTGGTCGGTGTGGATCGCCGTGGTGAACCGTCTGCGGGGGACGTCCTCCCAGGTGTAGACCCGGTGTACGCCGGGCACCGCGAGGGCGGCCGCCTTGTCGATCGAGAGGATCCGGGCGTGCGCGTGGGGTGAGTGCAGCAGCTTGAGGTGCAGCATGCCGTCGATCCGCGTGTCCATGGTGAACTCGGCGCGCCCCGTCACCACGTCGTGACCCGCGGGCGCGCCGACGCTCGTCCCGACGGCCCTGCCCGGTGCTGCCGTCTCCACCGCGCTGATGCCCTGCACGGCGTCCTCGATCGCCCGGTATCCGGTGCAGCGGCACAGGTTGCCCTTCAACGCCCGTGGCAGATCAGCCTTCTGGTCCTCGCTGAAGGTCGCCGCCGTCATGATCATCCCTGCGGTGCAGAAGCCGCACTGGAACCCCGGCGCCTGCTCGAACTGCCGCTGCACGGGATGCAGGGCGCCGGGTCGTCCCAGGCCTTCGATCGTGGTCACCTCACGGCCGTCCGCGCGGAACGCGGGGGTGATGCAGCTGTGTACCGGTGCGCCGTCCAGCCACACCGTGCAGGCGCCGCAGTCACCCGCGTCGCAGCCCTTCTTGACGCCGAAGTGGCCCAGTTCGCGCAGGAAGGTGCGCAGGCACTGGCCGGGGGCCGGCTCCCGGTCGAATTCCCTGCCGTTGACGACGTAGCTCATGCCAGGTCCCCAGCCGTGAGTTCGCGGCAGATCTCCTCGGCGAAGTGCCGTGTCAGATGCCGGCGGTGGTCAGGGGTCCCGTTGGGATCGGCAAACCAGACCTCGGCCGGCAGGGCGTCGATACTCTCCCGCAGGGTTCGGACATCGGGCAGGGAGTCGAAGGCGATGCGGACCGGCCGCGTGGTGCCGGCGGTGAGGGTGAGCAACAGGTCGCTGGCTCCCAGCCGTTGTGTGCCGACGAGGAACACGGTCGAACGGCCGAGCCGGGTCAGCGTGAAGCGGCGGTGCGCGGTGCGTTTACGCAGCGCGTGCTCCGGAATGGTGATGCGCCGAAGCAGCTCCCCGGGGGCGAGGATGTTGCGGTGGTCGCCGGTGACGAAGTCGAGGGCGTCGACACGGCGCACGGAGCCGTCGGGCGCCCACAGTTCGTACTGCGCCTCCAGCGCGACCGTCAACGTGATCATCGGGCCGGCGGGCAGGGACATGCAGATGTTTCCGCCGACGGTCGCCGCGTTCCAGACCTTGAACGAGGACAGGAACGCCTCGCAGCTCTCCCGGAAGAGGATTCCCGCGACCCAGTCCATGGGCCATGGGTGGGCGTACAGGTCACGAATGGTGCAGGTGGCGCCGATCTCCAGGCCCTCGTCCGTCAGGACCAGGGGCTCCCAACGCAGCGCCGTCAGGTCGATCAGCCGTCGCAGGTCCGGCTGCTCCGTGGAATAGAGCCACGTTCCGCCCGCGAGCCAGGCATCGCCCTCGCGCCAGTCCGTGCCCGGCCGCTCGGACGGTCGCCGGACTACTTCGGTGATGGTGTTGAGGTCCATTGAAAACCGACCTACGAGAGAACGGACCCAACGGAAGACTGAGCCGCGAGACACCGGCGGACACAGATGCTTTTGTCATAGTTTATCGCAGCATAGGGATGCGGGCCGGAGGGTGAGGACATCGGAAAGTAGCCGGCGCACCCCGGTCAGTCACCCCTGGTCATGTCTCGCCGAGGAGTGGGCAAGCAACTCCGGGAGGCAGGCCGAGCGGAACGAACTGGCGATCCCGGAGCGAAGCGTTGAACCGCCTGGCCGAGCAGGCCGGGGCCGATGCCGGGCTGTCGCTCCGGCATCGGCAAGGTGGCTGGGCGGGCAGTCCTGTTCATCCGGCACCGCGGCGACGCGGCCGATGGGGGGCGGGCTGCCTGGCGCCTCCCGCAAGATCCTGCCGATCGTGCGGGATACGGACGGCCCGGTGCAGGTCAGGGCGGTCGGCGAGCGGCTGGGGCTGGACGCCTTGGTACACGGCAAGCCCTCCTGCTAGAGCACTAACGGCCGCTGAAGAAGTCGGTGAGGGCGGCAGCGACGGCCTCGGGCTGCTCGTCGGGGATGTAGTGACCGGCGTCGGGCACGATGACGCCGGTCACGTTCTCGGCCCACGGGCTGATGGAGGCCGCCATGTCCGGGATCGAGCCGTGGCTGCTGGAGATTGCGAGGACGGGCACGGTCAGGCGCCGTTGCTCGAGTGCCGCGCGGTTCTTGCGCGCGGACTCGGCGGCGGCGCGGTAGTAGGCGAGGCCGGCGCGCAGGCCGCCGTCGACGGCGAGGGCCGCGCCGTAGTGGTCGAGCTCTGCTTCCTCGAACGCGTCGGGCGCGAGGGACTTGGTCTTCAGGAACCAGCTGATGTACTCCCGCTCGCGGCCGGCTATCAGCGTCTCGGGAAGACCGGGCACCACGTGGAACGCGAAGTGCCAGGTCTTGAAGGCCAGAGCCGGGTCGAGAGGGATCGCTTCCGGCATGGTGATGCCGGGAATTCCGGCGTCGAGCAGCGCGACCCCGTGCAGTCGGCTCTCGTGGTTCAGAGCGAGGGAGAAGGCGACCCAGGCGCCGATGTCGTGCCCGGCGAGCCAGTAGTCCCGCACGCCGAGAGCGTTCACAGCGGCCTGGATGTGCGCGGCGACCGTGTGCGTGTCGTAGCTGAGCTCCGGATGCTCGGAATTGCCTTGGCCCGGCCGGTCGATCGCTATGACCCGGAACCGATCGGCGAGAGCAGGCATGACCTTTCGCCAGGCCCACCACGTCTGCGGGAACCCGGTGAGCAGGACGACGGCCGGTCCGTCCGGCCGACCGCCTTCGACGGCGTGCAGGCGGACGCCGTCGGCGTCGACCCAGCGGTGCGTGAATCCGGCCAGGTCATGCAGGGGCAGGGCGGGGACGGGATTGGTCATGGGAATCCTCCGTCGAGGCGGGTGGACCGTTACTCGACGCTAGCACATCTTGAACTGATCAGTTCAAGATGGGAGGATGGGTCGCATGGCAGGCAAGAAGCAGTTCGACATGGACACGGTGCTCGACGCCGCGATGATCCAGTTCTGGCGCTCCGGCTACGCCGACACCTCGCTCGACGACCTGTCCCGGGCGACCGGCCTGAACCGCAGCTCGATCTACTCCTCGCTCGGCGACAAGGACACGCTCTTCCTTCGCTGCCTGGATCGCTACGCCACGCGCTACGGCGACAAGTTCGACGCCGCCCTCTCCTGCGCGGCCGAGGACCCCGTCGCCGCCGTCCGGGCGTTCTTCGATGTCACCCTGCGGCGCATCGCCGACCCCGCCGTGCCGGACGGATGCCTGATGGCCCAGTCGGTCATGGCGAGTCCGACGCTGAGCCCGAGCGTCGCAGAGCATGTCAAAGAGTTGTTCGGCCGACAGCGCCGGCGCCTGCGCACCGCGCTGAAGGCCGGCGGTATGTCCGACGAGAACGCCGAGGACTTCGCCGTACACGTAGCGGCCGTGAACCAGTCTCTCGCGGTGATGGGGAGGGCCGGGTCGAGCCCGGAGCAACTCCGGGCGATCGTCGGTGTGACCGTCGACGCGCTCTCGCGGGCGCTGAGACCGGTCGGATAGCCGGCCAGGGCTGCCGGCCGCCACCGGCCACGGACGGCAAGGGAGAGCAGCGCGGTCTTTGTGAGCTCAGCGCGCTTCTCTGCCATGACCCTTGACGGAGCATTCCGTCAGGCTTGATTATTTCATCATTGCGACGGTGTTACTCGGAGACACCTGGTGTCGGCTTGTGGGCGTCATCACCGGGCTGCGCCACGGGATGGGCGCGGGAATTGACGCCTGCGCTCGGGCCCGCACGTCCCGACTCCGCTCTCTCACGGCTCCTTCAGGAGGGCTGTTCATGCCCATACGTACGGAGATCCCCGTCTACCACCCCGATCTGTACTCGGCCTCGGCCATCCGTGACACTCATCCGCATTACGCCGCGCTGCGTGACCTCGGCCCCGTGGTCTGGCTGAGCAGGCACAAGGTCTACGCCCTGCCGCGCTACGCCGAATGCAAGCAAGTGCTGCTGGACGACGAGACCTTCGCCTCCTCGGACGGCGTCGCCCTGAACCCCGTGGCCAACCGTGTGGGCCAGGGCACCACCCTGTTCAGTGACGGCGACGACCACGCCCGCCGCCGCTCCCTTCTCGCGCACCGCCTCACCCCCAGGGCGCTGCGCACGATGAAGGACACAGTCGAGAAACAGGCCGCCGCCGTGGTCGCCGCGGCCGTTGCCCGCCGGACGGTGGATGCCGTCGAGGTCGCCACGGCCCTGCCGATGTCCGTCGTACCCGACCTGGTCGGCTGGCCCCAGCAGGGCCGCGAACACCTGCTGCGCTGGGCCGGCGCCACCTTCGACGCGCTGGGCCCGCTCAACTGCCAGACGGTACGCACACTTCCGGCGTCCCTCGGCATGCTGCGCTACGCGCGCGGTGTCGTACGGGACCGGTCCGTCCTGGACGGCAGCATGGGCCACGACCTGCTGCGCGCCTGCGACGAGGGCCGGATCATGCCGGCCGAGTGCGCCACGATGATGATCGACTACCTGGCGCCGTCCCTGGACACCACGATCAGCGCCATCTCCAGCGCCCTGCACCTGTTCGCCACCCACCCCGAACAGTGGCGCCTGCTGAAGGCGGACCCCGACCTCGTCCCGAAGGCCGTCAACGAGATCGTCCGCTACGAGTCGCCGATCCGAGGCTTCTCCCGGACCGCCGCCCGCGACACGGAACTCGCGGGCGTCCCCCTGCCCAAGGGCTCCCGAGTGCTGGTCCTCTACGGCTCCGCCAACCGCGACCCGCTGGAGTGGGACGACCCGGACACCTTCGACATCCGCCGCGACGCCGCCCGCCAACTCGGCTTCGGATACGGCACCCACGGCTGCGCCGGCCAGGGCCTGGCCCGCATGGAGACCTCCGCACTGCTCAGCGCCCTGGTCGCACGTGTCGACCGCATCGAGCCCGTCGGCACACCTGAATGGGCGCTGAACAACGTCATCCACCGCCTCGAGCGCCTGCCGCTCGAACTCATCCCCGCCTGACCCCGCCGCATGCCCCCCTTCGAGGACCGCTGAGGACCGCACCATGAAGATCTCCGTCGACCACGCACGCTGCGAAGGCCACGGCCTGTGCGCCGGCCAGGCTCCCGACATCTTCAGCCTGGACGACGACGCCGAACTCACCTACCGCTTCGACGGCACCGAAGTCCCCGACGAGCATCAGTCCGCCGCCCGCGCGGCCGTCAACGCATGCCCGGTCGCCGCCCTGCGAGCCCTGTCGTGACCGCACCGCGCTCGGTGCTCGTCGTCGGCGAGTCACTCGCCGGCACCACCGCCGCGCGCCACCTGCGCAGCCTCGGCCACATCGGGCGGCGCCTACTCCCGCCCGCCGCTGCCCAAGGCGGTCCTGAAAGATCCGGCCGCCGTCGCGGCCGACATCCGGCGCCGTGTCGTGACGACCGCCGACGGCCGACAGGCCGGCTACGACGCGCTGATCGTCGCCACCGGCGCGGACGCCCGACGGCTCGCAGCCCCCGGGCAGCGGGGCGAACCCGTCCTGCGCACCCTGGACGACGCCCGCGGCGGTGTTGCCGGACCGGCTGCCCGGCGGGGACTCGTACGCCGTGCGGCTTCCTGCACCGTCCGGCGGGTTCGTGTCAGTCGGAGTCGGAGACCAAGTCCGTGAGCCGGCGCATGAGCGTGACCAGTTGGACGCGTTCGTCCGCCGTGAACGCCTCGTAGGCGCGCGCCTGCCGCTCCCGCAATCGCTCCCGGAGCGTGGCGAGCAGCTCGGTGCCCTGTGCGGTCAGGCTGACCAGGACCCGCCGCTCGTCCTGCGCCGACCGGCGCCGCACCACGATGCCCTTGGTCTCCAGTTGCTGGAGCATCCGCGTGGCCGTCGGCACGCTGACGTCCGCGCCGCTCGCCAGCCGGCCCACCGGCAGGTCCGGCTGCGCGGTCAGCGGTTCGAGCAGGGCGACCTGGGCCAGGGAGAGTCCGCCGTAGTGGTCGGCACCCGCCGAGCGGGCCCGGCGCATGGCGACGAAGAGCGCGTCGGCTGCCTGCGCCATCTCTTCCGCGCTGACGTCGCCGACCGCGGTGACCTGATCGGCCCTGTACTCCTTGCTCATGGAGGTGTAACTTACCAGAGTAATAATTAGCTAACTAAATATTGGTCCACCAAATATTAGGAAGCGAGGGAACTCGTGACCTCTCCGTACCGCATCGACGTCCACCAGCACCTCATCCCCCCGGCCTACCGAGCCGTGATGGACCGCCACGGCGTGACGGCCGGGGGCTGGCCCATCCCCGCCTGGGACGCCGGCAGCGCGCTCGCCGCGATGGACCGCCGCTCCATCGCCACCGGCATCCTCTCGATCAGCGCGCCCGGCACCCACTTCGGCGACGACACCGAGGCCCGCGCGATCGCCCGCATGGTCAACGAGTACGCCGCCGAACTGGCCAAGGACCGCCCCGACCGCTTCGGCTTCTTCGCGAGCCTCCCGCTGCCGGACGTCGACGGAGCCCTCGCCGAGGCGACGTACGCCCTGGACGAACTGCACGCCGACGGCGTGGTGCTGCTCTCCAACGTCCGCGGCCGCTACCTCGGCGACAAGGAGTACGAGCCGCTGTGGGCCGAACTCGACGCCCGCGAGACGGTCGTGTTCGTCCACCCCGACGTACCGCCGCTGCCCATGCTGGAGGGCATGCCCGGCCCGCTGCTCGACTTCCCCTACGACACCACCCGCACCGCGGTCCACATGACGCTGAACGGCGTGATGGGCCGGCACACCCGGATGAAGGTGATCCTCTCCCACGCCGGCGGCTTCCTGCCGTACGCCGCCTGGCGGTTCACCGCCGGCGCCCAGTTCAACCCCGGCACCACACCCCTGGGCATCCTGACCGACCTCCAGCGCTTCTACTTCGACACCGCGCTGTCCTCCACCCCGGCCGCGCTGCCCTCCCTGCTGGCCTTCGCCGCACCCGGACACATCCTCTACGGCAGCGATCACCCCTTCGCCCCGGAAGAGTCCGGCCTCCTCCTCGACTCCGTCCTCGACGGCTACGACGGCTTCGAGCCGGGCCAGCTCGACGCCATCAACCGCGTCAGCGCCGAGGCGCTCTTCCCGCGTCTGGCCGGGATCTGACCCGGGCGTGAAGGGCTGAGCGGCCGGACTGCACCTCCTCCAGGACCGGAGTTCGCGCCCCGGCCGTCCGGCGTCACCCGAACGCCCTTCGACAGGCCGGCCGAGGCGAAGCTCAGCGGATGGCGACGACTGCACCGCCGCCACGCACGCGAGGCCAGCCACTTCCCGGCCTTCACTGCCCTCGCCGCCACCCTCATCCGCTACCGCAGACTGTCCAACTAGTAGCGGCCGACATAGTGGTAGTTCGCGTTCAGGCTGCCTGGCGCGGTCTTGATCGGGGCGAGCGCGTTGAACGGTGCCACGTCCACGTCCCGGATCACGTCGGTGTAGTCACCGCTCAACGTCGGTACGTTGATCACGCCCGGGGCAGTGCCCTTCTCCACCCAGTTCATCAGTGGCTGAAGGAACTCTGGCCAGCCGATCTCCGACGGAGCGGCCGCTTCCGGCCCGAACAGGCAGTGGTAGCCCGCCGGAATCATGTACAGCCGCGTGTAGGCGTCGGCGCCACCCCGCTTCTGCACCGCCCGGTAGTAGTCCAGCGTGGAGAACGGCGGGATGGACGGGTCGGCCCAGCCGTGGTACATGATCAGCTTGCCTCCGTGCGCGCGGAACGCTGACAGATCGGGGTTGTTGGCGTTGTACAGGGCGTTGCCGAGCAGGTTGAGCCGGTCGTACGTGGCCGTGGTGAACCGCACGTCGGTGAGCTTGAAACTGTCGGGCAGCACGGTCGGGTAGCCCAGGTACTTGAGGTAGTCGAAGGCGATTTTCCCGGCGTTGCCATCCAGGGGTGATCCGGACCGGACCACGAACTGGTCGATCCAGCCGAGTTCGGACCCGTACGGCATCCCCCCGTTGTAGAGGCCGTGCGGTCCGCGGTAGAAGGCCACCACGGCGGCCACCTGCCCCGGTGTCAGGCACGTCGGCCGGTCCACGTCCGGCGGGCAGCGCAGCGACGACGGCTGGAAGCCGCACTGCCGAGGGTCCTGGATGACGTCGCCGCACGTCTTGACCACGGCGTCGTGCAGGGTGGGGATCTTCTCCGGGCCGAGGATCTGCTTGCCGTGCGCGTCGGTGTTGCGGGTGGCGACCCATGCCGCCAACAGGGCCAGCGGCGCCTCGTTGTTGGCCGGGGCGCCGGCCAGGATGCCGTCGAAGTCGGCCGGGAACCGCTGGGCCAGGTTGAGACCCTGGCGGCCGCCGGTCGAGCAGCCGTCGAAGTACCGGTATGCCGGACCGTGCCCGTAGTACGCGGTCATCAGTGCGTCTGACGCCAGCCGCAGCCGGTGCTCGGACGTCAGCCCGAACTCGATGCGGGCCCGCGGGTCCCGGCCCCAGGTGGCGGGCTGCGCGCCCGCGGGGTCCCCGGCGTGCCCCGTGTCGTCGCCGGCCACCACCAGCGTCTTGTCCAGTGCGGCCGGGCAGCTGAACCCGAACAGCGGGAACCTCAGGTCGGGGACCGTGCCGCACAGGCCGCTGCATCCCTGCTGGACGTACTCGCCGGTCCAGCCGCTGACCGGCAGCTTGACGGTGAACGTGGTGGCCGGTTCCAGCACGCCCTGGACCTGGCAGTAGCCATCGGCAGCGGCGGCCGAGGTGACCGTCCCCTGCGGGACGTGCGCGGCGGTGAGCCCGGCGCAGTTCAGCGCGGTAGCCCCGTGGGCGGCGGCGCTCGCTCCGCCCAGCATCAAGGGGACCGCGACCAGCAGGGTCAGTAATCTCCGGATCATCGTGCTCCCTCCTTCATCGAGGGACGCTAGTGTCCGATACGGGTTCAGCGGATCGGTCCCGGGATCGGACCCGCGGTCATCCCCGGGGCTGAGGAGCCGTGCCGGGGCGCACCAGACCGGTCTCGTACGCCAGGACGGCCGCCTGCACCCGGTCGCGCAGGCCGAGCTTGGTCAGAATGGCCGACAGGTGCGTCTTCACCGTGGCCCGGCTCAGTGTCAGCTCCTGTGCGATCTCATCGTTGGACAGCGCCCGCGCGACCAGCGTCAGCACCTCGATCTCGCGCTCGCTCAACGCGTCCAGCGCGGGCGGAGCGGTACCGCCGGGCAGCTTGCCGGCGAATCGGTCCAGCAACCGCCGCGTCACTGTGGGCGCGAGCAGTGCCTCTCCGCGGGCCACCAGTCGGACCGCTGCGGCCAGTTCGTCCGGCCGGATGTCCTTGAGCAGGAAGCCGCTGGCGCCCGCCCGGAGTGCGGAGAACACCGGCTCGTCCAGGTCGAACGTTGTCAGGATGATGATCCGGGCCGGATTGCCGGCTGCGGCCAGCCGGCGGGTGGCCTCGATACCGTCCATCCGCGGCATCCGGACGTCCATCAAGATCACGTCCGGGACCAGCGACTGGGCCAGCGCGACGGCCTCGATTCCGTCGCCCGCCTCGCCCACCACCTCGAGGTCCTCGCGGCTGTCGATGATCATCATGAAGCCGGCCCGGACCAGGTCCTGGTCGTCGGCGATCAGCACACGGACGGTCACCGCCGCATCTCCTTGGGAATCATGCCGCTTCCACCGGCAGTTCGGCACGCACCCGGAAGCCGCCGTCGGGACGCGGGCCGGCGTCGAGGGTACCGCCCAGCAGCCGGGCGCGTTCCCGCATGCCGACGATGCCCCGACGCCCGGACCCGTCGGCCCGTCCGACCGGGCGCGCCGGGCCGTCGTCGGATATCTCCAGTCGCACCGAGCCCGGTCCGTGCCGGACGATCACCCGGACTCGGGTGGCCTGGCTGTGGCGCAGCGTGTTGGTCAGCGACTCCTGCACGATCCGGTACGCCGACAAGTCCACCGCGGCCGGCAGGGGCAAGGCCGCCGCGTCCCGCTCCCGCTCCAGCTCCACCCGCAGCCCAGTGGCCTGCAACGACGTGGCCAGCGCCTCGAGTTGGTCCAGCCCGGGCTGGGGTGCGTCGGTTTCCGGGTCCTCCTGGGGGCTTACCGTCTGTAGCAGCAGCCGCAGCTCGGACAGCGTGGACCGGGCGGCCCGGTCGATCGACGCGAGCGCCTTGCGGGCCAGGTCGGGCCGGGTGTCGAAGACGTCTCCGGCAGCGCCCGCCTGCACCACGATCACCGACACCGTGTGGGCCAGCACGTCGTGCAGCTCCCGGGCGATCCGCTCCCGCTCCTGGGTGAGGATGCGGCGCGCCAGATCCTGTCGGCGCAGCGCCCTCGTGCGCCCCAGCTCGCCCAGCGTCCAGGCCAGCGACGGCCCGGCCATGGCCAGCAGCATGGTGGTCCAGTCACCGTGCACCAGCTTCCACGGCGTGCTCGCCAGCAGCAGGCCCAGCACCCACAGCGACCGGGTCGGCGGGCGGACCCGGGCGTAGCCGGCCAGCACCGCGGCGACCTGGCCGAGCCAGCCGATGTCGGGGCTGACCAACTCGATGCCGACACCGGCGAGGATGCCGACGGCCATCGAGAGCTCGGGGTGGCGGCGCATCTGCGCGACCGCAGCCGCCTGCACGGCGGCGCAGGTCAGCGCGAGCGCGTAGCCGGCCGTCGAGTCCGGGCCGGTCGGCGTGACCACGATCAACGCCACCAGCACGACGAAAAAGCCGGCCGCCGCGCCCACGTCAAAGCGAAGACCCCGCCTGTACACACAGTGATCGTAGGAGGCGAGGCCGGCCGCGACATCGGTCCGGAGAACGACCCGCGGTTACCTCCCCGGACGTACCGGTGGGGACATGCCTGGTGCAGAACCGCTTCGTCCAGACGGCCCCGTACGCCGGCTCGCGCCCGAACCATGGCCTGTGGCAGTGCCTGACCACCCTGGCCCGCCGCCGCGAGCCTGTCGACCCCGTCACCGTTCTGTGGGAAGCCCAGCAGCGCGGCCTGTTGGACGATGGCAGTGAACCGGGCGAGGTCCTGCGCATGCTGGCCGAACCCGCCGGATCCGTCGAGCACTGGGGTGAACGCGCCCTGCAGCGCTCCCTCCTGACCACGGCCGAGCACGCCGGACGGCGCATCGAGGCGTACGCCGGCGACCCGGCGAACACCCCTTTCCAGCTCGTCGTCGGCGCCCGCCGCGCCCTCGCCGACATCGCCGCCGTCCGCACCCGCTGGCAGCAGGCCACCGGAGCCGTCCCGTCACCGCGGCGGCGACCGGCGTCCACCACCCGCGCCGGCCCGCCGACCACCACGGCCGCACACGCCACCCGGTCCACACGAGCAACCCGATGACTCCCGAGCACGCCGGTGGCCGGACCTCAAGGTCCGGCCACCGGCAGAACAGTTGAGACGCCCACGTGACTCCCGCCATCGACGCCCATGTCCGCCTCGACACCCACCCCACTCACCCGAGCGCCGTGACCGCCGTCCTGACCGGCACCCAGGCCCGCGTCGCGTCCATGGCTCTGGAGGCTGCCGGCTGGAGCGTCGCCGCCACGGGCGTCCTGGTCCTGGCCCGCATCGATCACGAGGAGCCCTACTGGGCCGACTATGCAGCCCGGCACCTGATCACCGAAGGCATGACCGTCGAGATCACCCCACGCCTCCAGGAGGCCATCGACGAGGAATGGACCTGGCCGAACTACCCGATGCCCTGGTGCACCCGCAGCGAAATCCGCGAGGTCTCCAATCAGGCGCAGAAGATCCACGACGCTATCCGCAACGGCCACCTCCTGATCCACGACGCCATCCGCAACGGCCACCTCCTGATCCACGCCCACGCCCGCGACGGCCACACCACGGTCGCGGTCGGCACATACCTCCACCCGGGCGGCAAGTCCGTCTACCTGCACGGCGAGGATCATCTGCGTCAGATCGCCGATACGTTCGACTCACCCGCCAAGGCACTGGTGGCCTTCGAGAAGGTCCACGCGGCCGAGATGCGCCCCGGCCCGGCGCCCTTGACCGACACCGAACGCGCCGCCATCTCAGCGCGTTCCGTCTTCGACGTCACCACGACCGAGGCCGAAACCCCCCGCCCGGAGCCGGAGACCGTCCCCGTCTACCTGGCCGATGCCGGCGACCACGACGCGCTCCTCGACGGCTTCCTCGACAGCCACGGCGAGTTCGAAAAATGGCGGACCTGGTCCGATGAAACGACCCACGCTATCCACGAATCGCAGACCCTGCGCATCGAGCACGTCCACGACACCCCTGGCCGCGAGACCGCCTGGACCGTGGCCGCCTACGAGACACCCGTCTCCGACCGCATGTGGCACCTCACCGCGACCGGTGCCACCCCCGCCCCGGTGCTGCAGAACCTGCTGATCCACCTCGCCGACGGAGACGGCTGGGACACGGTCATCGGCGCCCCGGTGGACGAGAAGACGGTCACCACAGCCACGCAGCCACTCACTGAGGCCGGGTGGAAGCACACCCTGACCGGGCACGGGATCCGGTGGACGTCCCCCGACGGGGACGCAGGCGTTCGGTTTGACCCACTGACCGCGCAGGACCCCCAGAACCCAGCCACCTGGACCGTCTGGGCCGGCCCCGACCCGGACCGGCCCGCCTGGGCCATCACCGCGTCGCCGCACGCGCCGAGTTCGCTGCTGGCCGACCTCTTCGAAACGCTCGCCCACGAGACCGGCACGCGCCTGGCGCAGCCGGGCCACGAGCACCGGCCCCGCCTCGCCGCCAGCGCGCCGCCGGCTCCGGCGGTCACGGCCGGCCGACCCGCCAGCCGTTCACGCTGATCACCGGCTCGCACGAGCGGGGCAACATAGCGCGGGGGGGGGGCGGGGGGGGGGCGGGGGCCCGGCCCCCCCCCCCCGAACTCCCGACGCGCCCCCCCCCCCGCCCCCCGAATAACACCCGGCCCCCCCCGCCAGAG
>NZ_JBHXVE010000003.1:501776-505223 GCF_042672505.1 Streptomyces sp. NPDC127190
TCGTCGGCGTCGACAATGACCGCCCCCGCCATGGCCAGCCGCACCCTCACCCGTACGGTCACCACGCCCACCGCGGACGGGTCCAGCCCCCGGGCCGGGGCGACGCACCCCCCCCCCCCGGGGCCCACCCCCGCGCCCCCCCCCCGCACCATAGACAGTCCACCGCCACGCCCTGCCCGCACGTCGAAAGGCTCCTCCCGCGACCGCAGACACGCCAAGTAGCGCAGCCCGCCAGCGGCTGGCCGCAGCAGGCGATCATGCCGCCGCGTAGCTTGCCCGGAACAGATCCTGCGCCCGCTCCACGTCCCTGAGCGTACGGAGCTGCACCTCCAGGTCGCCCGTCCCGTGGTGCCCGAGACCGGACATGTCCCGGGTGAAGCCCGGAACCAGGTCGACGTCCTTCGGGTCGACCTTCAGGTAGACCAGCAGCTTGCTGCGCTGCGGCGGGCACAGGCAGGCGAAGTTCCGCAGCCGCTGATAGGCCCGGTAGGTCTTGCGCTCCACGCGGTTCACGCCGTCCCCGAGCCCGAGCAGGGCCTCATCGACCGCGCCAGCCAGCTCCACCATCGACGCGCCCTGCACGTCGGCCGCTGCCTGGGCAACAGCCCGGTGCCGTACCCGGCGGCCCGCCTGCATGCCGCCGCTCACGGAGGCCACGGTCTCAAGCCCGAGCAGGTCGCTGCCGAAGAGTCGGTAGCGGACCAGGTCGATCGAACGCCGGTGCTCGCGGACGGCGTGGACGTCGTAGCGGGTGAAGTCGCCGGCGATACAGATCAGCCGGGGGCTGCTCCACAGGACCTGGGACGCGGCCGTCACCCCGAGCCGGTCGCGGACCAGGTGCTCGAACTCGGCACGGTGGTCCATCAGCCACGCCAGGTAGAACAGGCCCTGGTTGATCACGCCGGCATCCGTGCCGCGCTTGTACTCGACGATGACCGGTGATCCGTTCTCATCCAGCCCGAGCGAGTCGATCCGGCCCCCGTGCACCGGCCCGGTGCCGTACTCGCTCGCCAGGAACCGGACGCCCAGCAGCGCCTCCATGTGCGTCTCGACCAGACCCTGCACATCGGCCTCGATCTCAGCAAGACGCGGCATGACCTCGGTCATGCCGCTGTTCGTCGTGTCCGTGCGGAACAGCTTCAGGCCCGACACCTTCCCCTCCTCGGCTCGGAGATCACCAACGCCGACGGGGTGCGGGATTGTTTCCGTGAGAGGCTTCGGGGGCGTGAAGATGGTGTGAGACCCACTGACGGCCTGATCGGGGAGCGCTCGCATCCCCCGGTCGCCGGGAAACCGAGATTCCCCCATGCGTCCCCCGCGACCTGGGGGACAGCAGCGGGAAGCTTCGTTTACGCAGGTCAGCCCCCGTAGCTCAGCGGATAGAGCAGGCGCCTTCTAAGCGCCTGTCCTGCCGAACGGAACGTCGCGTAGAAATGCGGAACGCGATTCGCGAAGGACTGGCAAAATGGAGCGCGCCAGCACCGCTCTCCTCGGCGACGCAAAGGGCCGCGCTGAACAGGAACGCACCCTTCTCGACATGACGCTGGCCGATAAGGAACGATCAGGCGCGCCAATACTCCGCTCGACTCACGTCTGCTCACACGGAGAACATTCCACGCAGGCGGAGTGCCACTTCCCCGCCCGCGGCTCACCTACGCGCACGCTGAGAGCACTCGTAGCCCGCCCAGGAGCGCGGGGCGCCGTACGTGGCAGCTCCGCTCGCGCTATGACCACCGCGCGGTGCCGCCTCAGGTGCGGCGTCCCTGCGGCTCACCTACGCGCCAGCGGAGCGGTCGTCGCATGCACCAACCCCACCGGCCAGCACCGCGGTCCACCTCCGCGTGAGCGGGGCGAGCGTGCGCCGCGCCTCGGCCTTGACAGGGCGTCGGCGGTTCACCTTCGCCTGCGCGGGGCGGACAGCAGGAGGGGGATGTCCACGTCGCATCAGTCCGGTTCACCTCCGCCTGCGCGGAGCGGACGTCACCGAGCCTCGCGAGCTGACTGACGCCCGCGGTTCACCTCCGCCTGCGCGGAGCGGACTGGCATGGGCAGACGCAGGGCGCCTGGCAAAACGGTTCACCTCCGCCTGCGCGGAGCGGACCGCCGAGCGATGGGGCAGCAGGACCGGGGCACCGGTTCACCTCCGCCTGCGCGGAGCGGACTATGGCGCGGTCCAGCCGACCATGACCGACGCCGGTTCACCTCCGCCTGCACGGAGCGGACACGGCGTAGAACTTCATCCGGCCGATCTTCTCCGGTTCACCTCCGCCTGCGCGGAGCGGACGCCGGCAGCGGTCTCGGGGTACTGCTCGTGGCCGGTTCACCTCCGCCTGCGCGGAGCGGACTTCGGTCCCAGGGCCGCGCTGGTGTATGCGGTCGGTTCACCTCCGCCTGCGCGGAGCGGACGTCATCAGGAATGATCCCGCCGCATCCCTGGACGGTTCACCTCCGCCTGCGCGGAGCAGACTCCGCGCACCGGGCGCTGCTGGAGTCCGAGATCGGTTCACCTCCGCCTGCGCGGAGCGGACGGGGAGATCGGCGCCCACAGCGCCGTACGGCCCGGTTCACCTCCGCCTGCGCGGAGCGGACTCAACGGCGCACCGTTCATCGCGTACCCGACGCGGTTCACCTCCGCCTGCGCGGAGCGGACAGACCCCGGGTGGCGCCGACGATGCCGTAGTCCGGTTCACCTCCGCCTGCGCGGAGCGGACCGTACCCGCCGCCGGAGACCCGGCCGCAGAACCGGTTCACCTCCGCCTGCGCGGAGCGGACCGGAACCCCTTCACACAAGGAGTCATTGTGAACGGTTCACCTCCGCCTGCGCGGAGCGGACGGCACCGCGTCACCGACCTTCACCGGCGTCAGCGGTTCACCTCCGCCTGCGCGGAGCGGACTCACAGTCGACCTTGACCGGGCCGTACGGCGGCGGTTCACCTCCGCCTGCGCGGAGCGGACGTCCATGGTCCAGGTGTTGCGGCTTCGGCGTGCGGTTCACCTCCGCCTGCGCGGAGCGGACAACCGGGGCGCGTTCGCCTCAGCGAGCATGGCCGGTTCACCTCCGCCTGCGCGGAGCGGACCTAGGCGGCCCGGCCGTAGGCGAAGTTGGACTCGGTTCACCTCCGCCTGCGCGGAGCGGACAGCGAGCCGATCACCTACCCGACGCCCGGCGTCGGTTCACCTCCGCCTGCGCGGAGCGGACTGAATGGACGCGGAGCCAACGGAAAGCACCTCCGGTTCACCTCCGCCTGCGCGGAGCGGACAACTGCTGAGGGGTGATCAGGTCCACTTGGAGCGGTTCACCTCCGCCTGCGCGGAGCGGACTGGGAGATCCTGCTGGAGTGGACGATGGGCACCGGTTCACCTCCGCCTGCGCGGAGCGGACGCTGCTGATCCTGGGGGGCCATGGGGGGCGTCCGGTTCACCTCCGCCTGCGCGGAGCGGACCCAA
>NZ_JBHXVE010000004.1:0-12431 GCF_042672505.1 Streptomyces sp. NPDC127190
CTCTCCGTGAATGTTTTCCCGTAATCGGGATGAACACCACGAGAGCGGTGCGAGAGGAGGAATAGTCCCCTCGCACACAGCGTCCTCGCTGTGTTTGTTTCAAAGGAACCTCGACCATCGGACAGTGTCCGACGGACGGGGTATCAACATATCTGGCGTTGATTTTTGGCACGCTGTTGAGTTCTCAAGGAACGGTCGCTTCCTTTGTACTCACCCTCTCGGGCTTTCCTCCGGGCGCTTCCCTTCGGTCTTGCGTTTCCGACTCTATCAGATCTTTTCTGACCTGATTCCCGGTCGGCGGGGGTTGTCTTTCCGGCCGTTGCGGGCCGTTCCGACGAGTGAGACTCTAGCGGATTCCCGGCCCCAGAGCTAATCGGGGGCCGTGTCCTTTCGGACGCGGATTCCTCATTCCGCAAATACACACGCCGAAGCACCCGACGACGTGTCGCCGATTCTTGGCTGTACTTGAGGGATGGCTCTCCGGGGCCGACCAGGGTCAGCGCCTCACACCGGAAAACCCGAAGAACTTTACGGGCCCGTATGGGGGATGTCAAACGGCGGCTGCGGCCGGTCGGGGGGCCCGTCGGCCCGGTCGGTCGGGCCGGGTGGCCGGCGCTCGACCGGTCCCGCCCGGTGGGGGGCTGACGTGGCGTCGGAAACGCCGCAGCGCCCGCGCCGGCCGGAGCCGATGCGGGCGCTGCGCAGCAGGTCAGAGGCCGTATGGCTCGCCTGCGGACGGTAGGCCCTGTGGGACTCGAACCCACAACCAATGGATTAAAAGTCCACTGCTCTGCCAATTGAGCTAAGGGCCCAGCGTTGTTGCCTGTCCGAGCATAGCGGGAGCGGGCCGGGTCTCCGATCGAGTATCGGCGACCCGGCCGCGTCGGGCGGGGTCTCGGGTCCCAGGCCGTCACTTCCCGGCCCGGTCGGGGGCGGCCGCTGGGGCGGGCCGGAGGAACCAGTGCCGGGCCGACGCCCCCCACCAGACCGCCGCGAAGCCCAGGACGACCAGGACGGCGACGGGGGCGTAGTTGAAGGTCTTCCAGGTGACCGGGGAGACCTGCGGAAGCATGAAGAGGACCGTGATCGCCAGGACCCAGAGCACGGAGACCACCCCGACGGGGACCGACCAGCGGCCCAGGTGCCAGGGGCCGCGGGCGAAGGCGGTGCCCTTGCGGACCCGGAGGAAGGTCGGGATGACGTACGCGATGTAGAGGCCGATCACGGCGATCGAGGTCACCGCCGCGTAGGCCGTCGTATTGATCAGGTAGGGCAGGCCGAGCGCGAGGGCGGCGAGCGCTGCCAGCCAGACGGCCGCGACCGGGGTGCGGGTGCGCGGGCTGACCGTCTGCCAGAGGCGGGAGAAGGGCAGCGCGCCGTCGCGGGAGAAGGCGTAGATCATGCGGCTGTTGGCGGTGACGGAGGCCATCCCGCAGAAGAGCTGGGCGCCGATCACCACCAGGAGCAGCAGTTTGCCGGTCGTGGCGCCGAGCGCGTCCAGCAGGATCTGGGCCGGGGGCGCGCCGGTGGGGGACGCGACTTCGCGGTCGTAGGACTGGATGGCGAAGGTGAAGCCGAGGAGCAGGACGAAGCCCGCGATCCACGAGGTCCAGATGGAGCGGACGATGCCGCGCGGGCCGGCCGTGGCCGCCTCGTGGGTCTCCTCCGTCATATGGGCGGAGGCGTCGTACCCGGTGAAGGTGTACTGCGCCATGAGGAGGCCGAGGAGGACGACGTAGGGGCCGCTGCCCCAGCCCGTCTCGTTGACGAAGTGCGTGAACACGAAGGACGCGGACCGGTGGTGGTCGGGGACGAGGGCGAGCGCGCCGACGATGACGGTGACGCCCAGCACGTGCCACCACACGCTGACGTCGTTGAGGAACGCGACGATCCGCACGCCGAAGGTGTTCAGCAGGCCGTGCAGCAGCAGGATCGCGGCGAAGAGCAGGACCGTGCGGCCGGGGGTCACCGCGAAGCCGAACTGGAGGTCGAGCCAGGCTCCGAGGAAGGAGGCCGCGCCGAAGTCGACGCCCGCGGTCACCGCCACCTGGCCCAGCACGTTGAACCAGCCGGTGAACCAGGCCCAGGCCGCGGCCGACCGCGGCGGCGCCAGGCGGTGGGCCCAGAAGTAGAGGCCGGCCGAGGTCGGGTAGGCCGAGCAGATCTCGGCCATCGACAGGCCCACGGAGAGGGTCATCAGTCCCACCGCCACCCAGCCCCAGGTGATGACCGCCGGGCCGCCGGTGGTCATGCCGAAGAGATAGAGGGTCAGGCAGCCGGAGAGGACGGAGATGATCGTGAAGGAGACGGCGTAGTTCGAGAACGCCGACATGCGGCGGGCGAGGACCTGGGTGTAACCGAGCTGGGCGAGCCGTTCCTCGTCCGACGGCGTGTCCACTCGCGCATCTTCTGTCATGCCCCCAGCAATTCCCTCGGCGGGGACGTGACATGCGTCACTGCGGACGGAAGAAGGGCCCGTACGACCGGAGTCGTACGGGCCCTTCGTCAGGTCACTCGGCGTCAGCCGTTGCGCTTCCAGCGCGGCTTGTCGTCGCGGCGGCCGAAGGAGCCGGTGCCACGGTGGTCGTCACGACGGCCGTACGGGCGCTCGTGGCCGCCGGAGCGGAAGCCCGGACGGTCGTCGCGGCGGTCGCGGTTGAACGGACGGTCGCTGCCCCGGTGCCCACCGCGCTCGTCACGGCGGAAGCCCGGACGGTCGTCACGGCGCTCGAAGCCACCACGGCCACCACGGTCGCCACGCTCACCACGGTCCCGGTCGAAGGGACGACGCTCGTCGCGGTCACGGTCGAACGGACGACGGTCGTCACGGCGCTCGAAGCCACCACGGCCACCGCGGTCGCCACGCTCACCGCGGTCACGGTCGAACGGACGACGCTCCTCGCGACGCTCGAAACCACCACGACCACCACGGTCACCGCGGTCACGGTCGAAGGGACGACGCTCCTCACGGCGCTCGTACGACGCCGAAGCCGCCGGACGCTCCTCGCGCTCGGTCTCGCGCTCCGTCGCCTCCTCGGCCACGGCCAGCTCCTCGGCCGCCGTCGCCTGGGCCTCGGCCACCGCCGTCTCCGGGTCCTCGCCGCGCTCGCGGGCGACCCGGGCGACCAGCCGGTCGGCCTCGTCGCGCAGCTCGGTCGCGCGGCGCTGGGCGCGCTCCAGCTGCTTGGTGAGCTGGGAGACCTCGCGCTCGGCCTGCTGGGCGGCGTTGGCGGCGGACTCGGCCTGCACCTCGGTCATGGAGCGGGCGCCGGTGATCTCGGCGACCTCCGGGTCGAAGGCGGCACCGCCCTGGATGATGTGGCGGGCCGCGTCGACGCCGGCGTCCTCCATGAGGCGGAAGATCTGGCGGCGCTGGTGCGGCAGGGACAGCGACACGACCGTGCCGGTACGGCCCGCACGCGCGGTACGGCCGGCGCGGTGCAGGTAGTCCTTGTGGTCGCCGGCCGGGTCCACGTTCAGGACCAGGTCGATGCCGTCGACGTGGATGCCGCGGGCGGCGACGTCGGTGGCGACCAGGACGTTGACGTACCCGTCCTTGAAGTCGGCCAGGGTGCGGGTGCGGGCGCCCTGGGTCATGCCGCCGTGCAGCGCGTCGGCCTTCACGCCGGCCTCGCGGAGCTGCTCGGCGACGCGGTCGGCGCCCAGCTGGGTGCGGACGAAGATGATCGTGCGGCCCTTGCGGGAGGCGATCGCGGCGGTGACCGGCGCCTTGTCCTTGGGCTTCACGATGAGGATGTGGTGCGACATGGTCGTCACCGCGCCCTGGGCCGCGTCCACCTCGTGGGAGACCGGGTTGTTCAGGTAGCGGTCGACGAGGGTCTGGATCTCGTTCTCCATGGTGGCGGAGAAGAGCATGCGCTGGCCGCCGGCCGGGACCTGGTCGAGCAGCTCGGTGACCTCGGGCAGGAAGCCCAGGTCGGACATCTGGTCGGCCTCGTCCAGGACGGTGATCTGCACGTCCTCGAGGGAGCAGGCGCCGCGGTTGATGATGTCGCGCAGGCGGCCGGGCGTGGCGACGAGGATGTCGACGCCGCGCTCCAGGGCGTAGATCTGGTTGCCCATCGAGGTGCCGCCGCAGACGACCTTCATCTTCAGGCCGAGGACGTCGCCGTAGGGCTGGAGGGCGTCGGCCACCTGCATGGCCAGCTCACGGGTGGGCGTGAGGATGACGGCACGCGGCCGCTTCTTCTCGGTGCGGCCGCCGGCCAGCGTGGCCAGGGTCGGCAGACCGAAGGAGAGGGTCTTGCCGGAGCCGGTGCGGCCACGGCCGAGGATGTCCTTGCCGGTCAGGGCGTCCGGGATGGTCGCGGCCTGGATCGGGAAGGGGGTGGTGACGCCGTTCTGTGCGAGCTTGCGCACGATTCCCTCGGGGAGGCCGAGGTCGGCAAAGGTGGTCTGGGGGGTGGTGTCAGCGGCCTCGGGGGCCTCGGTGACCTCGGTCGTCTCTTCCACGAGAGAGTCGTTCTCGAACTCGTTCTCGGACACGACGATCTGGTCAGTACTGGACACGGACATGCGAATGCGAAACCTTCCGGAGTCTCTTCGGCACGCGCCCGTCAACTCCGTGATTCGCTCACGACCGCCTCAATGCGGTCCGCCACGGCAAAGGAGAGTACGCGCCACACGGCGCGCTCTGTGGTGGCGCCGGGCAAATGGGATCAAACGATCTACCACCATACGCACCTCCCACCCCTGATGGCAAACCGATCTCCCGGCGACCCCGGTGAGCTGCGCGTTCCCTCACGCGGGCGCCCCCGCCTCCGGGGCGGGTTCCCGCTGCACCAGCTGGGTGCCGGTCTGCTCGTGCGCTGAGGAGGACGGCTCGGCCGACGGCGGCGCCGAGGTGACCGGGGGCGGGGTGGAGGCCGGGGGCGGCGGCGGGGCGGCGGAGGTGGCCGGGGGCGGCGGCGGGGTGTCGGTCGGCGCCGGATCGCCGGGCTGCGCGGACGGGGCGGGCTTGCCGGGCTTGCCGGGGGGCCGCCGGGGCGCGGTGGAGGCGCTGTCCCCGGCGGAGGGGGTGGCGGCCGAGGCCGAGGCCGACTCCCCGGGCTTCGCCTTGCCGCCGTCGCCGTGCTTGCCGTCGCCGCCCGCGGCCTCGTCACGCCCGGCGCCGGCCACTCCGGGCGCGGGCCCGCCGTCGGGGGCCTTCGCGCCGTGCCGGTCCGTCGCGTGGGAGGGCCGGGCCGGGTCCGCGTTCGCGCCCACGTTCACGCAGCCTGCGGCGACGGAGACGGCCAGCGCCGTGACGACCAGACGGACAGGTACGTACAAGGGGCGCACGGCGGCCACCTCCGAGGGCGAGGGAAGGAGTCAACCTCCCCAACTCCCGCCGCCCGCAGGAGGACACGCGCCGCGTGCGCACCGCCGGCCCGGCCGCGGCTCACCCGTATCCGAGGCCGTGCAGACGCGCGTCGTCGATGCCGAAGTGGTGGGCGATCTCGTGGACCACGGTCACCTCGGTCTCCGCGACGACGTCCTCGCGGGTCTCGCACATCCTGAGCGTCGGCCCCCGGTAGACGGTGATCCGGTCCGGCAGGACGCCGGCGTACCACTCGCCCCGGTCGGTCAGCGGGGTGCCCTCGTAGACCCCGAGCAGCTCGGGGTCGTCGGCGGGCGGCTCGTCCTCCACGAAGACGGCCACGTTGTCCATGAGCCGCGTCAGCTCCGGGGGGATCCGGTCCAGCGCCTCGGCGACCAGTTCCTCGAACTCCTCGCGCGTCATCTCCAGCACAGGGTCATTGTCCGGTACCGATGCCGCATAGCGCGGCTGGGACTTGGGCATACGGGACCAATGGCCCGCGTCCCCCGCGCAGCCCTGCGCCTCCTGCCGATCCGGACCGCCCGCCGCGCCCGCCGTCCCCGCCCGCATTCCGCCCCGGACCTGCCCGACCTGGACCTCCCTGAGCTGAATACCGCCGCCCGGCGCCGCCCCTGGCTCGGCGCGCTCGGCCTGACCGCGGTCGTCCTCGTCGGCGCCTGGCTGGGCCTGCTGGTCGTCGGGAACGTACGGACCCCGGTCGGCCCGATGGACACCACGATGGCCCTGCGGCCCTCCCTCAGCGGCGGTACGAAGATCAACGTGTCCCCGCTGGGCTCCCTCACCCTGGACAGCCATGTGGCGCCGGTCCGCCTGGACGTCAACGTCGACCAACTGGACCCGGCGCGCTCCCAGGCCCTGGTCGACCACCCGGAGCGGCTCTCCGGCCTCCAGGGCCAGGTGGTCCACGACGTCGAGCACGGAACCCTCGATCTCGCCGTGCGCTCCTGCGCCGCCGTCGTCGTCGTCGTCGGCGCCACGGCGCTCGGCCTCGCCGTCTACCGGCGCCCGCGCCGCGCCCTGACGGCCGGCGGGCTGGCCCTGGCACTGCTCGGCGCCTCGGGCGCGTCGGCGTACGCCACCTGGAACCCGCAGTCGGTACTGGAGCCGAAGTTCTCCGGACTGCTGTCCTCGGCCCCGTCCGTGATCGGCAACGCACGCAGCATCGTCACCGAATTCGACGTCTACCAGCAGGAGTTGGCGCGCCTGGTGACGAACGTGACCAAGCTGTACGACGTCACGTCCACCCTCCCGGCCTACCAGCCCGACCCCTCCACCCTCCGGGTGCTGCATGTGTCGGACATCCATCTCAACCCTGCGAGCTGGAAGATCATCGCGTCGCTTGTGAAGCAGTACCGGGTGGATGTGATCGTCGACTCCGGCGACACGATGGATCACGGCACGACGGCGGAGAACGCCTTCCTGGACCCGGCCGGCCGCCTGGGCGTGCCGTATGTGTGGGTGCGGGGCAACCATGACTCCGCGGCCACCCAGCGCTATCTGGAGCGCATGAAGAACGTGCATGTGCTGGACGGCGGCCGGGCGGAGACGGTGGCCGGGCTGCGGTTCGCGGGCATCGGCGATCCCCAGTTCACCCCCGACCGCTCGACGGTGCCCGGCGGTGACGCCGCCGAGCGGCTGGCTGGCGACCGGCTGGCCAGCGCCCTGCGGGACCAGAAGGCCCGGGGCACCCCGGTGGACGTCGCCGTCGCGCACGAGCCGGCCGCGGCCCGCGAGACGGACGGCACGGTGCCGCTGGTGCTCTGCGGGCATCTGCACCACGAGGGCGCCGAGACACTGCCCTTCGGCACCCTGCTGCGGATGGAGGGGTCCACGGGCGGCAGCGGGCTGCGGGCCGTGGAGCGCTCGTACCCGGCGCCGATCGAGGCCTCGATCCTCTACTTCGACCGGCACGACCACCGGCTCCAGGCCTGGGACGCCATCGAACTGGGCGGACTGGGACTGACAACGGCCGAGGTCAGCCGCCATCTGGCCGACCAGAACCACCCCGGCTCGGCCCCCGGTGGCACCCCGTCCGGGGCGCCGTCCCGCCACTCCCCGTAAACCGTTTTGGCGATCCCCGCCGCCATCCCATATGCTTCTCACGTCCCCGACGCGCTGAGAAGCGCCAGGCGGGCCGATAGCCCTCATCGTCTAGCGGCCTAGGACGCCGCCCTTTCAAGGCGGTAGCACGGGTTCGAATCCCGTTGGGGGCACGCATTACCGTGTGCGACACTGTTGCATACACGCTTGGTCCTGTGGAGCAGTTTGGAGTGCTCGCCACCCTGTCAAGGTGGAGGCCGCGGGTTCAAATCCCGTCAGGACCGCTGGTGTTTCACGTGAAACACCGTGGCTGGGTAGCTCAGTTGGTACGAGCGTCCGCCTGAAAAGCGGAAGGTCGCCGGTTCGACCCCGGCCCCAGCCACAGCCAGAAGGCCTCGTTCGTCAGAACGGGGCCTTCTTCGTTACCGGTGGTTCTTCGTGGGGGAACGATGAGCGGCAGCGAGAGCAAGGTCGTCCGGGACACCGACATAGAGAAGACGCGGGCGCGGTACGGGCTGCTCGCGGTCCTCTTCAGCAATCTGGCGATCGTCGCCGTCGCGGGCATCGGGGTGTGGCGGCTCGACGGGGACAAGGGCGTGATCGTCGGGGTCCTCACCGCCGCGTTCACGGCCGTGAGCAGCATGACGACGGCGTACCTGGGGATCAAGGCCGTCGCCAACACGGCGAGGGCGGTGAGCCTCGGGGGGCATGCACAGCCCAGCGCCTCCACGCCGCCCGCTCAGCCCGCTCCTTCGGCGCCGTCGGCACCGCCCGCGCAGCGGGCCTCCTAGGGCGGCTCGTCCTGGGCTTCGCCGGGCCCGGGGCAAATCGTTCGCGCGTTTTTCGGGCGGGGTGAGATCCTGGATCGCGTATGTCTACGCATCCCGCCCCCGCCCTCGGCACCCTCGCCCCCCGTCTGACCGAGCTGTCGCTGCGTGACGCGCACCGGCTCGGGCGGCGGCTCGAGGGCGCGCGCAAGATCCGTAAGCCGGAAGCCCGTGCCGCCGTCCTCGCCGAGATCGAGGCGGAGGTCGACCGGGCCGAGGCCCGCATGGCCGAGCGGCGCCTCCGCGTGCCGGCGGTCGCCTACCCCGAGCAGCTGCCCGTCAGCCAGAAGAAGGACGAGATCGCGGCCGCCATCCGCGATCACCAGGTCGTCATCGTCGCCGGTGAGACCGGGTCCGGTAAGACCACGCAGATCCCGAAGATCTGTCTGGAGCTGGGCCGGGGCGTCCGGGGCATGATCGGGCACACCCAGCCCCGCCGGATCGCCGCGCGCACCGTCGCCGAGCGGGTCGCGGAGGAGCTGCGGACGCCGCTCGGCGAAGCCGTCGGCTGGAAGGTGCGCTTCACCGACCAGGTGAACCAGGACGCCACCTTCATCAAGCTGATGACGGACGGCATCCTGCTCGCGGAGATCCAGACCGACCGCGAGCTGCGCGCCTACGACACGATCATCATCGACGAGGCCCACGAGCGGTCCCTCAACATCGACTTCCTGCTCGGCTATCTGGCACAGCTGCTGCCCAAACGGCCGGATCTCAAGGTCGTCATCACCTCCGCCACCATCGACCCCGAGCGCTTCTCCCGGCACTTCGGCGACGCGCCGATCGTCGAGGTGAGCGGGCGGACGTACCCGGTGGAGGTGCGCTACCGGCCGCTCCTGGAGGAGGACTCGGAGGACGCCGACCGGGACCAGATCACGGCGATCTGCGACGCGGTCGAGGAGCTCCAGGCCGAGGGCAAGGGCGACATCCTCGTCTTCCTCTCCGGCGAGCGGGAGATCCGGGACACGGCCGACGCGCTGGAGAAGAAGAAGTACCGGTTCACGGAGATCCTTCCGCTGTACGCCCGGCTGTCCCATGCCGAGCAGCACCGGGTGTTCCAGCCGCACACCGGGCGCAGGATCGTTCTGGCGACCAACGTCGCCGAGACCTCTCTCACCGTGCCCGGCATCAAGTACGTCATCGACCCCGGCTTCGCCCGGATCAGCCGCTACAGCCACCGCACCAAGGTCCAGCGGCTGCCCATCGAGCCGATCTCGCAGGCCAGCGCCAACCAGCGCAAGGGCCGCTGCGGCCGGACCAGCGACGGCATCTGCATCCGGCTGTACAGCGAGGACGACTTCCTGTCCCGGCCGGAGTTCACCGACGCGGAGATCCTCCGCACCAACCTCGCCTCCGTCATCCTCCAGATGACCGCGGCCGGCCTCGGCGACATCGAGAAGTTCCCGTTCATCGACCCGCCGGACCACCGCAACATCCGCGACGGCGTGCATCTGCTCCAGGAGCTGGGCGCGCTCGACCCCGCCCAGAAGGACCCGCGCAAACGGCTCACCGACCGCGGCCGCAAGCTCGCCCAGCTGCCCGTCGACCCGCGGCTGGCCCGGATGGTGCTGGAGGCCGACCGCAACGGCTGTGTCCGCGAGGTCATGGTCATCGCGGCCGCCCTGTCCATCCAGGACCCGCGGGAGCGCCCGGCCGACAAGCAGGCCCAGGCCGACCAGCAGCACGCCCGCTTCAAGGACGAGACCAGCGACTTCCTCGCCTACCTGAATCTGTGGCGGTACGTCCGCGAGCAGCAGAAGGAGCGGGGCTCCAGCTCGTTCAGGCGGATGTGCAAGCAGGAGTACCTGAACTTCCTGCGCATTCGCGAATGGCAGGACATCTACACCCAGCTGCGCACGGTCGCGAAGCAGATGGGCATCCATCTCAACGAGGAGGACGCCCCGGGCGACCGCATCCATGTCTCGCTGCTCGCCGGCCTTCTCTCGCACATCGGGATGAAGGACGTACGCGACGGCAACAAGAACGAGTACCTGGGCGCCCGCAACGCCAAGTTCGCGATCTTCCCGGGTTCGGCGCTGTTCAAGAAGCAGCCGAAGTTCGTGATGTCGGCCGAGCTGGTGGAGACCAGCCGGCTGTGGGCGCGGGTCAACGCGAAGATCGAGCCCGAGTGGGTCGAGCCGCTCGCCGGACACCTGCTGAAGCGGACGTACAGCGAACCGCACTGGGAGAAGGACCAGGCGGCCGTGATGGCGTACGAGAAGGTCACGCTGTACGGCGTACCGATCGTCGCCCAGCGGAAGGTGAACTACGGGCGGGTCGACCCCGAGGTCAGCCGCGAGCTGTTCATCCGCAACGCGCTGGTCGAGGGCGACTGGCGCACGCACCACAAGTTCTTCGCGGACAACCGCAGGCTGCTGAGCGAGGTCGAGGAGCTCGAACACCGCGCCCGGCGCCGGGACATCGTCGTGGACGACGACACGCTGTTCGACTTCTACGACCAGCGGGTGCCCGAACACGTCGTCTCCGGCGCCCACTTCGACTCCTGGTGGAAGCGGAAGCGGCACGAGCAGCCGGACTTCCTGGACTTCGAGCGGGAGATGCTCATCCGGGAGTCGGCGGAGGCGGTCACCAAGGCCGACTATCCGGACTCCTGGCGGCAGGGCGACCTCACCTTCCGGGTCACCTACCAGTTCGAGCCGGGTGCGGACGCGGACGGTGTGACGGTCCACATCCCGCTCCAGGTCCTCAACCAGGTGGCCGACGAGGGCTTCGACTGGCAGATCCCGGGTCTGCGCGAGGAGGTGGTGACGGAGCTGATCCGTTCCCTCCCCAAGCCGATCCGCCGCCACTACGTGCCCGCGCCGAACTACGCGAAGGCGTTCCTGGAGAAGGCGGTGCCCCTCCAGGAGCCGCTCACCGTGGCGATGGCCCGGGAGCTGAAGCGGATGGTGGGCGTGCCGTTCGAGGCGGACGACTTCGACTGGTCCAAGGTGCCCGACCATCTCAAGATCACCTTCCGGATCGTCGACGAACGGCGGCGGAAGCTGGCCGAGGACAAGGACCTGGAGACGCTGCGGCTCCAGCTGAAGCCGAAGGCGCGCAAGGCGCTGTCCCAGGCCGCCGCGGCGACCGCGTCCCGCGAGGGCGGCGAGTCCCTGGAGCGCAAGGGGCTGACCGACTGGACGATCGGCACGCTCAGCCGGGTCTTCGAGACCCGCCGGGCCGGCCAGCCCGTGAAGGCCTACCCGGCGCTCGTGGACGACGGGGACACGGTCTCCGTGCGCCTCTTCGACACGGAGGCCGAGCAGGCGGAGGCGATGTGGAAGGGCACCCGGCGCCTGATCCTGCGCAACATCCCGGTGAACCCGGCGAAGTTCGCGTCCGAGAAGCTGACCAACCAGCAGAAGCTCGGCCTGTCCGCCAACCCGCACGGGTCCATCCAGGCCCTCTTCGACGACTGTGCGATGGCGGCGGCGGACAAGCTGATCGCGGACTTCGGCGGGCCGGTGTGGGACGAGGAGTCGTACCGGAAGCTGTACGACAAGGTGCGCGCGGAGATCGTGGACACGACGGTCCGTACGGTCGCCCAGGTGCAGCAGGTGCTGGCGGCCTGGCAGGCCTGTGAGCGCCGTCTGAAGGCCACCAGCAGCCCGGCGCTGCTCGCGAACCTGACGGACGTCCGCAAGCAGCTGGACGCGCTGGTGAAGCCCGGTTTCGTCACCTGGGCCGGGATACGGCGGCTGCCCGACCTCATGCGCTACCTGGTGGCCGCCGACCGGCGCCTCCAGCAGATGCCGACGGGCGTCCAGCGGGACACCACGCGCATGGAGAAGGTGCACGAGATGCAGGACGAGTACGCCTGGCTCCTGGAGCAGCTCCCCAAGGGCCGCCCGGTGCCGGCCGCCGTCCTGGACATCCGCTGGATGATCGAGGAGCTGCGGGTCAGCTACTTCGCCCACGCTCTGGGCACGGCGTACCCGGTGTCGGACAAGCGGATCGTGAAGGCGATCGACACGTTGGCACCGTAACGGACTGCACACGGAGGGTGAGTTCGACCAGACACCTCACCCTCCTGTACAGTCCTTCTCGCAGCGCAGGAAAGAAACAAAGCGCCGCGAAACCTGGTCCTGTGGAGCAGTTTGGAGTGCTCGCCACCCTGTCAAGGTGGAGGCCGCGGGTTCAAATCCCGTCAGGACCGCACAGTAGAGAAGGGGGGGGCGTCGCACACCGTGTGGGGGCGGCGCTGGTGTGTGGGTGAGGGG
>NZ_JBHXVE010000004.1:12441-16936 GCF_042672505.1 Streptomyces sp. NPDC127190
TTTTCAATACCACGCCCCCACCACACACATACACATCACCCTCCGTGGGCAGCGTCAGTTGTTTATCCGCGCCAGCTCCGGCACCCAACTGTATACACGCCCCATCATCCAAGCGGATGAGGGCCCTTCTTCGTGTCTCCGTCAGGGGTCCGCGTAGGGAGCGGTGGAGGGCGGCCGGGGTTGACGGGGGTGGGTTCCGTCGGTAATCAGGGAGCAGGGTCCGTTCCGCCGTGGGGGGCTCCGGAGGTGGCGTATGGCGGCATCGGTCAGGCATGAGACGCGGGCGCTCCTGAGGGCGCATCTGGCGGCCGCCTCGTCGTACCGGCACCTCACCCGGCACTGTCCGGTCTGCCACCACCTCCTGCGGCTCGCCATGGCCGCCGGCCCGCTGCCCCCGGAGGGCGAGGAAGAGGCGGACGAAGGTCCCGGGAGCGCGTGACCCCGAGGATGCCTGCGGATGTCCCAACGCCCTTACGGGTATGGGAATCTGGAACAGGTGATTCCACTAGTGGATGAGGGCCACCGGCGACAAGCGCCCAGGCGTGTGACGGGAGTCACCGCATGTGTTTTTGAAATGGTGGAACTTAACCCCTCCCTACAACAGGTCAATTTAATATGTGCAATTGCACCTCCCCGAGGGGCACCGCACAGCGCTTCCGACAGCCCTCCCCAGACTCCGACAAGCCCGCTCACAGGGCCGCCCCCACACGGCACCCGGCGCACAAAAAAGATCGCGCTGGACTCGGCGGAGTCCAGCGCGATCTACGACGCACCCTGTGTCGCTGCCTGCAACGTTGTCTTCGGCTTGGGCGAGGGACCTGTTGGGGCAGGTCCCGCGTCGCTTGGAGCTAGGGGTTCGGGCACCACGGCCAGTTGGGGGACCTGCCGTTTTGCCCGGTTATGCAGTTGTTCAGGCCTCGCTGCGCTGCTGCGGGATGCCCGCCAGCAGAGCGCGGACCTCAGCCTCGCGGTAGCGGCGGTGTCCGCCGAGCGTGCGAATGGACGTGAGCTTGCCGGCCTTCGCCCACCGCGTGACCGTCTTGGGGTCGACACGGAACATGGTGGCGACCTCAGCCGGGGTCAGCAGCGGCTCGGCATCAGGGGTGCGAGCGGTCATGAGCGGCCTCCTCGGGAGAACCGAACCTTCTCGGTTCTTTCCTCTAAATTCTGCACCTTGACCCGCGTTGCCCGAAATGGCGGACGCGAGTCGAGTCGGTTATAGGACGAACGGCTTGTCCTCGGCACTACAACTACACCATCTGTCCAGCCCCGTCGGCCAAACCGATGGAATTGCCCTCCCAGGTGTTCATCAGCGACGGAAGCCGATGGACCATGCCATAGCGGACAGTCACGCCACTGTGACGATCAGTCACAGGACGATCAGGAGTCACCAGACCCCCCAAAGCGTGCAATGCGGAGATTCCGCCCACAGTGGAGCATAGTTGGACGGTGAGAGCCCTCCCCGGGCTCCTTGTCCTATTTTGGCACGAGGGGCGGCAAGAGGCGCAAGGGCCGCGTAAGTGCAGTCCGTCACCCTTGACGTGAAAGTCCGGATCGGGACCAACGTCCCGTCACACCGTCAAGTGCCCTAGACCGTACGTCGTTCGAGGCCGTTCGAGCCGTGACCTACGTCACTCAGTTCGCGGAGCGCCGGTCCCGTACCGTGCGCCACCGCTCCACGAGCCGGGTGTACGCCTCCCCGGCCGCCCCGCCGTCGCCCCGGCGCAGCGCCTCGATGCCGGCCGCCACGTCCGCCGCCGAGTGGTCGTCCGACAGCTGCCCCGCCGGCACCACGTGCACCAGTCCGCCGTAGTCCAGCTCCACCAGCGAACGCGGATGGAACTCCTCCAGCCAGCGGCCGACGTCCACCACGCCGTCGATCAGCGGGCCCTCCTCGACGGTGTCCCGCAGCGTGCGCAGCGCCCGCGCCACCCGGCGTCGGGCCTGGACCATCGGGGTGCGGTAGCGCAGCACCGGGGGCAGCTCGGGGGTGCCCGGGTCGTAGCTCCGCTCCTCGTCCGAGACCAGCACGAACCAGTTCAGCGGCACCTGCCAGGTCGCCGTACGGATCCACGGGCGGGCGTCCGGATTGCGGGCGAGCCAGCGCTCGTAGTCCTGGGCCGCCTGGTGGCGCACCAGCGGGGGCAGCACCGCGTCCAGCACCGCCGCCGGCAGCTCCTCGGCCAGCTCGCCGAGCGCCTGCCAGCCGCGCAGCCGGGTCCGCCAGGGGCAGACGCAGACCACGCCGTCCAGCTCCAGCACGAAGGCGTCGCCGCTCTCGTGCACCGGCACCGCGACCGGCGGGGTGGGCAGCAAGTCCGCCAGGGAGCGACGCAGTTCGTCCTGGTAGGAGGGGCGCTCGGGGCGGCGGGCGTAGCGCGCCCAGTGACTGCGCTCGGGCTCCGGGAAGGCGCCCAGCGGCTCGTACACGCGCAGATACGCGGCATAGGGGACGACCACGGAGGACACCTTCGGCACGCCTGCTCCCTCCCCACCCGGCCCGGCTCGAAAACCGCGGCGGAAACCGCGGCAAAACCACGGCAAATCGTGCCACGCTCATACGTGCGGAACGGGCGCGGGAGAGTGATCCTGAACACTGCACGGATGGTGGTCGTGCCAAGGCTCTACGCTCATGCCACGGCACCCCGCCACCCGTACGGGGTCCGGCCCCACCCGCCGCTATGTACACAGGAGTCACCACAGTGACCGACGTAACCGGCGCACCTGCTGATGTCCTGCACACCCTGTTCCACTCGGACCAGGGAGGCCATGAGCAGGTCGTGCTCTGCCAGGACCGCGCGACCGGTCTGAAGGCCGTCATCGCCATCCATTCCACCGCCCTGGGCCCGGCCCTCGGCGGCACCCGCTTCTACCCGTACGCCACCGAGGCCGAGGCCGTCGCGGACGCCCTCAACCTCGCGCGCGGGATGTCGTACAAGAACGCCATGGCCGGGCTCGACCACGGCGGCGGCAAGGCCGTGATCATCGGCGACCCGGAGCGCGACAAGACCGAGGAGCTGCTGCTCGCCTACGGCCGTATGGTCGCCTCGCTCGGCGGCCGCTACGTGACCGCGTGCGACGTCGGCACCTATGTCGCCGACATGGACGTGGTGGCCCGCGAGTGCCGCTGGACCACCGGCCGCTCCCCGGAGAACGGCGGCGCCGGCGACTCCTCCGTGCTCACCGCCTTCGGCGTCTACCAGGGCATGCGCGCCTCCGCCCAGCACCTGTGGGGCGACCCCTCGCTGCGCGGCCGCAAGGTCGGCGTCGCCGGTGTCGGCAAGGTCGGCCACCACCTGGTCAGACACCTGCGGGACGAGGGCGCCGAGGTCGTGATCACCGATGTGCGCGCGGACGCCGTCCAGCGCATCCTCGACCAGCACCCCGAGGGCGTGACGGCGGTCGCCGGCACCGAGGAGCTGATCCGGGTCGAGGGGCTGGACATCTACGCCCCCTGCGCGCTCGGCGGCGCCCTGAACGACGACACCGTCCCGGTGCTCACCGCCTCCGTGGTGTGCGGCGCGGCCAACAACCAGCTCGCACACCCGGGTGTGGAGAAGGACCTCGCCGACCGCGGGATCCTCTACGCGCCGGACTACGTGGTGAACGCGGGCGGGGTCATCCAGGTCGCGGACGAGCTGCACGGGTTCGACTTCGACCGGTGCAAGGCCAAGGCGGCGAAGATCTTCGACACCACGCTGGCAATATTCGCACGTGCGAAGGAAGACGGGATCCCGCCGGCCGCCGCGGCCGACCGGATCGCGGAGCAGCGGATGGCGGAGGCACGGGCCGCCGGCACCGCGGGCTGAGCCGGTCCGAGCCGGAATCGATCGCACATATGAGCGGTACCCGCCGGTGGGACTTCGAGAGAACTCTCACTTCCGTCGGCGGGTCGTTCCCCGATAAGTGGTTAAAATCGCCACTGACCAGCGAGGACAGGGCGCCTCGAAGGTCCTGGGCACACGCGCGTGCTGCGGGCGACGTACCGTATGGGCGCGGGCTCAGGTACCGTGGAAGCCCTACGGACCGGCCTCTCCATGGAGAGTCCGTTCCAGAACATGAACGCGTGTCAGACTCTGGGGCCGTCGAGCCCCGTCGTTGAGGGGGTCGAGCCATGGGGCGCGGCCGGGCCAAGGCCAAGCAGACGAAGGTCGCCCGCCAGCTGAAGTACAACAGCGGTGGGACGGACCTCTCACGCCTGGCCGAGGAGCTGGGCGCATCGACGTCGAACCAGTCGCCGAACGGCGACCGTTTCGAAGACGCCGATGAGCATGACGACGACGACCTGTACTCCCGTTACGCCGACCTCTACGAGGACGACGAGGACGACGAGGACGCGGGTCCCTCACAGCACCGTCGAGGCGCTTGACCTTGTGCTGAGCAACAGTCCGGGGGGGGGGGGGGGCGCCCCCCCCGGCGGGGGGGGGGGGGGCCCCCGGGGGCTCCCACCGGAGCGCCCCCGGCGGGGATCACCCCCCCCCCGCCCAGCGGCGGG
>NZ_JBHXVE010000004.1:16946-244796 GCF_042672505.1 Streptomyces sp. NPDC127190
CGACATTTTCTTTTTTGCTGGGTGATATTTTCTTTTTAAAACACAATCACCCCACGCCGCAGGGGGCTGGTGGGGGCCCGGCCCCCGGGGCCCGGGCCGCCCCCCCCCCCCCCCCCCCCGCTTCTGTGCTGTCCGCACACAGGTCTGCACAACGGTCCGCGCAGCGGTCCGTACAGCCGCCCGCGCGAACGGGCGGCGTCCGGTCAGACGGCGTAGTCCCCCACCAGCTCCGCGCCGGTCTCCTGCGCGCCACGCTCGGTGATCTCGCCCGCGACCCAGGACTCGACACCCCGGTCGGCCAGCGTCGTGAGGGCCACCTCGACCGACTCCTGCGGGACGATCGCCATCATGCCGACGCCCATGTTCAGGGTCTTCTCCAGCTCCAGGCGCTCGACGTTGCCGGTCCTGCCGACCAGGTCGAAGATCGCACCCGGGGTCCAGGTGGAGCGGTCGACGGTGGCGTGCAGCCCGTCCGGGATCACCCGGGCCAGGTTGGCCGCGAGCCCGCCGCCGGTGATGTGCGAGAAGGCGTGCACATCCGTCGTACGGGTCAGCGCCAGGCAGTCCAGCGAGTAGATCTTCGTCGGCTCCAGCAGCTCCTCGCCGAGGGTGCGGCCCAGCTCCGCGATCTCCGCCTCCAGGGCCAGCCCGGCCGTCTTCAGCAGGACATGGCGGACCAGGGAGTACCCGTTCGAGTGAAGACCGGAGGACGCCATGGCGATGACCGCGTCACCCGTGCGGATACGATCCGCGCCCAGCAGCCGGTCGGCCTCCACGACGCCCGTACCGGCGCCGGCGACGTCGAAGTCGTCCTCGCCCAGCAGACCCGGGTGTTCGGCCGTCTCGCCGCCCACCAGGGCGCACCCGGCCAGCACACAGCCCTCCGCGATGCCCTTGACGATCGCCGCGACCCGCTCGGGGTGCACCTTGCCGACGCAGATGTAGTCGGTCATGAACAGCGGCTCGGCACCGCACACCACGATGTCGTCCATGACCATGGCGACCAGGTCGTGGCCGATGGTGTCGTACACACCGAGCTGCCGCGCGATGTCGACCTTGGTGCCGACGCCGTCCGTGGCGGAGGCGAGCAGCGGGCGCTCGTAGCGCTTGAGGGCGGAGGCGTCGAAGAGGCCGGCGAAGCCGCCGAGGCCGCCGAGGACCTCGGGACGCTGCGTCTTCTTCACCCACTCCTTCATGAGCTCGACGGCGCGGTCGCCCGCCTCGATGTCGACGCCCGCTGCTGCGTAGCTGGCACCAGTTGTCTCAGACATGACTGTGAGAGCTTTCGTGTCGTACTGCGGGGGTCTACGGGCGACGGATGGCGTCGGCCGCGGCCGTGGCGGCGGGCCCGGCGGCCAGCTCGGTCTCCAGCAGCTGCTTGCCGAGCAGCTCCGGGTCCGGCAGCTCCATCGGGTACTCGCCGTCGAAGCAGGCACGGCACAGGTTCGGCTTGGCGATGGTGGTCGCCTCGATCATGCCGTCGATGGAGATGTAGGAGAGCGAGTCGGCGCCGAGGCTGGTGCCGATCTCCTCGATCGTCATGCCGTTGGCGATCAGCTCCGCGCGCGTGGCGAAGTCGATGCCGAAGAAGCAGGGCCACTTCACGGGCGGCGAGGAGATCCGGATGTGGACCTCGGCGGCGCCGGCCTCGCGAAGCATGCGGACCAGGGCCCGCTGGGTGTTGCCGCGCACGATGGAGTCGTCGACGACGACCAGGCGCTTGCCCTTGATGACTTCCTTCAGCGGGTTCAGCTTCAGCCTGATGCCCAGCTGGCGGATGGTCTGCGAGGGCTGGATGAAGGTGCGGCCGACGTAGGCGTTCTTCACCAGACCCGCGCCGAAGGGGATCCCGGAGGCCTCGGCGTAGCCGATCGCGGCCGGGGTGCCGGACTCCGGGGTCGCTATGACGAGGTCGGCCTCGACCGGCGCCTCCTTCGCGAGCCGGCGGCCCATCTCCACCCGGGAGAGGTACACGTTCCGGCCGGCGATGTCGGTGTCCGGGCGGGCCAGGTAGACGTACTCGAAGACACAGCCCTTGGGCTTCGCTTCCGCGAACCGGGAGGAGCGCAGGCCGTTCTCGTCGATGGCGACGAACTCGCCGGGCTCGATCTCGCGCACGTAGCTGGCGCCGCAGATGTCGAGGGCGGCACTCTCCGAGGCGACCACCCAGCCGCGCTCCAGGCGGCCGAGGACCAGCGGGCGGATGCCCTGCGGGTCACGGGCGGCGTAGAGGGTGTGCTCGTCCATGAAGACGAGGGAGAAGGCACCGCGCACCTTCGGGAGGACCGTGTGAGCGGCCTCCTCGATGGTCAGCGGCTTGCCGTCCGCGTCGACCTGGGCGGCGAGCAGCGCCGTCAGCAGGTCGGTGTCGTTGGTGGCCGCGACCCGGGTGGAGCGGCTGTTGTTGTCGTTCGGGAGGTCGGCGACCATCTCGGCGAGCTGCGCCGTGTTGACCAGGTTGCCGTTGTGGCCGAGCGCGATCGAACCGTGCGCGGTGGCGCGGAACGTCGGCTGGGCGTTCTCCCACACGGAGGCACCGGTGGTCGAGTAGCGGGCGTGTCCGACCGCGATATGACCCTGGAGCGAACCGAGAGAGGTTTCGTCGAAGACCTGGGAGACCAGGCCCATGTCCTTGAAGACGAGGATCTGGGAGCCGTTGCTTACCGCGATTCCCGCGGATTCCTGACCCCGGTGCTGGAGGGCGTAGAGCCCGAAGTACGTGAGCTTTGCGACCTCTTCGCCCGGAGCCCAGACACCGAAGACGCCGCAAGCGTCCTGGGGGCCTTTTTCGCCGGGAAGCAGATCGTGATTGAGTCGACCGTCACCACGTGGCACGCCACCGAGTGTAGGCGAGGTCGACCACTGGTCCGAATTGGGGATACCGGCCCGTAACCGGGCGGAGGATACCGATCAGTTTGGCGGATCCTGCGTTTGTGCAGGTCAGCGCGGCGTGATGGTGGTGGGTGCGGCCCGTGGGCGGCGCGTGCGGGCGGCCCGTGGCGGCCTCTGTCGTATGCGCGAGTGAGGTGTCGCACATCATTCGGCGGTGGTGCGCACGAGGCGTACGAGGTCTCCGTCACGTGTGGTGAGCACGAGCCGGTCGTGGTCGCGGGCGGCGGTGAGGGTGTGCCCGGCGAGGGCCCGGGCGAGGGCCCGTTCGAAGGTCATCCGCGCCGGGTCGCAGGCCATCCGGGTGGTCCGCAGACCGCCGAAGGTGACGTGGTCGCCGTGCACGGTGGCCTCGGCGCTGAAGCCGTTGCAGCCGAGGTTGCCCGCCGCGCGGCCGTCCGCGTCGATGCGCAGCCGGGCGGTGGCGGGGGCGTGCCGGGTGGTGCCGTCGGCGGTGAGGCTCTCGACCCGCCACTCGACGCCGGTCACCGGTTCCCGTGGGGTCGCCTGTGAGGTCACCGCACCACTGTGCGCCGGGTTGCCGGCGCAGGCCAGGGTGAGCGGCAGGAGCAGGGTGGCGGCGGCGGAGGCCAGGTGCTGCTTGTACCGGTTCATGGTGGTTCGACGCCCGGCCGGCCGGGGCGGTTCCCTCAGCTCATCAGCGGCAGCAGGCCCCCGATGTCCGCGCGCTCCCCGCTCGCGCTGACCTTCGCCGCCGCGACGGCGTCCGCCCAGGCCAGCCGCCCGGTGGCGAGCCGGGTCCAGGTCAGCGGGTCGGTCTCCACCACGTTGGGCGGGGTGCCACGGGTGTGCCGGGGCCCCTCGACGCACTGCACGACGGCGTACGGCGGCACCCGCACCTCGGTCGAGCCGCCGGGCGCCTTCACCGCGAGCGCGTCGGCGAGCAGCCGGGTGGTGGCGGCCAGGGCCTGCCGGTCGTACGGGATCTCCAGGCCGGGTACGGCGGCGGCCAGGTCGTCGGTGTGGACGACGAGTTCGACGGCCCGGGTGACCAGGTAGTCGTCCAGGGACAGCGCGCCCGCGTTGGTCTGGAGCAGCCGGCTGCCGGGGTGCTCGGCGAGCAGCTCGCGCAGGGTGGCGTCGACGTCCGCGAGATAGGCGTCGAGGTCGGGGTGTTCGGCGGCCAGGGCGCGGGTGAACTCGTCGATGGCGGCGGAGCTGGCCGCGGTGGCGAAGGGCCAGTCGAGCAGGACGGCGTCCGCGCGGGCCGGCGCGGGCAGGGCGAGGGCCCGGTGTACGGCGGTGACCGCCATCCCGATGTGCGCGACCAGCTCGCTGACGGTCCAGGCGCCGAGCCGGGTGGGCAGCGCGAGCTGCTCCGGACCGAGACCGCGGACGGCCGTGCGGACATGGCCCCACTGGGCGAGGACCGCGGCACGGGTCCGGGCGGGGTCGTAGCTGCGGGCGCGCTTCTTGGCCGGGGACATGCCGGCGAGCTTATGCCGTCGGGGCGGCGCTCTTCAGGGCGTTTCCGGGGCGCCGCCGGTCACCGGTGCGGAGTCGCCGCGTCCTGGTCGGCGGTCAGGCGCTCCCGCCACTCGCGGACGCAAGACGGGGACAGGGCGGCCAGGCGGGCTATCTCCGCGTCGTCACGTCCGTCGCCCCACGCCAGCACGCGGGTCACGGTGCGGTTCCGGGCGGCGCGGAAGTCCCTGAGCATCCCTTCGAGGCGTTCCACCTCCTCGCCCTCCTGCACGAGCTGCCGGTCCACGGCGGCCCGTTCCTCGGCGCGCATCCGCCACAGATAGCCGGGCAGGCCGGTGAGGACCAGGCCCTCCTCGTGTGCGGCGTTCTGGAAGCGTTCGGCGAGGGCGCTCAGCACGCAGTCCGGCACATCGGCGAGGGTGGCCCCGGGCGGCTTGGCCGCCTCCCAGGTGCGCCGGCCCGCCTCCGTCGCCTCCAGCCAGCCCCGGGCCTCCGTCGGGGTGCGGTCGCCGCAGGCCCGGGCCCGCCAGGCGTACAGCGCGGCGCGGTGGCCGTAGAAGCGGTACCCCTCCTCGATCCGCAGGCCGCTGTCCTGGCAGATCCGCCCCGGCACCCCGCCGTAACCGGAACCGGAGCCGGAACCGGACTCGGGGTCCGGCTCGGGCCGGTAGTCGGCGTAGGCGTCCAGTTCGGCGTCGGTGGCCGTGGCCCAGGAGGGGTCGCACAGACCGGGGTTGCGGGCGAGGAACGTGCCGACCTCGACCCGCCGGTCCGGCACCGGGCTCATCCGCAGCCGGGGCCAGACGACCGCCCCGGAGGCGTCGAAGGCGTAGGTCGCGGCCTGCTCGATGTCGTCCCAGGCGGTGGCGGCCTCGGCGGACCACTCCAACTCCCCGGCCGGGCCCACCCGGTGCACCGAGTCCACCAGCCGCTGCACGGCGGGCAGGATCCGCGAGCAGAGCCCGTGCAGTTCCTCGGCGGTGAAGAAGTGCCAGGAGTAGCCGCGCTGTTCGTCGTGGGACAGGTGGGTCAGCAGGTGCACCAGCACACCGGGGGCGGGCAGTGCCCCGTCGTCGAGCGCCCCGCGCGGCACGCCCGGAAGCCGGCTGTCGAGCTGCTCGCGCGGGGCCCGCCAGTCGACGTCGCCGAACCAGACCGTGCCGCTGTTCACATCGACGGCCAGCCACTGGTGGTAGCCGGTCCCGGGGCCGTACCGCTCCTCCTGCTGTTCGGCGTCCTCGTCGTGCCAGACGTACTCGGCGGGGGGCGGATTCAGCTGTACGGCCACGAAGCCGTCCTCGGCGCGGTAACCGGTGAGGATCCGGGCCGTTCTCGGCGTGCTGTCGGCGGCGGTCATGAGGGGTGTCCTCTCGGTGGAACAGCAACCGCCGCAACCGTAGTGCGCCCGCCGGGCATTACTTCATTTTTCAGTCATTTAGTACCGGACCGGCCGGGCCCCCGGTCCCCGGCGGCACACGACCGCACCGGCGTCTACGCGCATTGCGATCAGCCGTCAGGTTGGCTTGACGGCGTACCGCCGGATGCGACCTCCGCCACATTCACCGGCGAAGGGCCCGCCCGGACGGTGCCGGGCGGGCCCTCGGGTCGTACGACCGCTTACGCCAGGAGCGCCGGGATCGTCTCCTCGTGGGCCGTGCGCAGCTCCTCCAGGGAGAGGGTGAACTCGCCCTGGACGTCCACCGAGTCGCCGTCGACGACACCGATCCGGGTGGCCGGCAGACCACGCGCACCGCACATGTCGTTGAAGCGGACCTCCTCCGAGCGCGGCACGGCGACGATCGCACGGCCGGCCGACTCGGACAGCAGGAAGGTGAAGGCGTCCAGGCCGTCGGGGACGACCAGACGTGCGCCCTTGCCGCCGAGCAGGGCCGACTCGACCACGGCCTGGATCAGACCGCCGTCGGACAGGTCGTGCGCGGAGTCGATCATGCCATCGCGGGAGGCGGAGATCAGGATCTCGGCCAGCAGCCGCTCCCGCTCCAGGTCGACCTTCGGGGGCAGACCGCCCAGGTGGTCGTGGATCACCTGGGACCAGGCCGAGCCGCCGAACTCCTCGCGGGTGTCGCCGAGGAGGTAGAGCAGCTGGCCCTCCTCCTGGAAGGCGACCGGGGTGCGGCGCGCGACGTCGTCGATCACACCGAGGACCGCCACGACCGGGGTCGGGTGGATGGCGGCCTCGCCGGTCTGGTTGTACAGGGAGACGTTGCCGCCGGTCACCGGGGTGCCGAGCTGGAGGCAGCCGTCCGCCAGACCGCGCACGGCCTCGGCGAACTGCCACATCACCGCCGGGTCCTCGGGCGAGCCGAAGTTCAGGCAGTCGGAGACCGCGAGCGGCTTCGCACCGGTGGTGGCGACGTTGCGGTACGCCTCCGCGAGGGCCAGCTGGGCGCCGGTGTACGGGTCCAGCTTGGCGTAGCGGCCGTTGCCGTCCGTCGCGATGGCGACGCCGAGGCCGCTCTCCTCGTCGATGCGGATCATGCCCGAGTCCTCGGGCTGCGCCAGCACCGTGTTGCCCTGCACGAAGTGGTCGTACTGGGACGTGATCCACTTCTTGGAGGCCTGGTTCGGGGAGCCGACCAGCTTCAGGACCTGCTCCCTCAGCTCCTCGCTCGTCCGCGGGCGCGGCAGCTTGTTCGCGTCGTCCGCCTGGAGGGCGTCCTGCCAGTCGGGACGGGCGTACGGGCGCTCGTAGGTCGGGCCCTCGTGGGCGACCGTGCGCGGGTCGACGTCCACGATCTTCTCGCCGTGCCAGAAGATCTCCAGCCGGTCGCCGTCGGTCACCTCACCGATGACGGTGGCGATGACGTCCCACTTCTCGCAGATCTCCAGGAAGCGGTCGACCTTCTCGGGCTCCACGACCGCGCACATGCGCTCCTGCGACTCGCTCATGAGGATCTCCTCGGGCGAGAGCGTGGAGTCGCGCAGCGGCACGTCGTCCAGGGTGACGGTCATGCCGCCGGAGCCGTTGGAGGCCAGCTCGGAGGTGGCGCAGGACAGACCGGCGGCGCCGAGGTCCTGGATGCCGACGACCAGCTTCTCCCGGAACGCCTCCAGGGTGCACTCGATGAGGAGCTTCTCCTGGAAGGGGTCGCCGACCTGGACGGCGGGGCGCTTCGACGGCTTGGCGTCGTCGAAGGTCTCCGAGGCGAGGATCGAGGCGCCGCCGATGCCGTCGCCGCCGGTCCGGGCGCCGTACAGGATGACCTTGTTGCCCGCGCCGGAGGCCTTCGCCAGGTGGATGTCCTCGTGCCGCATCACGCCGATGGCACCCGCGTTGACCAGCGGGTTGCCCTGGTAGCAGGCGTCGAAGACGACCTCGCCGCCGATGTTGGGCAGGCCCAGGCAGTTGCCGTAGCCGCCGATGCCGGCGACCACGCCCGGCAGCACGCGCTTGGTGTCGGGGTGGTCGGCCGCGCCGAAGCGCAGCGGGTCCACCACGGCGACCGGGCGGGCGCCCATCGCGATGATGTCGCGGACGATGCCGCCGACACCCGTGGCCGCGCCCTGGTAGGGCTCGACGTACGACGGGTGGTTGTGCGACTCGACCTTGAAGGTCACGGCGTAACCCTGGCCGACGTCCACCACGCCCGCGTTCTCGCCGATGCCGACGAGCATCGCGTCCGACTGGGGCGCCTTCTCGCCGAACTGGCGCAGGTGGACCTTGGAGGACTTGTACGAGCAGTGCTCGGACCACATGACCGAGTACATGGCGAGTTCGGCGCCGGTCGGGCGGCGGCCGAGGATCTCCACCACCCGCTCGTACTCGTCCTTCTTCAGGCCGAGTTCGGCCCAGGGCAGCTCGACGTCGGGGGTCGCGGCCGCGTGCTCGACCGTGTCCAGAGGCGTCCGGCTCATGCGTTGACCAGCTTCTTGAGGATCGAGGTGAAGAAGGGGAGGCCGTCGGTGCGGCCGGTGCCGATCAGCGGCTCGACGGCGTGCTCCGGGTGAGGCATGAGGCCCACGACGTTGCCGGCCTCGTTGGTGATGCCGGCGATGTCGCGGAGCGAGCCGTTGGGATTGAAGTCCAGGTACCGGAAGACGACCCGGCCCTCCGCCTCCAGCTTGTCGAGCGTGTACTCGTCGGCGACGTACCGGCCGTCCATGTTCTTCAGCGGGATGTGGATCTCCTGGCCCTGGCGGTAGTCGCCGGTCCAGGCCGTCTCCGCGTTCTCCACCCGCAGCTTCTGGTCGCGGCAGATGAAGTGGAGGTGGTCGTTGCCGAGCATCCCGCCCGGGAGGAGGTGGGCCTCGGTCAGGATCTGGAAGCCGTTGCAGATACCGAGGACCGGCAGACCGGCCTTCGCCTGTTCGATCACGGAGTCCATCACCGGCGAGAACCGGGAGATGGCCCCGGCCCGCAGATAGTCGCCGTAGGAGAAGCCGCCGGGCAGCACCACGGCGTCGACCTGCTTGAGGTCCTTGTCCTTGTGCCACAGGGCGACCGGCTCGGCGCCCGCGAGGCGGATCGCGCGCTGGGTGTCCCGGTCGTCGAGGCTGCCCGGGAAAGTGACGACGCCAATACGAGCGGTCACTTGGCCGCCTCCGCGACTTCCGCCGGCTCTTCCACCTTGACGGTGAAGTCCTCGATCACGGTGTTGGCGAGGAAGGATTCCGCAAGATCGTGGATGCGGGCGAGCACGGCCTCGTCAACCGGCCCGTCAACTTCCAGTTCGAAACGCTTTCCCTGACGTACGTCCGAGATCCCCTCGAATCCCAGGCGCGGCAGCGCACGCTGGACCGCCTGGCCCTGGGGGTCGAGGATCTCCGGCTTGAGCATGACGTCGACTACGACGCGTGCCACTGGCACTCCCGGTGTGTGGTGCTGAGCAGGTTCCTTCAGACTACCCGCACAAAATTTCTACGCGGGTAGAGTTGTAGGAAACTACGTGAGGCGCATCACGATCGGGTGTCGAAGCCGTACGCTCGGCAAAAATTCTGGGAAAGTTCCCCAGTCCGCCCGCGAGACCTATTGATCCGGGACACGCGGAGGGATTTAGTCGGGCTTCACTTTGCATTGCCAGGCACTGTACAAATGAATTGGCAATAGCCGATACTCGGCACGTCATCGCGTTGAGCTGTATCGACGTGCCGCACGAAGGGACCGATATTCGTGGCGCAAAAGGTCGTGGTCACTCTCTTCGACGACATCGACGGCTCTGAAGCAGCGGAAACGATCGCCTTCGGACTCGACGGCAAGTCGTACGAGATCGACCTGAACGAAACCAACGCCAAGAAACTGCGTACGGCGCTCGCGCCCTACGTCGAGGCCGGCCGCAAGCGCTCGCGGTCCGGCAAGGCGTACAAGCAGACCGAGGTCGCGCCCGACCCGGCGGCCGTCCGCGCCTGGGCACAGGCCAACAAGATGGACGTCCCCGCGCGCGGACGCATCCCCAAGAAGGTCTACGAGGCGTTCAGCGCCGCGCAGTGAGCCCCGCCCAGGGGCCGGCCGAGCCCGCGAAGGGGCAGCCCTCAGGGTCCGTCAGCGCTCCCTGAGGGCCGTTCACTTGGGCCCGGCGACGGTGCGCGGGCGGTCTACGGGGAGCCGACTTGCGCTACCCCCCTGCTGATCAGCTAATGTCTGGAGCACGCCGAGGGGCGAGGCCGAAAGGCCGGATCCCAAGGACATGCGGGTGTAGTTCAGTAGTAGAACATCCCCCTTCCAGGGGGAAGGCGCAGTGTGCGATTCCTGTCACCCGCTCTGACACCGGTCAGAACCACTCTTGTGGATCAGGTAGGCTGGTGTTCGCACCGATCGGTGGGAGCCGGTCGGGAGCAGTGCGGACGTAGCTCAGTTGGTAGAGCGCAACCTTGCCAAGGTTGAGGTCGCGAGTTCGAGCCTCGTCGTCCGCTCGGGAAAAAGACCCCGGTCCTCTGGACCGGGGTCTTTTCTATGCGCGTGCTTCCGATATCGGAGCGACCCGCTCGCACGCCCCCGCTCGAACACCTGTGAACGTCGCCACATCCACGCCTTCCCCGAGCGCACCGGAAAGGCCCCGCGATCGGCGCCGAGGACTCGCGAGACATCCTGTAGGGGACGGCGAAAGCCCTGACAGCAGGCCGAAGTTGACTGCCGGAAGGCCGGCCGGGGGAACTCACGGAGATCGCCGGAGCGCCCCTTCCCCACCACTGCCGGATCCAGTGCCGAGCACCTCTCCGCGGAAGTGTGTCCCGCACCCCCGCCGGGTTGGGTATAGTTGCTCTCGCGCCACGGCGCAAGGCGGACGTAGCTCAGTTGGTAGAGCGCAACCTTGCCAAGGTTGAGGTCGCGAGTTCGAGCCTCGTCGTCCGCTCCAGAGAAAAGCCCCCCGGCTTCCACCGGGGGGCTTCTTCGTGTTCTACGGCATTCCGTCGGCGCGCCCTACGACCAGCGGGTGCCGGTCAGCCGCTCGTAGGCCTCCACGTACTTCTGCCGGGTCGCGGCCACGACGTGTTCCGGCAGCTCCGGCGGCGGCTGCTCGCTCTTGCGGTCCCAGCCGGACTCGGCGGAGGTCAGCCAGTCCCGGACGAACTGCTTGTCGTACGACGGCTGCGCCCGGCCCGGCTGCCACTGGTCGGCCGGCCAGAAGCGGGAGGAGTCCGGGGTGAGGACCTCGTCGGCCAGCACCAGCTCGTCGCCCTCGAAGCCGAACTCGAACTTGGTGTCCGCCAGGATGATCCCCCGTTCGCGGGCGATGTCCCGGGCGCGCGAGTACACCGCCAGGGTGGCCTGGCGCAGCTGGGCGGCGGTCTCGGCGCCGACCTGGCGGGCGACCTCCTCGTAGGAGACGTTCTCGTCGTGCTCGCCGACCTCGGCCTTGGTGGCCGGGGTGAAGATCGGGGCGGGCAGTTCGGAGCCGTCGACCAGGCCCTCGGGGAGGGCCAGGCCGCAGACCGTCCGGGACTCGTCGTACTCCAGCAGGCCCGAGCCGGTGAGATAGCCGCGCGCCACGCACTCCACGGGGACCATCTTCAGGGACTTGCAGATCAGCGTGCGGCCCGCCCAGTCGGCGGGGGCGCCCTCGGGCAGCTCGGTGCTGATCACATGGTTGGTGGCCAGGTCACGCAGCTGGTCGAACCACCACAGGGAGAGCTGGGTGAGGATGCGCCCCTTGTCGGGGATCTCCGTGGGCAGCACCCAGTCGTAGGCGGACATACGGTCGCTGGCGACCATCACGAGGTCGCCCGCCTCGTTCCGGTACAGCTCGCGCACCTTTCCGGTGTGCAGGTGCACCAGGCCCGGAACCTGAATCGGCTCGGGCTTTTCTACGAATCCGGACACGGTTCCTCCCCGTGGTTCTGTCCAAGTGCCTCGATTCTCCCTTACGGGGGCGATGGGTTTCGGTCAGGGGTCAGTCGCGTTTGCAGATGCGGTCCAGCAGGTTCGCCGTGGCGCGCTGGATCCGGGGGTCCACATGGCCGGGGCGGTCCAGCGCCGGGGACCAGGCGAAGGTGCCGGAGGCGAACACCCAGGCGCCGGAGGGGGCCCGGTAGAGGGAGGTCTCCTGGTGGCGCAGGACGCCGGCGGTGTCGGTGTAGGGCGAGTGGGCGAGCAGGATGCGCTCGTCGTGCTCGGGCAGCGGGGTGCGCGGGAAGTAGCGGTCCGCCTCACCGGCCACCAGCCCCGGGATCTCGTCGCCCTCGACCGCCCCGGTCGCCTCCCACAGCCAGTGGCCGGCGTTGCGGACGACCAGCGGGTGCGGCTCGGGGACGCGGCCCGCGTACTGGATGCCGACCAGTTGCTGCTCGGGCCGGTCGATCTCCCGCCACAGCACCGGTTTGCCGGGGCCCTTGCGCTTGCGGCAGGTCAGCAGCCGGTCCGGGACGCCGGACGGCGAGGGGGCCAACTCCACCTGCCAGTACATGGTGTTGGCGGACAGGAACACCAGCGAGGTGCCCCGGTCCCGGGCGCCCTCGACGGCCCGGCGCATCGGCACCGACCAGTACTCGTCGTGGCCGGGGAAGACCAGCCCCCGGTAGCGGGCGGGGTCGACGCGGCCGGCGTGCAGGTCGCGGGCGTCGGCGTAGGCCAGGTCGTAGCCGTAGCGCTCGGCCCAGCGGATGAAGTCGTAGGCGTGGCCCACGTGGAGCGGGAGGCCGGCGCCGGCGTAGGGGCGGTCGAAGGAGACCGTGGTGGCCGCGTCCGCCTCGCCCAGCAGCCGGCCCTGCTCGTCCCAGGCGTGGTAGAGGCTGGCGCCGGTGCGGCCGTCCTCCGGATAGAGGTTGTACGCCTGCCAGGTGATGTCCGGCAGCAGCAGGAGCAGGTCCGCCGGGCGGTCGTCGCGGACCGTGAAGGGCACATGGGAGCGGTAGCCGTCGGCGGTGGTCAGCACGGCCACATAGGCGCCGGTGTGCCAGTGGGCGGGCACCTGGAGGCGCCAGGACAGCCACCAGTGGTGGCAGGAGACGGTGCGGTCGGCGGCCAGCGGCGGCGGCTGCACGATGCCCGACAGCCGGGGGCTGGTGGTGATCTTGGCTGCGCCGTCGCCGCCGTAGTGGCCGATCCGGTAGACGTCGACACCGAACTCCTGCGGCGGGTCGACGGTGATGTGGAAGTCGATCGCCTCGCCGGGCGCGACCGCGCCGGTGGCGGTGAAGCCCTTGATCTGCCGGTGCACGTCGTCGGCCGAGCGCGGGCCGGGCACGCGCGGGGCGGTGCGCACGCCGGTCAGCTGCTGCGGGCCCGGGTCGACGTACCAGGGCAGGATGGCGCCGGAGTCGTAGTAGGTCTCGCTTCCGCGCAGCCAGGGCACCGGGCCCAGGCCGAAGGGGTCCGTGACGGCGTGCGCGAGTGCTCCGGACTCCCAGCGGGGGATGTGGTCCGAGGCCATGGTCGCTTCCCCTCCCTCGTGCCCCCGTGTGCTGTGTCGGTGGTGAACGGTGGTGGTCGGTGGTGATCGCTCGCGGTGCTGGGGTGGTGCTCGGCGGGCGCGGCCGGCTCACGGTGCCCGGCTGTGCTGTCGTATGTCGCACGCCTTTGCCAAGGGCGTGGTCGTCCCAGCACATCACATAACGCACGGGCTCGGTCACTACTCGTTGCGAATTGACCTGAAGTGGAAGTCCCTGCTCCGTTACAGCCGGTGAAACGACCGTCGGACCAGGGCCCTCAGACGAGTCGTACGGGCTTCTCCGGGCGTATCCCGGACGCGGCCAGCCAGTCGCGCAGCGGGCCCGGGTCTCCCTCCTCGATCAGGCGGAGCACGCGGGGTGTCAGATCGGCGGCCCGCTCACCGTCGAGCAGCAGTGCCGGGCCGTCCAGCCAGTCCAGGGCCGGGACCGCTCCGGCGGTGTCGACGGCCGCACAGCACACCATCGCCGTGACGTGGTCGGTGAGCAACTCCCGTGCCGTGCGCGGAGGTTGCAGCGGGGACAGCGGAAGTCCGCCGCCGTCCCACAGGGCGCTCTCGGGGCCCTGGCCGGGGGTGCCGGGACCGGCCGGCGCGGCGGCCTCCTCGCGGGCCAGCTGGGCGCAGAGCCCGGCGGCCAGCGCGGCGCTGCGTTCGGTGCCGGGGTCGGTGTCCTCGTCGTCGTTCAGGTTCGGGCAGCCGTCGGCGTCGTACGGGGCCGGGTAGGCGTCGGCGTCGCACGGGTCCGGATAGGCGTCGGCGTCGTACGGGCCCGGGTAGCCGTCGGCGTCGTACGGCTCGGCATTCGGGTCCGGGTCCGGGTCCGGGCCGGCGGCCGTGGGGCGGGGGTGCGGGGGCCGGGCGAGGGGCGGGTCCTCGGGCGGGAGCTCGGTGAGGTGGTCCAGGACCCGGGCCAGCGTGGGTCCGCCGGGGTCGGGGACCGCCGGGTCGAGGGAGGGGCGGACGCCGAGGGAGTCCAGGACCCGGTGCAGCCGGGCCGCGTCCGCGCGCCAGGTGCGGTCCACCACCTCCTCCGGGTACGCCTGCCAGTCGACCGGGGCCCAGTCGGGGCCGGGCTCGGCGGGGCCGCCGTGGAAGAGGCGGGCGGCGAGCAGGGAGGTGGCCTCGTCCACCGAGCCGGGCTCCTCCAGGAGGTCGCAGGCGGGCCGCTCGCCGAGCCGGGAGGCGAAGCCCTCGGCCAGGCGGTCGCGGCGGGACAGCTCGGTGAGCGCGGCCACCACACCCGCGTCCAGCCGGGACGGCCAGCGGCCCATCCGCCAGGCGGGCAGCGCGACCCGGGTCAGCAGCCGGTCCCAGCCCGCGTAGGCGAGGCCGACCTGTTCCTGGGCGACGATCCGCAGGCCGTAGTCCACCGACTGGGCCCGCTCCGCCGCCGCGGCCGCCACCCCGCGCTCCATCTGCGTCGCATGCTCCTGGCAGCCGCGCAGCATCAGCCGCGCCACCCAGCCGAGCGCCCCGCACGCCCCTCGGGCCAGCGGTCGGCGGCCCTGCGCCGAGGCGACCGCCACCGCCGCGTCCAGCCCGCGCACGAAGCGCCGGGCGGCGGCTATGTCGGGGTGGGCGGAGGGGCCCGTACCGGCGACGACCGGGGCGAGGACGGCGCGCAGCTCGCCGACGCGCATCCACCACAGGAACGGGGAGCCGATGACCAGCACCGGCGCCGCGGGGGCGCGGTGCCGACGGCCCGGGGGCGCCGTCCCGCCGGGCGCCGGGCGCGGCGGCGGGCCGTGGGCCGAGCGGCTGCGGTCCTCCAGCCAGCTGTCGCAGTCCGGGGTGAGCGCTATGGCCGAGGGCGCGGGCACGTCCAGCCGGTCGGCCAGGTCCCGCACCATCCGGTACAGGTCCGGGGCGGACTCCTCCCGGATCGGCACCGTGGGACTCATGGCGGGGCGGGCGCGGGCCACGACCAGGGCGACGCCGGCCGCGGCCAGCAGCACCAGCACGGCGAGCACGCCCACGATCCAGCGGGCCGCGTCCCAGCCGGGGCCGACGAGATGGCCGGTGGAGCCACCGGCCAGCAGGATCACCGCGGCGCCCGCGGGCAGCACGGCCACCGCCAGCGCCCGGCCCCGGACCCGCAGCACGGCAAGGGCGCGGGAGCGCGCGGCCTGCGCGCCCATCTCCATACCGATCCCGGTCACGAGCCGTCCTCGCCCCCTCCCTGCCGATGCCGTGCCGTCCTGGTCTTGCTCACTCCCCCACTGTGGCACCCGCCACTGACATCGCAATGCCGGTGGGCCAAGTGCCGGAACGCTTGCGCGGCACCCTAGTTGGGGGTCCGGCCCCCGTCAGCCGTATGGGCGATTGCTCACTCGATGGAATGGCTTTGGGCAGAGGTGGGTGACAGAAAGCGAAGATCGGGCCCCGGATTCCGTTCCGGGGCCCGATCGGGTACGTCCGCTGCCGTCACCTCGGCTTACGCCTGGCTGGCCGCCTGCGCTTACGCCTGGGTGGCCGCCTCTGCCGCCGCCTTGGCCGCGATGTCCGTGCGGTGCTGGGCGCCGTCGAGGCGGATCCGGCCCACCGCCCGGTACGCGCGCTCGCGCGCCTCGGTCAGGTCCTTGCCGGTCGCCGTGACGGACAGCACCCGGCCGCCCGCGCTGACCACCGCGTCGCCGTCCCGCCGGGTCCCGGCGTGCAGCACGTACGCGTGCGGGGCGTCCTCGGCGGCCACCTCGTCCAGGCCGGTGATGGGGTCGCCGGTGCGCGGGGCGCCGGGGTAGTTGTGCGAGGCGACGACCACGGTGACGGCCGCGTCCTCGCTCCAGCGCAGCGGCGCCAGATCGGCGAGGGTGCCGGTCGCGGCGGCCAGCAGGACACCGGCCAGCGGGGTCTTCAGCCGGGCCAGTACGACCTGGGTCTCGGGGTCGCCGAAGCGGGCGTTGAACTCGATGACCCGGACGCCGCGGCTGGTGATGGCCAGACCGGCGTAGAGCAGCCCGGAGAACGGGGTGCCGCGGCGGTGCAGCTCGTCCACCGTCGGCTGGAGCACCGTCTGGAGCACCTCGTCGACGAGCTTGGGGTCGGCCCACGGCAGCGGGGAGTACGCGCCCATGCCGCCGGTGTTCGGGCCCTCGTCGCCGTCCAGGGCACGCTTGAAGTCCTGGGCGGGCTGGAGCGGGACGACCGTCTCACCGTCGGTCACGGCGAAGAGGGAGACCTCGGGGCCGTCCAGGAACTCCTCGATGACCACGCGCTCGCAGCCGGCCGCGTGCTCCTTGGCGGCGGCCAGGTCGTCGGTGACGACCACGCCCTTGCCGGCGGCCAGCCCGTCGTCCTTGACGACGTAGGGGGGACCGAAGGCGTCCAGGGCGTCGGCGACCTCCTCCGGCGTGGTGCAGACGTAGGAGCGGGCGGTGGGCACCCCCGCCGCCGCCATGACGTCCTTGGCGAAGGCCTTGGAGCCTTCCAGGCGGGCGGCCTCGCGGGAGGGGCCGAAGACGGGGATGCCGGCCTCGCGGACGGCATCGGCGACCCCGGCGACCAGCGGGGCCTCCGGGCCCACGACGACCAGGTCGGCGCCGAGGCGGCCGGCCAGCCCGGCCACGGCCGCGCCGTCGAGCGCGTCGACCGGGTGCAGCTCGGCGACCTCGGCGATGCCGGCGTTGCCGGGGGCGCAGTGCAGCGCGGTGACGTCGGGGTCGAGGGACAGGGAGTGGCACAGGGCGTGTTCGCGGGCGCCGCTGCCGATGACGAGGACCTTCACGGGGGTCAGCCTACTGGCAAGGTCGCCGAAGCCCGGGGCCCGGGTTTGTCGGACTTTCCTCCAAAGGGCCTCTTCTCCTCGTGTGGGAGGCCTCCGCTACCCGTCTGCTCGGAGATCTCCGCTGCCCGTTCGGGAGGCCTCCGTTGCTCGTTCGGGAGGCCTCCGTTGCTCGCCTACTCGTTGGAGAACTCCTCCACCACGGTCGCCCCCAGCTCCCGGACGATCAGTTCATGGCCGGAGAGGGCCGACTCGTCCAGGTCCGGGTCGTCGTCCTCCGGGATGTCGTCCTCCGGGGCCACCGGAGGCATGGGCGGCGGTTCGGGGGCCGCCGACCGCTGAGGGGCGGAGGGGGGCGCCGACTGGGCCCCGGGACGGCCCTGCCCGGCGGCAGAGGCCTGGGGGGAGCCCTGCTGGGGGGCGGCGGGGCGGGGGGCCGAGGGGGCGCCGTAGCCACCGCCGGGCGCGCTGCCGTGACCGCCGGCGGACGCGCCGCCGTAGCCGCCCGCGGAGGCGCCGCCGTAACCGCCTGTGCCGCCGAAGCCCTGCGCGCCGGCCGGGGGCGCGGAGCCACCGGACGGGTCGACGACCGCCTCGATCTTCCACTGCACGTTGAACTGCTCGGCCAGCGCCGCCCGCAGCACGTCCTCGCTGCCGCTGCCGGCGAAGTTGTCGCGAGCGCCGGCGTTGACGAAGCCGAGCTGGAGGGTGGTGCCGTCGAAGCCGGTCACCTGGGCGTTCTGGCTGAGCAGGATCCAGGTGAAGCGGCGGCGGTTCTTGACGGCCTCCAGGATGTTCGGCCACAGCGCGCGGGGGTCGAGACCGCCGACGGGAGCGGCGGCCGGGACCGGAGCGGGGGTGGCGGCCGGCGCGGGGTGGTGCTGCGGCTGCGCCTGGTGCTGGGGCTGGTGCTGCGGCTGTGCGGCCGCGGGACGGCTGGGGGTGGCCTGCGCCTGCGGTCCGCCCTGAGCGGTCTGACCGACGTGACCGCCTTGGCCGCCCGGTCCACCTGGACCGCCCGGTCCGCTGCCCGGAGCGGCGGCCGTGGGCCAGCCGCCGGGCCGCCGGCCTGCGCCCGCCGGGGCGGCGGTGGGCCAGGCGCCGGGGGCGGACCCGGCCGCGGCCGGGGCGGGAGCGGCGGGCTCGGGCGCGGTGGGGGCGGGTGCTGCGGGAGCCGGGGGCGCGGCCGGGGCGGGCGGCCCGGCAGGAGTGGCCGGAGAGGCAGAAGGGGTCGGAGCAGGAGCCGGAGCCGGAGCCGGAGCCGGAGTAGATGGAACGGCCGGGGCGGAGGCATCCGCGCCACCGCCGTTGGACCGTACGGCCGCGCGGGCCGCGGCGGGGCCGCCGCCGGGCGGCACCGACGGCACGGGGACACCGCCGCCGTGGCCCGCGTGGCCACCATGGGCCTCGGGACCGGGGACGTACCCCATGGCGGGCGCGCCGCTCCCGGCCGAGAAGTTGACGCCGCGCTCCAGGCGGTCCAGGCGGGCCATCATCGAGCGCTCGTCGCCGTACGCGGCGGGCAGCAGCACGCGCGCGCAGATCAGCTCCAGCTGGAGCCGGGGCGAGGTGGCGCCGCGCATCTCCGTCAGGCCCTCGTTGACCAGGTCGGCGGCGCGGCTCAGCTCGGCGGCGCCGAAGGTGGAGGCCTGGGCCTGCATGCGCTCCAGGACGTCGGCCGGGGCGTCGATGAGCCCCTTCTCCGTGGCGTCCGGCACGGCCGCGAGGATCACCAGGTCGCGCAGCCGCTCCAGCAGGTCGGCGACGAACCGCCGCGGGTCGTTCCCGCCCTCGATGACGCGGTCCACGACCTCGAAGGCCGCGGCCCCGTCACCGGTGGCGAAGGCCTCCACGACGGAGTCGAGCAGCGAGCCGTCGGTGTAGCCGAGGAGGGAGGTGGCCATGGCATAGGTCACACCCTCGGCGCCCGCACCGGCGAGGAGCTGGTCCATGACGGACATGGAGTCACGGACGGAGCCGGCACCGGCGCGCACGACCAGCGGCAGCACGCCTTCCTCGACCGCGATGCCCTCCTTCTGGCACACCTCGGCGAGGTACTCCCGCAGGGTGCCGGGGGGCACGAGCCGGAAGGGGTAGTGGTGGGTACGGGACCGGATGGTCCCGATGACCTTCTCCGGCTCGGTCGTGGCGAAGATGAACTTCAGATGCTCCGGCGGCTCCTCGACGACCTTCAGGAGCGCGTTGAAGCCGGCCGACGTGACCATGTGGGCCTCGTCGATGATGTAGATCTTGTAGCGGCTGCTCGCGGGCCCGAAGAAGGCCTTCTCGCGCAGCTCGCGGGCGTCGTCCACGCCACCGTGGGAGGCGGCGTCGATCTCGATGACGTCGATCGAACCCGGGCCGTTGCGGGCGAGGTCCTGGCAGGACTGGCACTCCCCGCACGGCGTGGGGGTGGGACCCTGCTCACAGTTCAGACAGCGGGCGAGGATGCGCGCGCTGGTGGTCTTCCCGCAGCCACGCGGTCCGCTGAACAGGTACGCGTGATTGACCCGGTTGTTCCGCAGCGCCTGCTGCAACGGGTCGGTGACATGCTCCTGCCCGATGACCTCGGCAAAGGTCTCGGGACGGTAGCGGCGGTACAGCGCGAGAGACGACACGCATACGAGGTTATAGGCGCCCACCGACAAAGGGCCCCGGCCGCAGGAACGCGAACGCCCCCCACGCACCCGCCAGAGCCGACCTACCCTTGCTGCCTTCCGGCCCTGGGGGAGTTCAGTCAGATAGCGCCGCGTGAGGGGCTGCGCACAGCGTACCCGATGCCGGCCTGCGAGAACGAGTTCGCAAGCACTCCCGTCGGTCATGTAATGTTTGCCGCGGAGGATTCGCCTAGAGGCCTAGGGCGCACGCTTGGAAAGCGTGTTGGGGGCAACCCCTCACGAGTTCGAATCTCGTATCCTCCGCCTTCACGAAGGCCCCGACCGGTTCGCCGGTCGGGGCCTTCGTCATGTCGGAGGCGAGCCGCCAGGGGTGCTTCCGGCGATTCCGTCAGGCGGGTTGCTTGCGGATGCGCCAGAAGGCGAGGGCGGCCAGGAGGGCTGTCAGGGCAGCGAAGAGTGCGGTCTCCACGAACTGGAAGGTCCAGTAGCGGTCGGCCGGCTGTTCGGCAATCTCGACGTGGACGTTGCCCTTGGCCAGGCAGGTGGGCAATTCCGAGAGTGAGCTGTGGTTCATGCAGTCCTGGAACCAGGGTGTGTGGCCGACCTCCTTGCCGGAGGAGTCGAGGATGGCGCTGGTCTCGACGACCCATGGGCCGCCTGGGATGCGCAGGCCGCCGATGTCGCCGTAGGTGCCGATCTTGGTCAGGCGGCCGATCAGTTCGGCGGTGAGCGGGACCGAGGTGCGGGTCGGCGTCTGGTAGTGGGGGCGGATCAGGGCGGGGACGGCGATCTGGAGGGCGGCGAAGACCACCACGGTGGCGGCCATGGCCGGGACGGCACGGCGCAGGACCAGGCCCAGGGTGGCGCCCAGGACGAAGGAGAAGCCCGTGTAGGCGAGCGGGGCGAGGTTGCGGGAGGCAAAGAGCACCGGCTCGAACCGGTTGTTGAGGACGGTGGTGACCGGGCCCGCCGCCCAGGTGAGCAGCAGGCTGTACAGGCCCGCGGTGGCCACGCTCAGCAGGCCGACCAGTCCGAGTTTGGCGGCGAGCCAGCGACCACGGGTCACGCTCTGGTTCCACGCCAGGCGATGGGTGCCGGCCTCCAGTTCCCTGGCGATCAGCGGGGCTCCCCAGAAGACGCCGAGGGCGCCGGGGGCGGCAAGCAGCAGGTAGCCGAGCAGGTCGGTCTGGAGGCTGTAGCGGTCGGCGAAGGCTCCGAGCGGTCCCGCGCAGGACTCGCGGGTGGCGCAGTGGGCGAGGGTGTCGTCGTACGCGCCGTGGATCTGCCCGCCGAGCACGACCAGGTAGACGGCCAGGAGCACAAGTGCCCCGAGGCCGATGAGCGCCTGGGCGCGGAACTGGCGCCAGGTCATCCAGATCATAGGTGAGCCTCTGCAACGGTCGGGGTGGGGCGGCGGCCGGACTGTTCCACCCGGCCGAGGTAGGCGAGGACCAGCTCTTCGAGGCCGACCTCGGCGACGGCCCAGGGGCCACCGGCCAGCAGTGCGCGGTCGGCGCGCACGACGGCGATGCTCTCGTGTTCGGTCCGGTCGGTGCGCAGGATGCTCTCGGCACCGGCGGGCAAGGCTGCAAGGTCCGTACGGCGGGCGGTCACCCGGACGTGGCGGTGTAGCAGGTCCACGACGTCGCCGGCCAGTTGAACGCGCGAGTCGGCCAGCACGATCAGGTGGTCGCACACCCGCTCCACGTCAGGGAGGGCGTGGGAGGAGAGGACGGCGGCGGCGCCGAGCTCCGTGACGGACTCCATCAGGTCGTCCAGGAACGTGTGCCGAGCCAGCGGGTCCAGGGCGGCGGCGGGCTCGTCGAAGATCAGCAGCTCGGGGCGTTTGGCGGCGGCGATGGTCAGGGCGAGCTGGGCGCGCTGGCCGCCGGAAAGCCGGCCGGCCTTGTGCCGGGGGTCGAGGTCGATCCGGGCGAGTCGGCGGTGGGCGAGGTCCGCGTCCCAGCCCGGGTTGAGCCGGGCACCCATCCGCAGGTGGTCGGCGACGGACAGGTCGGCGTAGACCGGGGTGTCCTGGGCGACGAAGCCCACCTTGGCCAGGTGGGCCGGCCCGGCGGCGGGGGTGTCGCCCAGCACGCGGATCGTGCCGGAGCTGGGCGTGATCAGGCCGCAGGCCAGTTGCAGCAGCGTCGACTTGCCCGCGCCGTTCGGGCCGACCAGCCCGATCACGCGGCCGGGCGGAACGTTCAGGTCGACGTCGGTGAGGGCGTGGTGGCGGCCGTACCGCTTGCCCAGACGCACGGCTTCGAGGACCGGTGTCATGTCGCTCCCCCCGGTCAGCCGCGCCGGGGGGCGCGCTGCGCGCGCAACGACCGGACGAGGCGGTACACGCCGTAGCCGACCGCGATCAGGACGGCCAGATTCAGGGCCCACCAGGCGTACAGCAGCGGGCTCCGCTCGGTCTTCTCGGCCTGGGCTGCCATGGCGAACACGACAGGGGCGGCAATCTCGGTGGGTGCAGAGGTGAAATGAAGCATGCGCCCAGCCTGCGGACCGGCCACGGCCACCACAGCGACCGAAAGGACGGTCCGCAGGCCGTCGAGTCGTACTTTCGGCTGGTTCGGGGCCGGACGGGATCGCCTAGCGTGGTACGGGTGAGTAGAGCGGAACGGCTGGTCCGGCGGCCGGCGACCATGGTGAACGCCGCACTGGGATTGCTGTTCGCCTCAGTGCTGATCATCATGGCCGCCCAGTACGCGGCCCAGGGCAGGATCTGGGCATTCGACGTGGCGGTCGGCACCATGGTGTGCCTGCTCGCGCTCGGCCGCGAACGGCACCGGGGCTGGGCGGCGGCCCTCGGGCTGCTGGTGGCAGGCATCGCAGCGGTGATCGCCCGGTTCGCCCATCTGCCCGGTGAGCCGGGAGCCGCCGCGGTGCTCGGGCTACTCGTCCTCGGGGGCTCCGCCGCACGAGTGCTCGCCTGGCGGCAGGCCGGCGCCCTTGCGGCGGCCGGACTGGCTCTGATGGCGGCTGGTCTGCTGACCGTCGAGGCGCCGGGCACCCCGTTCCGGGTCGGGATCGAGGTCTGGACTCTGGCGCTGGGGGCCGGGCTCGGCCTGCGCTTCCTCGACCACCGCCGCCTGGCCGCCGCCGAGGCCGTACGCCAGGACGAACGGCTCGCCCTGGCACGGGAGTTGCACGATGTGGTCGCCCATCACATCACCGGCATGGTCGTCCAGACGCAGGCCGCCCGGATCGTGGCCAGGCGCCGGCCCGAGAGCCTGGACTCCACCCTCGCCGACGTCGAGGACGCCGGCGGCGAAGCACTCGCCGCGATGCGCCGAGTGGTCGGCCTGCTCCGCGACACCGAAGACGTCGCCACCACCGCCCCCACGGCGCCCAGCCAAGAGCAACTGGCCGAACTGGTACGACGGTTCGATGGTCACGGGCCCGAGGTGGAGCTGAGGATGCCCGCCGGACCGACCGAATGGCCGCCCGAGGTCGCCACCACCGTCCACCGGATCGTCCAGGAGGCGCTGACCAACATCGCCCGCCACGCCGCACACGCCCGCACCGCCACCGTCGACATCACCCACGGCACGGCGGAGGTCACCGTCACGGTCACCGATGACGCCGCCCCCGGGCGCACCCGGCACAAGCACCACGGCGGCTACGGCCTCATCGGCATGCGCGAACGGGTCGAGGCCATCGACGGACGGCTGTCGGCCGGGCCCGGCCAGGACGGCGGCTGGTCGGTCCGCGCCACCCTGCCGGTACCGGGGAGGGCGACCCGTTGAGCATCCGCGTCCTGCTCGCCGACGACCAGGCGATGATCCGCGGCGGCCTGCGCCTCATCCTGGAGGACCAGGACGACATCACCGTGATCGGCGAGGCCGCGGATGGCGCGGAGGCGGTCGAACTCGCCCGCCGGCTTCGGCCGGACGTGTGCCTGGTCGACATCCGGATGCCGGGGCTGGACGGCATCGCCGTCACCCGTGCCCTCGCCGGGCCCGGGGTCGCCGACCCTCTCAGGGTGGTCATCGTCACCACCTTCGACCTGGACGAATACGTACAGGGGGCGCTCCACGCGGGGGCGGTCGGCTTCGTCCTCAAGGGCGCCGCGCCCGCCCTCCTCGTCGAAGCCGTCCGAGCCGCGCACGCCGGAGACGCCCTGATCTCTCCGGCCGTCACCCTGCGCCTGCTACGCAACCTGGCCCCCGCCCGCACCCCCTCGGCCGCCTCACCCGCCCAGCCGCTCTCCGCGCGGGAGACGGAGGTGATCAGGGCCATCGCCCGGGGCCGCACCAACCAGGAGATCGCCGCCGCTCTCTTCATCACGCTCAGCACGGTCAAGAGCCACCTGGCGACCATCCAGAACAAGCTCGGCGTCCGCAACCGCGTCGAGATCGCCGCCTGGGCCTGGGAGAGCCGGCTGATGGACACCCCGGAGGAACGTGCCTGAGCTCCTGCCGGCACGGTTCAGAGCCCAACCATCGGGACGCTCCGCCGCAGGCCGGGACGCCTGCGGACCTCGCCGGACAACCGGACGAACATGTGGAAAGCGTGTGGGGGCACCCCCTCCCGAGTCACGAGGATCAGAAGCACGGTCACGGCGGTGTGGCGGCCGTCGTGAAGCCGCCCGACCATGACCGACTCGATCTCTCCAGCCAGGACGAGCCGGAAGCACCTCGTACGGCCGAAAGTGAGGCGACGAGCCACGTCTCGGCGGCGCTGAGGCCGATGCCGGCGAAGCCCCAGTGGCCGAGGACGTAGGTCATGTCGGGGCAGCGTCGCCGACTGCGGGTCCGTGACTGGTAGGTGACCGGCTAACGGCCCGAGTGGTCGATCACGTTGCCGTTCGAGCAGTTGTTGGTGTGATCGCCCACCCAGTCACCGAGGACAGGCACGACGGCCACCTCTTGGAGGCAGACCGCTGCGGCGGAGAAGTTTCCAGTTGTTCGCGGCGTTGACGGCGTTCCCCAGGACGTCGCCGGTGTCGGCGTCGGCGGGGGCGGCGATGGCCAGGGCGGCCGCGGTGAGGGCCACAGTCGCGATGATCTTGCGCATGTGTCGTGCAACGACCGACATCACCGGCAGGCACGGTCCCCGGTGGAGGTGTCACTCCTCCTCGTCGCTCGGCTCGCGAAAGATCTGGGGATCTCCGCGGCAACCTTTTCGGCCTCTGTGACCACTCGGTGGTGTCCGGCCAAGTGGTCCGGTCAGACGCAACGGCTGAAAGAGAGCACACGCGTGTCCCTGGAACGAGAGCCCAGACATGTCCCCGGCCCGCCCACGTCATCGGGGGCGTCCCGCGCCGACGGCGAGCGCGGTGGTCGTCCGAAGCACCGTGGCCGTCGGTTGCTCGCGCGTCGGGGTTTCTGGGCGGGTCTCGCCCTGGTGGTGGCGGCCGGCTCGGCTGTCGTGGTCAACCAGGCGTCGGCGGAGCAGAAGACCCTGGATCTGAAGAAGTGGTACGTGCTGGTCAACCGCGACAGCGGCAAGGTGCTGGACGACCGCGGTGCCGCCACGAACGACGGCGCGCCGGTGGTGCAGTGGGCGCGTCACGGCGGGGCCAACCAGCAGTGGCGGTTCATCGACGCGGGTGACGGCTACTACCGGCTCCAGAACCGCAGCTCCGGCAAGGTGCTGGACGACCTCGGCTGGTCGAAGAGCGCCGGTTCCGCCCTGGTGCAGTGGAAGGACCTGAACGGCACCAACCAGCAGTTCAAGCTGGCCAAGTCGCAGGGCGGCTACGTACGTCTGGTCAATCGCTTCAGTGGCCTGGCCGTCGATGTCCGCAACGGCGCCAAGGCCGACGGGGCCGATGTCGTCCAGGACCGCGACCGGGGCGGCGCCGACCAGCAGTGGCAGCTCGTCCCGGCCGGGAGTGTCGGCAGCGGTACGCCCACCGCGCCGGGCGACAGCTCGACGAAGCGCTTCATGGGCAGCAGCACGGTGCTCATCGGCGGCTCGGTGTCCGACGCCTCGGCGGCCGCCGCGCCGTTCGACGTGCGGTACGCCTATGTGCACAGCCAGCCCGCGCCCTCGTCGGACTACTACTCGGCGGCGCGCTGCCACGACGATTGGTCGGGCTGGTGGGGCTGCTGGAACGGCAGCACCACGGCGCCCGGCACCTACGTGACCTGGCGGGACTCGGTGGTGGCCCACGCGACGTACAAGGGCAGCCCGCGTCCGCAGAAGATGCTCTGGACCTGGTACTCGCTGCGCGACCTCGGGGACGCTGCGGGCCAGGGCGACGGTCCGGGCGAGGTCGTGGCCATCAACCGGCGCGACCTGCTCACCCGGTACATGAACGACTACCGGTTCTTCCTCCAGAAGATCGGCAACTCGAACGACATGATCGACCTCGAGCCCGACTTCTGGGGTTACGTCCGGTCGCTCGGCGATCCCCACAAGGTCGCCGCGCAGGTCTCGGCCGCGAATCCGACGGACTGCGGATCGCAGGAGAACAGCGCCGCCGGACTCTCCCGCTGCTTGATCGGCATGGCGCACAAGTACGCGCCGAACGCCGCCGTGGGGATGCACCTTTCCTGCTTCGACTGGGAGAACGACACCCAGAAGTGCGTCAAGGACTACGCGAGCCTCGGGGCGCAGAACGCCGACTTCCTGGTCTCCGATGTGACGGACCGCGATGCGGGCTGGTACGCACAGCCGGCCCACGGCGGCCGTGACACCTTCTGGAACGACCAGAAGGCCGCTGCCCGCCTGGCGTTCTACAAGACGATGGCCGAGTCCGTGGGCAAGCCGGTGGTCCTGTGGCAGATCCCCGTGGGCAACATGGCGCAGAACAACACCCTGAACCACTACAAGGACGACAAGGTGGACTGGCTGTTCGGGCACATGGACCAGGTGGCGAACGCACACATCGCCGGCCTGCTGTTCGGTCCGGGGCAGCAGGAGCAGACCACCGCTGAGACCGACGGCGGAAACCTGATCAACAAGACCATCGCCTACCACAACGCGGGCGGTACGGCCCTCAAGTAGGCAAGCCGGCGAGACATGCGAATGCGACCCCATCGAAGAGATGGGGTCGCATTCGTCTTGTCAGCCGGATGGTCAGTCCGGATCAGACCGGTTCAGCGCTGGAGGGTGAGGACGCCCGGCCGCCACGGCAGTCGGTCGTAGGGACCGCTCGCGGACGGCGACTTGCCCTGGTAGAGGAGCTGGAGGTTGCAGGGGTCGACGGTCATGGTCTGGTCGGGGTTGTCGCGGACCAGGTCACCGTGGCTGATGTCGTTGGTCCAGGAGGCACCGCTGTTGGCCTTGCCGGCGAAGGGGTTGCTCTCGGTGGCGGCCTGCGGGGTCCACGATCCGTTCAGGCTCGTGGCGGTGAAGGAGCGGAAGTAGCGCTGCTCGTTCGCACCCCGCGCCTCCACGATCATCAGGTACTGGTTCTGGCCCTTGACCTTGTAGACCTGCGGCGCCTCGAACAGGTTCTTCACCGAGTCGCTCATGACCGTCGTGTACGACGACCCGAAGTTGCCCGGGAAGTTCCCGATCGGCATGCTCGCCCGGTAGATCTTGCCGTTGTCACCGGCGAAGAACAGGTACATGTTCTGGTCGTCGGCGATCAGGGTCTGGTCGATCGGACCGGTGGAGGACTCGGTCTTGGGGAGGCTGCCGGTGAACAGCGGCTGCGGTGCGGACCAGCCGCCCGGGTTGGTGGGGTCGCTCGACGTGCGGTAGGTGAAGGCCGACCCGCCCCACTGGGACGCCAGCACCCAGATCTTCTTGGGCGCGAAGTAGAACAGCGTGGGCGCCACCGCGGACTGGCTCATCCCGCTCTGGCCGGCCGACGCCATGTCCGACCAGTTCGTGAAGGGCCGGAACATCATCGAGCCGTACGACGCCCCCGCCACGCTCGACGCGTAGACCAGGTGCTTGCCGTTGTACGTCACGGTGGTGAAGTCCTTCACCGCGTCCCACCCGTTCGCCGGCTGCGCCAGCGCACCCGTGGACGCCCACCGGTACGTCGACGGAAGAGCACAGGTGCTGCCCGTCTGCGGGGACGTGGTCGCGGTCGACGGCCTGAAGTTCCAGTGCTGGTTGGCGCCGCCGGCGCCCGCGTCCCAGATCTGGACGGGAGTGCCGTCGGCGGTCCGGCCGCCGGGAGTCTCCAGCGCCCGGCCGCTGGCGGCGTTGGTCAGCGTGTAGGAGCCGTCGTCGTTCCGGTGGGCCCGCCAGTGCTGGTTGGCGCCGCCGTTGGCGTCCCAGACCTGCACCCGCGTGCCGTTGGCCGTCTGGTTGCCCGGCTCGTCCAGCACCCGGCCGCTGGCGACGTTGGTCAGCGTGTAGGTGCCGTCGCTGTTCCGGCTCGCCCGCCACTGCTGGTTGGAGGCACCGCCGGCGCCCCACACCTGGAGCGGGGTGCCGTTGCCGTTGTATCCCGCGGGCTCGTCGAGAACGCGTCCGGAGGCCGCGTTGGAGAGCGTGTAGACGGTGCCGGGGGTGATGCCCGCGGCCTGCGAGCCGTCGCCGCTGCCGCTGCCGCCCAGGGCTGTGAGCACCGAGCTGTACGCGGGCTTCTTGTTGCCGCCCCCGTCGAACAGCAGCGGGTTCTCACCGGTGCGCCAGGAGTCGCTGTCCCGGATCCCCCACACCGTGATGCCGGTGCAGCGGGCGACGTTCATGCACGCCTGGACGGCGCCCGCGTACGCCGACGGCGACGCCTGGGCGATGTCCAGCTCGGTGATCTGGACGTCGACGCCGAGCGCGGCGAACTTGGACAGGGTGGTCTGGAAGCTCGCGGGCGGTCCGCCGGCGCCGAAGTGGGACTGGAAGCCGACGCAGTCGATGGGCACTCCGCGCGACTTGAAGTCCTTGACCATCGCGTAGACGCCCTGGGTCTTGGCGTCGGTCCAGTTCTCGATGTTGTAGTCGTTGTAGCAGAGCTTGGCCGAGGGGTCGGCGGTCCGGGCGGTGCGGAACGCCTCCTCGATGAAGCCGTTGCCCAGCACGTCCTGGAAGACCGAGCTGCGGTGCTGTCCGCTGCCGCCGTCGGCGAACGCCTCGTTGACCACGTCCCAGGCGTAGATCTTGCCCTTGTAGTGGGACATCTCGGTGGTGATGTGGTTGTCCATCACCCTGCGCAGGGTGTTCGGGTCGGTGATGGACTTCACCCACGCGGGCAGCTGGCGGTACCAGACGAGGGTGTGGCCGCGCATCCGCTGGCCGTGCGCGGAGGCGTGGGCGACGATCGAGTCGGCCGGGCCGAAGGTGAAGGTGCCGCGGGACGGCTCGGTGGCGTCCCACTTCATCTCGTTCTCCGGGGTGACCATGTTGAATTCCCGGTCGAGAACGGTGGAGTACGTCGAGTCGCCGAGCCTGCCCGAGGCCACTGCCGTACCGAAGTAGCGGCCGCTGCCGGCCGCCGCACCGGCCAGGGTCGGCGTACCGGCGTGCGGCGTGCGTGCGGCCTGGGCGACCAGGGGTACGGCGGCACCGGCGGCGGCGAGGACCGCGGCGGCGGCGAGCACGCGACGGGCCGCCGGACGGCGGCGATGAGGGCGGTTCTGATCTGACAAGGGCATGTCCTTCTGGCACAACGGGCCTTGATCCGGCCCCGGTTACCCGTCAGTTGCCGCCACGCGCACAAAGGGTTGCCGCGATGGAGGAAGGAGTTTTCCCGGTCGCCGTCCCCCCACCCGGTGCCGCGGCGTTCAGCGGGTCGGGACGAACCCTCCCCGGACCGACCCGGAGCCGCCCGGACCCTGCGCGTCGACGCGGTAGCCGTCGCCCGCGGCAGTGCGCTTGCCGCTGCCGTTGTTGAACTGGGCGGCGAACTCATAACCCCCGGCCGGCACGGTCAGGCCCGGCTTGAGAACCCAGCGGTAGACCAGCGTGCCGCCGGCCTCCTGGACGGTGACGGTGAAGTAGGCGCCCGGCAGGGTCTGCCAGGTGCCGGTGCTCTGCACCCCGCCGGTCTGCGCGATCCGCATCTCGACCGTGAGCGAGGTGAGCGGCCGGGTCGTCTTGAGGACGAGGTTGCTCTGCGTCCAGTAGACGGTGCTTTTCGGGTCCAAGGAGCCGGCCGCCGACAGCGCGCCGCCGGGGCTCTCGCCGGCGCTCGGCGAGGGGCTGGTGGCCGGCGGAGTCGGGCGCGCGCTGCCTGGGGTGGTGACCGGGGCCGGCGCCGCAGGGGTGGGCCGGGCCGAGGTCGGGTGCGGGGAGCCGACGGTCGGGGACGGGGTGGCGGGCGTGGTCACGGTGGCCGGCGGCGACGAGTGCGCGACGATCGCGGCGACGGCCAGGCCGCCGGTCGCCAGGATGCCGGTGGCGGCGAGCCCGGCGAGCGCGATCCTGATCCCGGACCTCGCGAACGGCCGCGCGCGGTGCCGGACGGCCGGGCCGGCCATGCCGCGCTGCACCCGGGCCAGCATCCTTACGCGGTCGGGCCGGTGGTCCTCGGCGGCCTCGCGCAGCCGACGGGTGATCTCCTCGTTCACCGGTTCCTCCTCCCTGCCACCAGGTCCCCGGCCGCGCGTGCGCCCAGCATCCTCTCCAACTCGGCCATGCCCTTCGAGGTCTGGCTCTTGACCGTACCGACCGAGATGCCCAGCGCCGCCGCCGTGTCCTTCTCCGACAGGTCGAAGGCGTGCCGCAGCACCACGCAGGCCCGCTTGCGGAACGGCAGCCGGGCGAGCGCCCCGCGGACGTCCAGCACGGCGGCCACGTCCGGCCCGTCCACTTTCTCGGCGGTGCGGGACCAGAACAGCGTGATCCGGCGTCGCTCGCGCACCGCGCTGCGGATCCGGCCGCGCGCCAGGTTGGCCACCACCCCGCGGGCGTACGCGAGCGGATGGTCGGCCCGCCGCAACCGGTCCCAGCGCTGCCACAGGGCAACCAGGGCGTCCGCCGCGAGGTCGTCCGCCGCGTCGGTCTCGCCGGTCAGCAGGTGTGCGAGACGGGCGAGTTCGGCATAGTGGCGCTCGAAGAACTCATGGAACTCCGCGGACGCGTCGTCGAGGACCATCCCCCGGTCGCCCTCTCCTGGCAGATGATGTGCGCGTTGGTTGCGCGTTTAACAACAACGGGTGGCGCAGCCTAACAGTGCCCGCCGCCCGCCACCGACCCGGCAAGGCGGCCTACGGGGCGACCCGTACGGGTGCCGACACCGTCGTCTGGTCCGTCTCCGAGGTGCGGACCGTCGCCTTCAGGGTCCAGGTGCCGGGCAGCGGGAGGCGGAAGGAGTCGGTGGCCCAGTAGCCGCCGCGGTCGGTGATCCGCGTGTCCAGGGGGCCGATGCGCCGGGCGTCCAGGGTCAGGGTGACCCGGAGTTCGGGGACCGTGGACAGGCCGCCGTCGGGGCCGTAGACCACCGCCTGGACGGAGGTGCGGCCGACCCGTCCGGGGTCGAGGGTGATCTGCACACTGCCGTGACCGCCGGGGCTGCCGGTGTCGAAGGGGAGGGTGATGACCGAGGCGGTCGGGATGCCGGCGGTGGCCGTGGGCCCGGTGGCCTCCGCTGCGGCCGTGCGCCCCGGGGCGGTCGCCGTGAGCAGGGTCGTCAGGGCCATCACCACCAGGGCCACGGCCGCCTCGGCCAGCACCGAGCGGCGCAGCTGGGGCAGGGCGGCCCCGGTGGACAGCCGGGACGTCCAGGTGCGCGAGCAGGCCGCCGCCAGCAGCAGCGCGGCGACCGCGGCCAGCTTGGCCAGCAGGGTGCGGCCGTACGACGTCTCGGTGAGCGCCTGCCAGGAGCCGAGGCCCCGCCAGGACTGGTAGACGCCGGTCACGGCCAGGACCGCCACCGAGGCGAGGGCCAGCCGGGAGAAGCGGGTCACCGTCGTGCGGGCGTCGGAGGCGCTCGGCAGGATCCGCAGGAGCGCGGCGAGACCGCCGAGCCAGGCGGCCATGGCCAGCAGATGCACGGTCGCCACGGTGATCGCGGGCACCACCTGGATGCCGGCCGCGGCGTGTCCGGCCGCCGTCCAGGTCAGCGCCAGGGGCAGGGCGAGGGCCGCCGCGGTGACCAGGGCGGTGCGCTGGGTCCGCCGCAGCAGCACGACGGCACCGGCCAGGAGCAGCAGCGCCAGGCGGGCGAGGAGCAGCGCGCCGGGGCGGGTCGTCGCCGTGTGGGCGAGGGCGGAGAGGGTGAGGGCGCTGGTGGGGGAGGTGCCCTCCTCGTAGGGGGCGCGCAGCAGGAAGAGGGCGATGGTGGTGGCCGCGAGGGTGCCGGCGGCGGCCGTGGCCGGGGTGCGCAGGGGGGCGGTCGTGGGCGGGCGGCAGTACGCCACGAACGCGGCCGTGCCCAGCAGGAGGGCCAGGGAGAGGTAGGCGAGGTAGCGCGCGATGGTGTGCAGGGCGGTGGTGACCGGGTTCTCCGCGCGCTGCGGCGGCGGTCCCGGCGGTGTGGCGCTGGGCTCGCCCACCGAGAAGGTGAACGCGCCGGACACCGGGTGGCTGTCGGCCGAGACCACCCGCCAGGCGACCGTGTAGGTGCCGGACGCGGCCCGGGCCGGGAAGCCGACCCGGACGGTGTCCGGGCGGCCCGGGGCGTGCTCGGCGGGGCCGGTGCGGACGGGGTGGTTGTGCGGGTCGTAGATCCGGACGGAGTCGGTGAGGAGGGCGACCGACTCGGTGAAGGCGAGGGTCAGCTGCCGGGGCGCGGTGCGCACCACGCTGCCGTCGGCGGGGTCCGTGCCGCGCAGGGCGGCGTGCGCCGCGGCGGGGGCCGCGGTGCCGAGCAGCAGCAGCGGGAACAGGAGCAGTCCGAGAAGGAGGTTCCGCAACGGAAGACGGCCCGGGCGTGCCTCGTCCGTCCGGCGCACGTCGTCCACCTGGTCCCTCCCTCACCGGATGCCGGCCTGCCGCCTGCGCTCGGCCGCCTGCCGCCTGTCGCCTGTCGCCTCGGTAGAGGTACGCAGCGACGGGCCGAGCTGCTCACCAGGTCGGGCGGGCCGAGACGCCGCCGTCCACCACCAGGTCGTGCCCGGTGATCCAGGAGGCGAGCGGGGAGGCGAGGAACACGCATGCGTCCGCCACGTCCTTCGGGCGGCCGAGGCGGCCCGCGGGGGCGGCGGCGAGCCAGCGGCGGACGCCGTCCGGCCAGTCCCCGGCCAGCCCCGGGCGGTCGATCAGCCCCGGTGACACGGTGTTGACGCGGATGCCGAACGGACCGTACTCCAGGGCCGCCGCGCGCGCGTGCGTCACCACCGCCGCCTTGGCCGCGCTGTAGTGGGCGTGGCCCGGGGCCGGGTGGCCGGCCTCGATGGAGGCGATGTGGGTGACGGTGCCGCCGCCGTGGGCGCGCAGATGCGCGGCGGCGGCCTGGGTGCAGGAGAAGACACCGGTGAGGTCGGTGTCGACGACCGTGCGCCACTCGGCCGCCGTCATCCCGGGCAGCGGCTGGACGGGCTGCACGGCCGCGTTGTTGACCAGCGCGGTGAGCGTGCCGCCGGACCACCGCACCGTCTCCCGGATCAGCCGGTGGCAGGCCTGTTCGTCCGTCAGGTCGGCCTGGAGTACGACCGCCTCGCCGCCCGCGCCCCGGATCCGCCCGGCGGTGTCCTCGGCCGCCGCGCGGGAGGTACGGCAGTGCAGGGCCACCTTCGCGCCCTCCTCGGCGAACCGCAGGGCGATGGCGCGGCCGATGCCGCCGCCGGCACCGGTGACGAGGGCGGTCTGTCCCGCCAGCAGAGGGGTGGGCCGGCTCATGGACGGCACAGTTCCCTGATCCGGGCGGCCTCGGCCGGATAACGCGCCGCAAGGACGTCCGCGTCGCCGTGTTCGTAGTCCGGGTAGGTGAACCCGGGGGCCATGGTGCAGCCGAACAGGCTCCAGGCCCCGCCCTGCGCCACCCGGGCCCCCATCCAGGTGCCCGCCGGGACGGTGAACTGGAGGTGCTGGCCGGCGCGCAGGGCGGGGCCGAGGACGGCCGTGCGGGTGCTGCCGTCGGGGGCGAGGAGCAGCAGGTGGAGCGGGTCGCCGAGGTAGAAGTGCCAGATCTCGGCGAAGGGCAGGCGGTGCAGGGCGGAGAAGTCGTCGGCGGTGAGCAGGGCGACGATGGCCGTCCCCTCCGGCCGGCCGTCCGGCCGCTCGGGCCCGGCCCAGGTGCGCCGGAACAGGCCGCCCTCGCGGGGGATGGGTTCCAGGTTGTAGTGAGCGATCAGTTCCTCGGGGGTCGGCGCGCCGGACGTGCGGGCCGGGTGCGGGTCCGGGTTCGTCACCCGGGGAAGGCTACCTCCCGCGGCAGGAAGGCGAGTTGAGCCCGCTTCTCCGGGAGGTGCACCTCGGGGAGGTCGACCTCCGGGAGGACGACCGCCGGCCCCCGGACGAATCCCTGGCGTTCGAAGCGGGCGATCGCCTTGGCGTTGCGGACGTCGGGGTCGACCACGAGCCGCTGCCGGTCGAGGACCAGCAGGGCGTATCCGGTGACCGCGGTGAGCAGGGCGGACGTCCAGCCGGGGCGCGGACCCTCCGGCCCGGCCGGGGCGAGCAGCAGGTGGACGCCGAGGTCGCCGGGGCGTACGTCGTAGACCTCGCCGACCCGGTCGGCGGCCGGTTCGTACGTCTGGAGCAGGGCCGCCGGCACGCCGTCCCTGGTGACCAGGTGGGCGTGGTGGGTGTCGAGGCCGGCCATGTGGGTGTAGATCTCGGCGACCTGGTCGCGGGTGAGGCCGGTCATGCCCCAGAAGGCGGCGCGCTCCTCGCTGACCCAGGCGTGGATCACGTCCGCGTCGGCGGCCGGGTCGAGGGGGCGGACGCGGACGGTGCCGTAGCCGTCGATGTGCTCTTCGTGGGGGAGGTGCGGGTCAGTCATCGGTCTCCTCGGTGGGGTCGGGGGTGAGCGAGGTCCAGTCGGTGACGACCGGGGCCAGTTCTCCCGCCCGCCACAGCGGGAGCTGGTCGCGGTGGTGCGGGCTGCCGGGGACGCCGTCGGCGCCGAAGGGGACCACCCAGCGGCTGTTGGCGCGGTCGGCGAGGTCCCAGACGTAGCGGGCGGCGGGACCGCGGGCCGCGCGGTCGGTGACGCCGGGCACGGCGGAGGTGCACAGCACGCAGTCGTGGTCCCCGGCGAGACCGGGTTCCGGCTCCGGCTCCTGCTCCGGCTCCTCGGGCAGGGCCCGCCAGGCGGCGAGCCGGTGGGTGTCCGCCCAGGTGCCGGTGGGCGGCGCGGCCGCGGTCTCCTCCAGGGCGGCGCGGACCAGGGCGGGGCGGTCGATGCCGTACAGCTTCTCGGCGCGGAGCAGGTGCTCCAGGGCGTAGCCGACGCGCGGGAGCAGGGCCAGCCAGGGGAGCAGCAGGTCGGGGTAGGCCGGGGGCTCGGCGAGCGGGGCGAGGACGGGGTGCGCGGCGAGCCGGCGTACGACCGCGCCGCGCAGCGCTGCGTAGGCCGCCGCGTCGGTGCTGTCGGCGTCCATACGGCGGTCCCAGGCGAGCAGGCGGTCACGCAGCCGGGCCGCGGCGGGGGTCAGCCCGTCGAGGGCGGCGAGGTGGTCGAGGAGGGGGCCGGCGGAGCCGAGGTGGGTGTCGGTGTGGATCGCGGGCATCGCGTCGGCGGTCCAGGCGGGGCGCGCGTCGAGCAGGTCCTGGATGCGGGTGGCGCGGTGCGGCGGGGCGAACTCGACGCCGAGGGGGGAGGCGAGGCCGCGCTCGTTGGCCATGACGGCGGTGCCGTCGGGCGTGGGCGCGTACGGCGTCTCGTGCCAGCCCTGCCACTCGTGGCCGGGGAGCCAGGCGGGGACGGGGTGCAGGCGGTTGGCGTGGGCGCGGAGCGGGACCCGGCCGGCGATGCGGTGCAGGGTGCCTCCGGCGGTGTCGGCGGCCAGGACGGTGTTGACCGGTTCGGCCCAGGAGTCCAGCGCCCGGTCGACGTCGGCGACGGTGCGGGCGCGCAGGAGGGGGAGGAGGGCGCTGAAGCCGAGGTCCTCCGTGACCCGGGGCGGGTAGCGCAGGGCCAGGGCGGTGGTGTCGTCGCCGTCGCCCACGACGCCCGGATCGGCACCCTCTATGACGCCCGCGTCCAGGCCCTCCGGCCCTCCGGCGATCACCGGGCCGCGCGGGGTCTCGATCAGCTCGATCTCCAGCGGGGGTTCGTGCGCGATGTGGACCGTCTCGGTGTGCCGGGTGGCGCGGTGCCAGTGGCCGTCGGGGCCCAGGGCCTCCACTCCCGCGCCGGTGCGGCGCAGCCGCTCGCGGTAGAGGTCCTGGTAGTCGGCCATGGCGTGGGTGATGGCCCAGGCGACCTGGCCGGTGTGCCCGAAGTGGGCGATGCCGGGGATGCCGGGGACGGCCAGGCCGACCACGTCGAACTCGGGGCAGGACAGGCGGATCTGCTGGTAGACACCGGGGTCCTCGATGAAGCGGTGGGGGTCGCCGGCGATCAGGGCGTGCCCGGTGTCCGTGCGGTCGCCGGTGACCAGCCAGCCGTTGCTGCCGGCCGTGCCGGGGCCGTCCGTGGCGAACAGGCCGACGGCGTCGGGGCCGAGGTGCCGGATCGCCTGCTCGCGCCAGAGCTTGGCGGGGAAGCCGGCGAAGAGGATGTGGGTGGAGAGCCAGACGGCGAGGGGTGTCCAGGGCTGCCAGGGGCCGGGGGTGAGACCGGTGCGGGCGAACTCGGGGGCCCGGCGGGCGCCGCGCGGCAGGCCCTCGTTGACCCCCTCGACATAGGCGCGGACCCAGTCCGCCGTCTCCGCGTCCCGGCGTTCCAGCGCGGTGAAGCAGCGGCGGGCGGTGTCGTCGAGGCGGGCGCGGCGGGCGAGGACGTCCCAGGAGAGGGCGGCGGCGCCGAGGAAGGCGGCCGAGGTGCCCTGGGCGCGGTGGCGCTCGACCTCCAGTTGCCAGGCGCGGTCCAGCGCGGTCACCCGGCCCTGGGCGCGGGCGAGTTCGCGGGCGTCGGCGGCGCGCAGGTGCGGGATGCCCCAGGCGTCGCGCCAGGTCTCGGTGGTCACCCGGGACCCCCTTCACTTTAGGTTAGCCTTGCCTAACTTAATGGTCGAATCGTACGTGAGCGGTGACCCTGCACGGCACCCGCACCCGGGTCGCGGGAGACCGGCCATGCCGGATCACCGGGCGCGCGGGATCATCGACCCATGGACGTCACCCTCCACCTCGCCCAGGACCCCGACGCCGACGCGCTGCTCGGACGCTCCCCGCTCGCCGCGCTCGTCGGCATGCTGCTGGACCAGCAGATCCCGATGGAGTGGGCGTTCAAGGGGCCCCGGACCATCGCCGACCGGCTCGGCGCCGAGGACCTGGACGCGCACGACATCGCCGCGATGGACCCGGAGGCCTTCGCCGCGGTGCTCTCCGAGAAGCCGGCGGTGCACCGGTACCCGGGCTCGATGGCCAAGCGGGTGCAACAGCTGTGCCAGTACCTGACCGAGCACTACGACGGTGACGCCGAGGCCGTCTGGCGGGGCGTCGCCACCGGCGCCGAGCTGCGGAAACGACTGGAGGAGCTGCCGGGGTTCGGCAAGCAGAAGGCGCAGATCTTCCTCGCCCTGCTGGGCAAGCAGCTCGGGGTCGCGCCCGAGGGCTGGCTGGAGGCCGCGGGGCCGTACGGCGAGGCGAAGTCCTTCCGGTCCGTCGCCGACATCACCGGACCCGAGTCGCTGGCCAAGGTGCGCGCCCACAAGCAGGAGATGAAGGCGGCGGCGAAGGCGGCGAAGGCCTCCGGCACGTCGAGCGGCACCGGCTGACCCGGCCCGCCCCGGCCCCGGCCGGGCGGGCCGCGGTGTCACCCGTTCGGACGCTGCCCGCTGGCAGGGCCGTGGGCGCCGGGCCAACGATGGATCATGACCGAGGCACCGAACAGCGGCCCGGACTGGGGCCGCGAGTACGACGACCGGCATGTGCACGCGAGTACGCCACCCGCTGGCGGCACCCGGGAGTCCGCGCCGCCGGGTGGCGGCCACCGGGAACCCGAGCCGCCGTTCGAGGGGCCGCTGCACGCCCTGTCGCAGGCCGCCTGGCAGGTCGTCCTGGTCACCGGCATCGCCTCGCTGATCCTGGGCGTCCTGGTGCTCGTCTGGCCCGGCCCCTCGCTGCTCGTGGTCGGCGTCCTCTTCGGCGTCTACCTGCTGATCAGCGGCGTCTTCCAGCTGGTCGCCGCCTTCGGCACGCACAAGGCGACCTCGCTGCGGGTGCTGGCCTTCGTCAGCGGCGCCCTGTCGGTCGTGCTCGGCCTGTTCTGCTTCCGCGGGCCCATGCAGTCGATCCTGCTGCTCGCCCTGTGGATCGGCATCGGCTGGGTGATCCGCGGCATCACCCAGACCCTGGCGGCCGCCTCCGACCCCCGCATGCCCGCCCGCGGCTGGCAGGTGTTCCTCGGGGTCCTCACCTTCCTCGCCGGCATCGTGCTGATCGACTCACCGTTCCGCTCGGTCGCCGTACTGACCCTCGTCGGCGGCATCTGGCTGGTCGTGGTCGGCATCGTGGAGATCGTCACCGCCTTCGGCATCCGCAGCCGGGCCCGCCAGATCCCACGGACCGTGTGAACCCGGTCAACCCCGCACCCACCCCGTTCACCCGGCTCCCGGTCCACAGCCTGTGCATAACGGCCGGGCGGGCGCAGCGCCCAGCGCGGTGACCCCTGCTCCGCCCACGCATGCTCCCGGTAATCCCCGTTATGTTCTGTTTGCGAGATCTTTTCCGGGCTGGCACTCCGTCGCCATGGCTGCGCCCGGAACGTCTTGACCGGTAGGCTTTCCGTGTGATCTTCAAGCGCATCGGAAACGGCCGGCCGTACCCCGACCACGGCCGGGAAAGCACCCGGCAGTGGGCGGACGTCGCGCCGCGCCCGGTCCGCCTCGATCAGCTCGTCACCACCAAGCAGCAGCTCGATCTCGAGACCCTGCTGGCGGAGGACTCGACGTTCTACGGCGACCTCTTCGCGCACGTCGTGAAGTGGCAGGGCGACCTCTACCTGGAGGACGGACTGCACCGCGCCGTCCGCGCCGCCCTCCAGCAGCGCCAGGTGCTGCACGCGCGCGTGCTCGAGCTGGACTGACCGGCCCCGACCGGCCCGGCGCGACACGGCCGTTGGCCCTTTCGGGTTCCACTGGGCGGCATCGACTGATCATCTAATAGGCAGCGCCGCCCGGGCGCACTACGCTGCGCCCATGAGCATGCTGACTCCTCCCGGCATGGGCGGCCAGTACCGGATCACGGGGGACAAATACCCTCGGATGCGTCCGCCCCGGCGACGCGGCAGGCTCGTCGCCGCCGTGGTGGCGTCCGCCGCCGCGCTCGGTCTGATCGGCTGGGGCACCGTGCAGCTCATCGACGTCTTCACCGGCGGCGAGAAGGCGACAGCGGCCACGCCCAAGGCCGGCTGCCGGACCAAGGTCGCCCCTGCCGCCCACGCCAAGGCCCTGCCCGAGCCGGGCCAGATCACGGTGAACGTCTACAACGCCACGAAGCGCACCGGACTCGCCAAGGACACCGCCGACGCGCTGAAGAAGCGCGGCTTCAAGATCGGTGACGTGGGCAACGCCGGCAAGGAGTACGACAAGAAGGTCAAGGGCACCGGGATACTGCTCGGCCCCGCCGGCGCCCGGAACACCTCGCTCCCGGTGCTGGCCACCCAGCTGGCCGCCGCCGAGCAGCGGGTCGACGGCCGCAAGGGAGCCGACCTCGACCTCATCATCGGGGACGGTTTCAAGGGCCTGGCCAAGCCGGCGGACGCACAGCAGGCCCTGGCGGCGCTGACCACGCCCGACGCGACGGCGGAATCCGCCAAGAAGGGCTGCTCGTAGGAAACGCGTAGGAAAAGGCGCGTAAGAAAAGGGGAACCCTGGGCGCCTCCTCAGGCACCCCTGGGCTCCCCTGAGCCGCCCGCAGGCGGGGAAACCTACTCGGCCGCGCCGTACAGGCGGTCGCCCGCGTCGCCCAGCCCCGGCACGATGTAGCCCAGCTCGTTGAGGTGGTCGTCCACCGCGGCCGTCACGACCGTCACCGGCGTGCCCGCCAGCTCCCGCTCCATGACCTCGACGCCCTCGGGAGCGGCCAGCAGCACCACCGCCGTGACATCGTCGGCGCCCCGCTTGATCAGCTCCTGGATCGCCGCGACCAGCGTGCCGCCGGTGGCCAGCATCGGGTCGAGGACGTACACCTGGCGGCCCGAGAGGTCCTCCGGCATCCGCGAGGCGTAGGTGGAGGCCTGGAGCGTCTCCTCGTTGCGGATCATGCCGAGGAAGCCCACCTCGGCGGTCGGCAGCAGCCGGACCATGCCGTCCAGCATGCCGAGACCGGCGCGCAGGATCGGCACCACCAGCGGGCGGGGCCGGGCGAGCTTGACGCCGGTGGTCTGCGCGACCGGCGTCCGGATGTCGACGGTCTCGGTGCGTACGTCCCGCGTGGCCTCGTAGGCGAGCAGGGTGACCAGTTCGTCGGCGAGCCGGCGGAAGGTCGCGGAGTCGGTGCGCTGGTCGCGCAGCGTGGTGAGCTTGTGAGCGACCAGGGGGTGGTCGACGACGTGGAGACGCATGCCCATAACGGTACCTGCGCCGACGACCGCCCCGCCCTGGCGTCAAACCGGCCGTCCGGGGGAAAGTGGGAGGGAGGACCGGGGTGGTGTGACGTGCCTGACCTGCCTGACCCGCGCGACGCGGGCGAATCCGAGACAGCCGGGGCGAAGGCGCCGGAGAGCGACGCCGAGCGGCGCCGCCGGCGCGCCCAGTTCCTGCGCGACCTCGCCGAGGCCCGCGCCCTGCGCGCCCGCGTCCAGCCCCGGCGCACCAAGGCCGCGCGCCTGCGCCACGCGATGCGGATGCGGACCTTCCGCTGGTAGCCACGCGCGGCCGGTGGACCGCCCCCCGGCGGGGAAGATCCAGGTCCGCTTGGGCGTTTGGCGGGCGGGGGTGCGTGAGTGCTTCGAAAAGCCGCGTACGATCCGCAGGTGGCGGCAACAAGTGCGCTGGTGAGTCGATTACGGATCCACGCTCGAAACTGCCGGACACAGGGAGCCGAAGACGTCCCCTGAACGCCTTGTTTCTGCCACGATTCCGAGTGGGTGGGGCTCGGAGCCCAGCTCTCTCCGCCCAAGAACCTCCGCCGGGGGGACCCCCAACCGGCACGCCTATGACCAGTGGGAGAGTCACGGTGTACTTCGCCGCACTGCTCGCGCGCACCGAAGACGGGTGGGAAGCGAGCGACACAGAGCTCGACGATGTGGAGACCCTGTCGGATCTGGCCGACCTGGCCCGGGAAGCCTCTCCCGACGAGGACACGGTGCTCGTGCTGATCGAGCAGGAGGACGCCTGGTTCGGCGTCGTCCGCGTGGACGGCGAGGACGACCCTCGCATCTACGTCTCGGACGCGGCCGCCGCCCAGCGCAGCGCGTACGGGGAGCTGTTGCTCACCGACGAGCTGCTCGGCCGGGAGCCCGGTGCCGACGACGGCCCCGACCTGGACTCCCTGGACCTCGACGGCACCGAGGACGGCGAGTCCGACGACGAGGACCAGGACGAGGACACGGACGGCACCGGGGGCGACGCGGTGTCGCACACCCCGGTGGGCGACAGCCGGATCCTCGACGACCTGGGCATCAGCGAGAAGGAGCTGCGCACCCTGGACGCCGACGACGCGCTGAACACGATCGCCGAGGCCCTGGGTGCCTCGGAGGTGCTGGAGACCGTCCGCTGACCGCAGCACAGCACGGGCAGGGCACGCCGGACCCGGTACGCGACCGCTGGCAAGCCGCGATGCGGCTCGCCCTGGACGAGGCCGGGCTGGCCGCCCGGGGCGGGGACGTCCCGGTCGGCGCGCTCGTGCTGGGCCCGGACGGTACGACGGTGCTCGCGGCCGGGCACAACGAGCGCGAGGTCACGGGTGATCCCACGGCCCACGCGGAGGTCCTCGCGCTCAGGCGGGCCGCGGCCAGGCTCGGGGAGTGGCGGCTGACCGGCTGCACGCTCGTCGTCACCCTGGAGCCCTGCACGATGTGCGCGGGCGCGCTGGTCCAGTCCCGGGTGGACCGGGTGGTCTACGGCGCCCGCGACGACAAGGCCGGCGCGACCGGCTCGCTCTGGGACGTGGTGCGCGACCGGCGGCTCAACCACCGCCCGGAGGTCATCGAGGGCGTCCTCGCCGAGGACTGCGCCCGCCTCCTCACCGACTTCTTCCGCAACCGCTGACGGCACCGGCCGCGGCAGCAGGCACGGCACCGGTCCCGGCACCACCGGATACCGATTTCAAACCTTGCCCCACCTTGCTGTAGGGTCTCCCTCGGTAGCGTGTCCGAGCGGCCGAAGGAGCTCGCCTCGAAAGCGAGTGTGGCGCAAGTCACCGAGGGTTCAAATCCCTCCGCTACCGCTCCTGGAAGGGCCCCGTCGAAAGACGGGGCCCTTCGTGCGTGCGCCCCACGGTGGCCGCCCGCGCGGCAAAGGGCCTCGGGCAGTGGGCCGTTGGCCCTGGAAAAGGCCGTGAAGGTTAGACTCGCGGCCGTCGGCAGCGGCCCACGAGGCCAAGGCAGAGGGGAGGCCGCGGTGGCGGTGAACGCCAAGAAGATCGTGGTGTACGCGCTCGTGGTCTTCGTGCTCTACGTGATCATCACGGACCCGGCCAAGGCGGCCTCGTACGTCCAGATAGGCTTCGAGGGCATATCTGACGCGGCCAAGGCCATAGGCGACTTCATGACCTGGGTCGCCAACGGAGGAAAGAGCTGAGGTACACCCCATGATCCGCCACCTGGTCCTGTTCAAGCTCAACGAGGGCGTCGAGCGCGACGATCCGCGGGTCACGGCGGGCGTGGAGGCGTTCCGGGCACTGGGCGGCCAGATCGAGGAGCTGCGCTTCTGGGAGTGCGCCTGGAACATCAGCGACCGGCCGATCGCGTACGACTTCGCGATCAACTCGGCCGTCGAGGACGCGGACGCCCTCAAGCGCTACCTGGAGCACCCGGCCCACCAGGCGGGCGTCGCGCTGTGGCGCGAGTTCGCCACCTGGGTGATCGCGGACTACGAGTTCTAGGCCACCCCGGCTCCCCCGAGTTCTCCCGGAAGCCCCTCGCCGGACGGCGGGGGGCTTCCGCGCGTCCTGCACCCGGTCCCTGCACCCGGGCACCTGCATCCTGGTCCGTCTTCCCCAACTTGTCGGCGTTTGAACACAACACGGGGTTATGGGGTGCTTGCACACAGTGCACATGTCTTGTGATGCTATGACCGCTTTTGACGGATGATTGACCGATGAAGAGGTGGCGTTGACCGTGTCGGCCAGTACTGCGCCGCCCCAGGAAGAGGCGCCCGCTCCCGCCCCCGCACCCGCCCTCTCGGACCCCGCGCCCGACCCTCCCGGCCCCGGAAAACGCCGCGGCGCCGACACCCGGGCGCTGACCCAGGTGCTCTTCGCCGAGCTGAAGCAGCTCACCCCGGGCACGCCGGAGCACAACCGGGTGCGGGGGGCGCTGATCGAGGCGAACCTCCCGCTCGTGCGCTACGCGGCCGCCCGCTTCCGCTCCCGCAACGAGCCGATGGAGGACGTCGTCCAGGTCGGCACCATCGGGCTGATCAACGCCATCGACCGCTTCGACCCCGACCGCGGCGTGCAGTTCCCGACCTTCGCGATGCCCACCGTCGTCGGCGAGATCAAGCGGTACTTCCGCGACAACGTCCGCACGGTCCACGTACCGCGCCGGCTGCACGAGCTGTGGGTGCAGGTGAACAGCGCCACCGAGGACCTGACCACGCTCTACGGCCGCTCGCCCACCACCGCCGAGATCGCCGAGCGGCTGCGGATCAGCGAGGACGAGGTGCTGTCCTGCATCGAGGCGGGGCGGTCGTACCACGCCACCTCGCTGGAGGCCGCGCAGGAGGGCGACGGGCTGCCCGGCCTGCTGGACCGCATCGGATACGAGGATCCCGCCCTGGACGGCGTGGAACACCGCGACCTGGTCCGCCATCTCCTCGTCCAACTCCCCGAGAGGGAGCAGCGCATCCTGCTGCTGCGCTACTACAGCAATCTCACCCAGAGCCAGATCAGCGCGGAACTCGGCGTCTCCCAGATGCATGTCTCCCGGCTGCTCGCCCGCAGCTTCCAGCGACTGCGCTCCGCGAATCGCATCGACGCATAGCCCCTTAGGGGACTTCCGACCCACCCTTTGGGCCGGTGCACGGCAGGCGCACGGAAGCACGGCGGGGATCACGGCCTGCATCGCAAACGCGATCGATGCCTCACCGCGCAGAGCGAATCGCTCACCAGCACCGATGCCGACAGTTGTGCCCCGAAAAAGCGTCAGACCCCTTTTATCCAGGGGCGATTCGCATCTTGCATGTCGACATGTCACTACAGCGTGTTGCCGACATGTGACATTCTGCGGGAAGAGCGTTTGCCGGGGCTTCGGCTCCGGTATTCAGGTGAAGGCTGCGTTGCCCGGAAGACGGCGCCGCCGCCGCGACCGTCCCGCGACCCAAAGGGGGTGGCATGTCCGCAGACCAGGGCAGCTCGAAGGTGCTGACGCCCGCGATGAGCGAGGTTGCGCCCAAGGAGCTCGACGCTCTCGACGTCCTCGACGGCATCGAGGGCATCACGCCCCTCGCCGCCGTGCCGTCCCCGACCGTTCCCCTCGCCGAGGCCGCCGCCGACGCCGGGGCCGACCTCGAGTCCCCGCTCGCCGTCGAGGCCCCGCCGGTCCTGCCGGCCACCGGGGACATCGACACCCGCACCCTGTCCCGCTCCCTGTTCCTGCGACTCGCCGCGCTCGGCGAGGACAGCCCCGAGCGGGCCTACGTCAGGGACACCCTGATCGAGCTGAACCTGCCGCTGGTCCGCTACGCGGCCGCGCGCTTCCGCTCGCGCAACGAGCCGATGGAGGACATCGTCCAGGTCGGCACCATCGGCCTGATCAAGGCGATCGACCGCTTCGACTGCGAACGGGGCGTGGAGTTCCCGACCTTCGCGATGCCGACCGTGGTCGGCGAGATCAAGCGCTTCTTCCGGGACACCTCCTGGTCGGTGCGCGTCCCGCGCCGGCTCCAGGAGCTGCGCCTGGCCCTGACCAAGGCGAGCGACGAGCTGTCCCAGAAGCTGGACCGCTCGCCGACGGTCACGGAGCTGGCCGCCGCGCTCGGCGTCTCCGAGGAGGACGTGGTCGACGGCCTCGCGGTCGGCAACGCGTACACCGCCTCCTCCCTGGACTCCCCCGCCCCCGAGGACGACGGCGGCGAGGCCTCCCTGGCCGACCGGCTCGGCTACGAGGACACGGCCCTGGAGGGCGTGGAGTACCGCGAGTCGCTCAAGCCGCTGCTGGCCAAACTCCCGCCCCGGGAGCGGCGGATCATCATGCTGCGGTTCTTCGCGAACATGACCCAGTCGCAGATCGGCGAGGAGGTCGGGATCTCGCAGATGCACGTGTCCCGGCTGCTGACCCGGACGCTGTCGCAGCTCCGCGAAGGCCTCATCTCGGACTAACGGTCCGCCGGACGGCACCCGCGCCGGTATTCCTATCTGACGGTACGTCAGCCACCATGGGGCGATGCTTCATGCGACGACATGGATGCGTGGCCGCCGCGGGGCCCTCGCGGCGGCTTCGGTGGTTTTCGTCTGCCTCGGCGGGGTGATCGCCGCCTGCCAAGGCGGCGGACCGGGTGGCGGCTATGCCGCGGTGGGCGGCGGCTCCTCGCCGGGACGCCCGTCGGCCGCGACGCCGACGGGATCGGTGACGCTGGTACCGCTCGACGGAGCCGGCCGGCGCAGTCACGGCCGTACCCGGGCGAGCGGCGACTCACCTCCGGGGGCGACCCCTACGTCCGCACCCCCGGCCACCACTCCGGCCTCGGGTGCCAGCGGCAGCCCGGAACGCCCGACGGCCGCCTCCCCGAGACCGAGCCCGAGCCGCAGCCCGAGGCCTGGCCCGACAACCGGTCCGACCTCCGGCCCCACCTCGTCGACCGGCCCGTCCACCGCGCCGACGACCACTCCGGCCGCCCCCGCCGATCTCTCCTGGGGCACCCCTGTCACCGCACCGACGGATCACCGCTGGTGCCAGAAGGTGACCGTCGACTTCCGCAACGCGGGCGGTACGGCGGTGGCTTCCGGCTCGGTGACCTTCGGGACGCACATCATCGGGGCGCTCGGCATCGACTGGGGAACCGTCGAGTCCACCGCGGACCTGCCGGTGCCGATCGCCGCCGGAGCGGAGAAGAGCACCGCCTGGACGGTGTGCGTGGAAGCCTGGCAAGTGCCGCTCGGCATGCACATCGAGACGCGGGACGTCTCCGTACGGTGGAAATGAGCCCGCACGAGCCGGTCAGCCCGCACAAGCCGGTCAGCCCGCACAAGCCGGTCAGCCCGCACAAGCCGGTCGGCCCGCACGAGCCGGTCGGCCCGTCGGCGCGTCCTACGACAGGGCCAGCCAGGCCACACCCGCCACCACCGCGATCGCCACGATCACGCCGATGATCAGGCCGACGCGGGGGCCGGAGGAGGCCGCCGCCTGCTGCTGCCGTCCCTGGGGAGCCTCGTCGACGAACGCGCGGAACATCTGGGTGCTGCCGGCGGGGTCGTAATTGCCCTGGGGGCCCTGGGTGTTAGCCATGGCCCGAGACCTTAGCGAAGACGGGGCCGGGCACCCAAGTGGGGGGCCACCGGGACAGACGGGGGCAGCCCACCCGCAGCCCACCCGCACCGACCTGCACATTTACGATCGCAATACTTGCCTTTGCCAAGGTTTTGCGTCAGCTCTCGCCCGACTTATTTGCCTGTAGCAACCAATCGAGCGTATGGTTGCCCCAAGCAACGAATACGGGAGGTGTGATGGCCGAGCAGACGCAGTTCGAAGAGCTGGCGCGTCAGCTCAGTGCCGTCGGGGCCGTGAAACGGGACCTGGGGCGGATCCTGCCCCACGACTGCCCGGCCGGCTCGGCCGCCGTGCTGACGCTCCTCAGCCGCCACGGCGACATGCGCATGAGCAAGCTCGCCGAGCTGCTGGCCGTGGACATGTCGGTCACCAGCCGCCATGTCGCACACGTCGCCGCACGCGGCTGGATCGAACGGCACCCGGACCCGGCGGACAAGCGCTCGCGCATCCTGCGCCTGACCCCCTCGGGCCTGGAGCAGTGCGACGAGCTGTCCCGGCGGACCTCGCATCTGCTCGCCGAGCGGCTCGCCGACTGGACCGACGACGAGGTCGGCCAGCTCATCCGGCTGATGACCCGCCTGCGGGCGTCCTTCGGCGACTGCCGCTCGACGCCGGTCCGGCTCCCCGCGGAGCCCGCCCCCGTAGTCGCAGAGACCACCCGTACACCCGCAACCACGTAAGAGAAGGAAGCCCATGGCAACGACCACACCAGCCGGTGTGCGGGCTCACGCCAAGCACGGGGGAGGCTCCTCGGCGGGCCACGCCCCGATGACGCACCGGCAGATCATGGAGGCGCTGTCCGGCCTGCTGCTCGGCCTGTTCGCCGCCATCCTGTCCTCGACCATCGTCACCAACGCCCTGCCGACGATCATCAAGGACCTCGGCGGCGGCCAGTCCGCGTACACCTGGGTCGTCACCGCGGCGCTGCTCTCGATGACCGCCTCGGTGCCGCTGTGGGGCAAGCTGGCCGACCTGGTCAGCAAGAAGGCCCTGGTCCAGATATCCCTGGTGATCTACATCATCGGCTCGGTCATCGCCGGTACGGCGCAGAACCCGGCCATGCTGATCACCGCCCGTGTGGTGCAGGGCCTGGGCGCCGGCGGTCTGTCCGCCCTGGTCCAGGTGATCATGGCCGCGATGATCTCCCCGCGTGAGCGCGGCCGGTACAGCGGTTACACCGGTGCCACCTTCGCCGTGGCCACCGTCGGCGGCCCGCTGCTCGGCGGTGTCATCACCGACACCGACTGGCTCGGCTGGCGCTACTGCCTCTTCGTCGGTATCCCGTTCGCGCTGATCGCGCTGATCGTCCTCCAGAAGACCCTGCACCTGCCGGTGGTCAAGCGCCAGGTCAAGGTCGACTGGCTCGGCGCCTTCTTCATCACCGCCGCGGCCTCGCTGCTGCTGATCTGGGTCACCTTCGCCAACGACAAGTACGACTGGCTGTCCTGGCAGACGTACACGATGGTGGGCGGCACGATCGTGCTCGCGCTGCTCTTCGTGTACACCGAGACCAAGGCCTCCGAGCCGATCATCCCGCTGCGCCTGTTCCGCAACCGCACCATCTCGCTGGCCTCCCTGGCCTCGCTGTTCGTCGGTGTCGGCATGTACTCGGGCACCGTCTTCTTCTCGCAGTACTTCCAGCTGGCCCGCGACAAGTCCCCGACCATGTCGGGTGTGATGACCATCCCGATGATCGGCGGTCTGTTCGTCGCGTCGATGGTCTCCGGCCGGTTCATCACCAGCACCGGACGCTGGAAGGGCTGGCTGGTCGCCGGCGGTGTCTTCCTCACGGCGGGCCTGGGCCTGCTCGGCCTGATGCGCTACGACACCCCCTACTGGGAGCTGTCGATCTACATGGCGCTGCTGGGCATCGGCGTCGGCATGATGATGCAGAACCTGGTGCTGTCCACGCAGAACCAGGTCGCCCCGCAGGACCTCGGTGTCGCCTCCTCCGTGGTGAGCTTCTTCCGCTCCCTCGGCGGTGCGGTCGGCGTCGGCGTGCTCGGCTCGGTCATGTCCGAGCGGATCACCCACTACGCCAAGGACACCATCACCGAGCTGAGCCCGAAGGCCCGGATGGCCGCCGCGCACGCGGCGGGCGGCAACGGCCTGCCCGACATGGACAAGCTGCCCGCCCCGGTCCGCACCTGGCTGGAGGGCGCCTACGGCCACGGCATCGCCGACGTCTTCCTCTACGCGGCGCCGTTCGCCCTGATCGCCTTCGTCGTCGTGCTGTTCATCAAGGAGGTTCCGCTGAAGACCAAGGGAGCCCTGGCCCAGGCCGCCGAGGGCGACAGCGCCCCCGCCGAGGCCACCCCGGTCGCCGCCGAGGCCGCTCCGGTCGCCGAGCAGCCGGTCCCGGCCGCCGTCGCCGCCACCCCGGCCGCCGACGCCGCGCAGACCCCGGCCGCCGCCACGGCCACCCAGCCGCTGGCCACCGCCGTCGCCACGGTCGCCGGGCCCGGCACCACCGGCGGCACCCCGGTGCACGGCTTCGTCCGCGGCGCCGAGAGCGCCCCGGTCCCGCAGGCCGCGGTCACCCTGATCTCGCTGTCCGGCCGCCAGCTGGGCCGCGCGGTCGCCCAGGCCGACGGCGGCTACGCGATCGACGCCCCGGGCACCGGCTCGTACGTCCTGATCGCCTCCGCCGACGGCTACCAGCCGCAGGCCTCCACCGTCGTGGTGGGCGAGGAACCGCTGTCGTACGACATCCTGCTCAGCGGCACCAGCGGGCTGACCGGTGTGGTCCGGGCCGCCGGGAGCGCGCTGCCGGTCAAGGACGCCATGGTGATCGTCACCGACGTCCGCGGTGATCTGCTGGCCACCGCCGCCACCGGGGAGCAGGGCGACTTCGCCCTCACCGACCTGGTGCCCGGCACCGTCACCGTCGCGGTCAACGCGCAGGGCTTCCGGCCCCGCGCGCTGCCGGTCGAGGTCGGCACCACCGGGGTCACCCGGGTCGAGATCGACCTGGACGCCGGCGCCCGCCTCCAGGGTGTCGTCCGGTCCCCGCACGGCCTGCTCGCCGACGCCCGGGTGACCCTGGTCGACCAGGCCGGCAACGTGGTCGGCACCGCCACCACCGGCGCGGACGGGGCGTACGCCTTCACCGACCTGGACAGCGGCGAGTACACCGTCATCGCGACGGGCTACCCGCCGGTGGCCACGGCCCTCACCGTCTCCGGCCCCGGAGTCGACGGCCACGAGATCGAACTCGCCCACCCCGGCGAGTAGTCCGGCCCCCGGCCCGTGGTGCGCGCCCCTCGTGCGCGCCACGGGCCGGTCCATTACGACCTATTTATTAGGCTTTTTCAGGGAGAAGAACGGGATGGGACTGACCGCGAAGATCCGTACGCGGGACGGGTGGGCCGTGTCGCACGCGGTCGTCACGGTGACCGACATGACCGGTACGCAGGTGCTGCGGGCCGAGGCGGACGCCGAGGGGGCCGTGCGGGACACCACCGAGCTGGCGCCGGGGGCGTACACGGTGATCGTGACGGCCGTCGGGTACGCGCCCGCGGCCTCCTCCGCGATCGTCACCGCGAGCGGCCGGGCCGAGGTCGGCACGGTCACACTGGCCCGGCAGGGCGGCTCCGAACTGCCGCCGCCCGGCCCCTGGACCATCGACCCGGTGCACTCCTCCGTCGCCGCGGTCGCCCAGCACCTGGGCATCTCCAGCGTGCACGGCCGGTTCACCGAGTTCGGCGGCACGATCGAGATCGCCCCCGACGACATCGGCAAGTCCCGGGTGGAGGCGGTCATCAGGGCCGCGTCCGTCGACACCGGCAACGGCATGCGCGACACGCACCTGCGCTCGGGCGACTTCCTCGACGTCGAGAACCACCCGGAGATCACCTACCGGTCGACGGGCCTGACCCAGTCCGGCCCCGACCGCTGGACGGTGCACGGCGAGCTGTCCATGCACGGGATCGTACGACCGGTGGACCTCGACCTGGCCTACCTGGGCACCGGCGCCGACCCCTGGGGCGGCACCCGGGCGGCCTTCCGGGCGACGGCGGAACTGCACCGGGAGGACTTCGCGATGAACTACAACCAGGTGCTCCAGGCGGGGATCGCCGCGATCGGCACCACCCTGAAGGTGGAGCTGGACATCCAGGCGGTCCAGGGCGACACGCTGCCCCAGGCGTAGGCACAACAGGGTCACCCTCCCGGTGGCCGGCTGCCCCTAGGCTGCTGTCATGGCACCGAACATCGCTACCAACACCCGGGTATCCCTGGACGAGTTGCTGGAGTTCGTACGGCCCCGGCACCGGGCCCTGCTGATCACCCGCCGGGCCGACGGCGGGCCGCAGGCCTCCCCGTTGACCTGCGGGGTCGACGACTCCGGCCGGATCGTGGTCTCCACCTACCCGGAGCGGGCCAAGGCCCGCAACGCCCGGCGGGATCCGCGGGTCGCGCTGGTCGTCCTGAGCGACGACTGGAACGGCCCGTGGGTCCAGATCGACGGCACGGCCGAGGTCGTCGACACCCCCGACTCGGTGGAACCGCTGGTCGAGTACTACCGCAACATCGCCGGCGAGCACCCCGACTGGGACGAGTACCGCGCGGCGATGGTCAAGCAGGGCAAGTCGATCATCCGGATCACCCCGGAGCGCTGGGGCCCGGTGGCCACCGGCGGCTTCCCGGCCCGGCTGGTGACGGACCAGGGCTGATCAGCCGCGCTCGACCATCACCTCGATACCGGCGATCAGCAGGTCCAGGGCGAAGGTGAAGTCCCGGTCCATCATCTCGGCGACCGTGTCCCCGCCGCGGGCCTCCATGAACTCCCTGGACTCCTGGATCATGTCCGCGGCCTGGGGATGCCGCTGCGCCTCGGTCAGGGCCTGCTGGTAGTAGTCGTCCGCGCTCAGCCCGGAGTCGGCGATCCGGGACATGAACTGGGACTCCAGCGTGCCGTAGCCGTACACGAACTGGAACACGGCCGAGATGGCGCTCATCACCCGGTGCGCCGGCAGCCCGGTGCGCCGGACGACGCGCTGCACGGTACGGGAGAAGGCCAGCGCGTTGGGCCCGATGTTGAGGTACTGCCCGGCCAGCCGGGACAGCCAGGGGTGACGCAGCAGCAGGGCCCGGTACCCGGCGGCCAGGTCGCGCAGCTGGGCCCGCCAGTCGGGCTCCTCGGCGCCGTCCGGGTCGGGCAGCCGCAGTTCCCCGAAGGCCGCGTCCAGGGCGAGTTCCAGCAGGTCGTCCTTGGTGTCGACGTACCAGTACAGGGACATCGCGGTGACGTTCAGCTCACCGGCCAGCCGCCGCATGGAGAACTTGGCCAGCCCCTCGGCGTCGAGCAGCCGTACCGACGCCGCGGTGATCCGCTCCCGGTCGAGCCCGGAGGGCTGGCCGCTGCGCCCGCCGCGCGGGGCCTTGCGTTCCAGCCAGACACTGGCCCGCGCCGACCGCCCTGAGTCCTTCGCCACCGGCGCCCTTCCTCGTTACCGATCACTGTCCCGGCCCGCTGTGCACACCCGCGGCCCCCGACATACCCATACCATCCGAACCGTCAGGTGACGCTCCGCTCCGCCCGCCGGAGCAGCACCGCGGCCAGCAGACCGCCCGTCAGCACGGCCGCCGCTCCCACCAGTTGACCGGCTCCCAGCCCCGCGGACAGCGACTTCCCCGAGGCCAGTGAAGAGCTGAGCACGGCGCCCAGGACGGCGACACCAAGACCGTTCCCGAATTCGGCCAACGTTCCGTTGATCCCGGCGCCCACCCCGGCCTTCGCCGGCGGTATCGCGCTCATGATGGCGTGCGCCATCGCCGGCGAGGCCACCGCGGCGCCGGCGCCGATGCCCACCAGCCCGGCCAGCGTCCCGGCGTACCCGCCGGAGTCCAGCTCGGCGATCGACACCAGCCCGAGGGCCATCAGCGCCATCCCCAGGGCGATCGAGACCGGTGTGCCCAGCCGCTGCGACAGCTTGGCCGCCAGTCCGGAGAAGTTCAGCAGTACGACCGTCAGCGCCAGCGGAGCCGTGCGCAGCCCCGCCTCCAGGGGCTCGTAGCCGAGCACGAACTGGAGGTGCTGGGTCAGCAGGAACAGCGACCCGCCCATCCCGAAGGCGATCAGCACCGCCCCGGCGACGGCCCCGGTGAACTTCCGGTCGCGGAAGAAGTGCGGATCGAGCATCGGCTCGGCGACCCTGCTCTCGGCATAGCCGAAGAGCCCGAGCACCACCACCGCCACGGCCGCCGTGACCAGCACGCGCGGCGAGGTCCAGCCGTGCACCGGCCCGGCGATGATCGCGTAGACGAGCGCGGCCATGCCGACCGTGGACAGCAGTGCGCCCACCAGGTCCGGCCGGTCGCCGCGCGGCGCCTTGGACTCCGGTACGAGGACGACGGCCGCGACCAGGCCCAGTGCCGCCACCGGAAGGTTGATCAGGAAGATCGAGCCCCACCAGAAGTGGTTCAGCAGGAAGCCGCCGATGAGGGGCCCGGCGGCGAAGCCCAGGGCGTTGACCGCGGCCCATATGCCGATGGCCTTCGGCTGCTCCTCGGGGGCGAAGATCTGCATGGCGACGGCGAGCGTGGTCGTCATCAGCAGCGCGCCGCCGATGCCCATGCCGGCCCGGGCGACGATCAGCTGGGCGGTGGAACCGGCGAGGGCCGCCGTGAGGGAGCCGAGGCCGAACAGGGCGAGCCCCGTGACCAGCATCTTCTTACGGCCGTACCGGTCGGCGGCGCTGCCCGCGGTGAGCAGCAGGCCGGACTGCACCAGCGAGTAGGCGTTGATCATCCACTGGATGTCGGAGGTGGCCGCGTGCAGTTCGCGGGTGAGCGAGGGGATGGCCACGTTCAGGACGGTGTTGTCCAGCAGCACGGTGAGCTGGGCGAGACAGATGACACCGAGGATCAGCCAGCGCTGGGGGTGGCCCTGCGGGGTGTGCGGACTCGTTGACATGCTGTACACCGTATAGCTGGCAGCTATACGGTGTACAACACTTTTCTCGTACGCCCGTTCCCCGGCCCGTCCGTCAGCCGGTCTTCCTCTGCGTCAGGTCGTAGAAGGTGGCCGAACCGACCGTCACCTTCTTGAAGGTGCTCTGGACCCACGAGCTGATCTGGGAGGCGGTGCCGCTGTTGCCGCCCCTGCCCATGCCGCCGCCCGCGATGAAGTAGTGGATCCTCCCGTCGGCCACGTACTGCTTGAACCGGGCCAGCGTGGGCGACGGGTCGGTGCCGTTGAAGCCGCCGATCGCCATCACCGGATCGCCGGTGGCGAGCTGGTAGGCGGCCGCGTTCTGGGAGCCGATGGACGCGGCCACCCAGGTGTACTTCGCCGCGTCCGTCTCCAGCAGCTTCCTGGCCCCGGCGGAGACGGACGCGCCGTTCAGCAGGCCGCCGACGCCTCCGCCGCCGCCCATGCCGCCCTCGCCCGTCCGGCCGCCGCCGGGGAACCCGTTGCCGTTCTGCTGCCCCTGCGGGCCCGGCTGGTTCCGGCCCGGCATGCCACCGCCCGGGAATCCGTTGCCGTTCAGCCGGCCTCCCTGCCGGCTCTGGCCCGGCATGCCGCCGCCGAAGCCGCCGCGGCCCATGCCACCGCCCGGCCGGCCACCGCCGCCGGGGCCGCCCATCCTGCTCGCGCCCGCCGGACCGGCCGTGACGATCGAGCCGGTGTGACCCTGCTGGAGCGTGCTCAGGGTGTACGCCGTCGGACCGGCCAGCGCCGCCACCAGGCCCACCGCCGCCGAGGCGAGAGCGAGCCGCCGGGGGATCCGGCCGGCGAAGACCAGGCTGAGCGCCGCGGTGAGGCCGCCGACCAGCACCAGCCATTTCAGCCACGGCAGATAGCCGGAGGTGCGGTGGAGCAGGACATAGCCCCAGGCCGCGGCCGCGACCACGGAGGCGGCGAGGGTGATCGACGCCCACGTCTCCCGCCGCCTCTCCCACAGCAGCCCGGCGCCCATGCCGACGACGGCGGCCAGATAGGGCGCGAGGGCCACGGTGTAGTACTGGTGGAAGATGCCCGCCATGTAGCTGAAGACCGCCATGGTCACCAGCAGCGAGCCGCCCCACACCAGGAACGACGCACGGGTGACGGAGGTCCGCTTCAGTCTGCGCGTGGCGACCAGGCCCGCGCCGAGCAGGATCAGCGCGGACGGCAGCAGCCAGGAGATCTGGCCGCCGATCTCGGAGTTGAACATCCGGTTCCAGCCGGTCGCACCCCACATCCCGGTGCCACCGCCCCCGCCCCCGCCGCCGACGCTGCCGGTCTCCTCGCCGTTGAGCCGGCCCAGCCCGTTGTAGCCGAAGGTCAGCTCCAGGAAGCTGTTGTGCTGCGAGCCGCCCACGTACGGCCGCGAGGACGCGGGCCACAGCTCGACCACCGCCACCCACCAGCCGCCGGAGACGACCAGCGCGAGCGCCGCCGCGGCCAGCTGCGCGCACCGCTTCCTCAGCGACACCGGCGCGCAGACCGCGTACACGAGCGCCAGCGCCGGAAGGATCAGGAAGGCCTGGAGCGTCTTGGCGAGGAACGCGAGACCGATCGCCACACCGGCCCACACCAGCCACCGGGTCCGGCCGTCCTCCACCGCCCGCACGACGAGATAGCAGGCCACCGCCATCAGCAGGGCCAGCATCGCGTCCGGGTTGTTGAACCGGAACATCAGCGCCGCGACGGGGGTGAGCGCGAGCACCGCACCCGCGATCAGACCGGACACCGGGCCGAACCGGCGCCGTACGGCCGCGTACACGACCGCGACGGTCGCCACCCCCATCAGCACCTCGGGGGCCAGGATCGCCCACGAGTTCAGCCCGAAGACCCGCACCGACAGCTCCATCGGCCACAGCGAGGCCGGCGGCTTGTCGACGGTGATGGCGTTGCCCGCGTCCAGCGAGCCGAAGAAGAACGCCTTCCAGGACCTGCTGCCCGCCTGAACGGCTGCCGAGTAGAAGGAGTTGGCGTAGCCGGAGGCGCTGAGGTCGTAGAGGTAGAGGAGGAGGGTGGCCGCGAGCAGGCCGAGGAAGGCCGGGCGGACCCAGCGCGGGGATGCGGTCGGGGTTGGGGTCGGGGGTGCGGTCGGGGGCGGCCCCCAGACGGTCGTACCGATCGGATCGTGGACGGTCATCGGGATTCCTCCCCCTGGTACGGGGTGTAGGGGCCGTACGGGTCGTAGGGGTCGTACGACTGCTGGTGCGGGACCGGACGCTGCGGGAGCGGCGCGGTGGGAGCGGTCGGCGCCGGCTCGTCCCGGTCGGGGAAGACCCAGGCGCGGAAGAGCAGGAAGCGCAGTACGGTCGCGGCGAGGTTGGCGGCGACCAGCACCGCCAGTTCGGTGGAGTGCGCCGGGTGGTCGCCGGCCGCGTTCAGGGCGGCCAGGGAACCGCTGGTCAGGGCCAGGCCGATACCGAAGACCACCAGGCCCTGCGCCTGGTGCCGGACGGCACCGCCCCGGCCGCGCACCCCGAAGGTGAGCCGGCGGTTGGCGGCCGTGTTGGCGGTCGCGGAGACCAGCAGCGCGAGCGCGTTGGCCATCTGCGCGCCGCAGAACTGCCGGAAGACGCCGTACAGCAGGAGGTAGAAGAGGGTCGACAGACCGCCGACGACACAGAATCCGACCAGCTGGCGGGCCAGGCCCTTGGGCACATCGGTCAGTTCGCGGTCGCGCGGGTCGTCGCCGAAGGGGCGGGTGAGCCGGTCCAGCGGCAGCGAACCGGTGGCCAGGGCCCTGCCCACACGCCACACGCCCTTGAGGTCGTCGGTGGCGGTCTGCACGAGGTGCACGGTGGAGTCCGGGTCGTCCACCCAGTCGACCGGCACCTCGTGGATCCGCAGGCCCGCCCGCTCGGCGAGCACCAGCATCTCGGTGTCGAAGAACCAGCCGGTGTCCTCCACCAGCGGCAGCAGCACCTGCGCCACATCCCGCCGGATGGCCTTGAAGCCGCACTGGGCGTCGGAGAAGCGGGCGTGGAGCGAGCCGCGCAGGATCAGGTTGTAGGCCCGGCTGATCAACTCCCGCTTGGGGCCGCGGACCACCCGGGAGCTGCGGGCCAGCCGGGAGCCGATCGCCAGGTCCGAGTGACCGGAGATCAGCGGCGCCACCAGCGGCAGCAGAGCGTTGAGGTCGGTGGACAGATCGACGTCCATGTAGGCGAGGACCGGTGCCTCGGAGGCGGACCACACGGCCCGCAGGGCCCGCCCCCGCCCCTTCTGCTCCAGGCGGACGGTGCCGACCTCGGGGATCTCCGCCGCCAGCCGCGCCGCCACCAGCGGGGTGGTGTCCGTGGACGCGTTGTCCGCGATCGTGATGCGGAACGCGTACGGGAAGGTCCGCGCGAGATGCTCGTGCAGTCTGCGGACGCACGGCTGGAGGTCCTTCTCCTCGTTGTACACGGGGATCACGACGTCCAGGACAGGCGCTCCGGCGTCGGTGGCCGGGAGGTGCTCCCGCGCCGGCAGGGTGCCGGGAGAAGAGTCGGTTCGCATGGCCCCGACTTTCGTCAGGCGCCCTGTCGCACCCATGTGGTGGCACTGTGCTGTGCCTGTGAGTCCGAGGGCCGGTCTGTTTCCGGGACGGCCGGAGGGGCCGCGGGCAGGTGCAGGGTGAACACCGTCCGCCCCGGCGCGCTGTCCACGGTCACGGCACCGCCGTGCGCCGCCGCGACGGCCTGCACGATGGCGAGCCCGAGCCCGGTGGACCCGGTCGCCCGGGACCGCGCGGAGTCGCCCCGGGCGAACCGCTCGAAGACGTGCGGCAACAGCTCCGGAGGAATCCCCGGCCCGTCGTCCTCGACGTCGACGCACGTCCACGCCCCGTGCCGCCGCACCCGTGCGGTGACCGTCGTACCGGGCGGAGTGTGGGTGCGGGCGTTGCCCAGCAGATTGACCAGCACCTGCTGGACGCGGGCGGCGTCGGCGGAGACGAGGGCGGGCTCGTCGGGCAGGTCGAGCCGCCAGGTGTGGTCCCTGCCGGCCGCGTGGGAGTCGCTGACCGTGTCCACGACCAGCGGAACCAGATCCGTCCGCTCGAACCGGAGCGGCCGCCCCGCGTCCAGCCGCGCGAGCAGCAGAAGGTCCTCCACGAGGAGCGTCATCCGCCCCGCCTCGGACTCGATACGGCCCAGGGCGTGCCGGGTGTCGGGCCCGACCTGCTCCCGGCCGCGCCGGGTCAGCTCGGCGTACCCCCGGATGGACGCGAGCGGGGTGCGCAGCTCATGGCTGGCGTCGGCGACGAACTGCCGTACCCGCGTCTCGCTCTGCTGCCGGGCGTGCAGGGCGCCGTGCACATGGTCCAGCATCCGGTTGAGCGCGGCACCGACCCGGCCGACCTCGGTGTGCGGGTCGCACTCGGACTCGGGGACCCGTTCGCTGAGGTGCACCTCGCCGGTGTGCAGCGGGAGTTCGGAGACGCGGGTCGCGGTGGCGGCGACCCGGCGCAGGGGGCGGGTGGCGACGCCGACGAGCACCCAGCCGGCGATCCCGGCGGCGACGAGACCGGCCACGGTGACACTGACCTCGATGAGGACCAGCGCGTCGATGTTGTCGTCGGTCTCCTTGGTGGGGAGGGCGACGTAGTACGTGCCGTTGTTGCCGTCGGCGTACACCGCCTGGTAGTCGCCGAGTCCGGGGATCTCCACGCTGTGCACATTTCCGTCCCGGGGGACGGCGGCCAGCGCCCTGCTCTGGGCGGACGTCAGCGATCTGGCGCTCATCTGCGGGATGCCGTTGCCGTCCTCGGCCTTGTGGCCGACCTTGGCGTCGGTGACGGCGCCGTGCTCGACCCTGGCGGCGATGGTGCCGCTGGGCTGCGGGCCGTGGGCGACGAAGTCGCCGAGCCTCGTCCCCTCGGAAACGTCCTGCCGGCCGGGCGGGGCGGCGCCGTTCCTCATCCCGTCCGGCAGCCGGAACCCGCCGGCCGCGCGGGCGGAGGCCTCGATGAGCTGCCGGTTCAGCTGGTCGTACAGATGCGAGCGCAGCGCGAGCGTGGTGACAGTGCCGATCACCGCGCACACCACCGCGATCAGCACCACCGAGGCGACGACGAGCCGGGTCCGCAGGGTGCGCGGCCGCCCCACCCGTGGCATGTGCCGCTGCCGTCGCTGCTGTCGCGCCTGCGGACCCGGCCGGCGCCGTCCGCTCATGACACGGCGGGCTTGATCAGGTAACCGGCCCCGCGCCGGGTGTGGATCATCGGCTCCCGGCCCGCGTCGATCTTCCTGCGCAGATACGAGATGTACAGCTCGACCACGTTGGCCTGGCCGCCGAAGTCGTACGACCACACCCGGTCCAGGATCTGCGCCTTGCTGAGCACCCGCCGGGGGTTGCGCATGAGGAAGCGCAGCAGCTCGAACTCGGTGGCGGTCAGGTGGATGGACTGCCCGGCCCGGGTCACCTCGTGGCTGTCCTCGTCCAGGGTCAGGTCCCCGACGACGAGCACCGAGTCCGAGCGCCGGTCGGCCGCCCCGGACCTGCGGATGAGCCCGCGCAGCCGGGCCACGACCTCCTCCAGGCTGAACGGCTTGGTGACGTAGTCGTCGCCACCGGCCGTGAGCCCGGCGATACGGTCCTCCACCGCGTCCTTGGCGGTCAGGAACAGCACCGGCACGTCCGGCAGTTCGCGGCGCAGCCGGCCCAGCACGGCGAGGCCGTCCATGTCGGGCAGCATCATGTCGAGCACGACGGCGTCGGGCCGGAACTCCCGCGCGGTCTGTACGGCGCCCTGCCCGTCCCCCGCGCTCCTGATCTGCCAGCCCTCGTAGCGCAGGGCCATGCTCAGCAGTTCGGTGATCGACAGCTCGTCGTCCACCACCAGCACGCGGACGGGGCTCCCGTCCGGCCTCAGCAGTTCGGTGCGCCCCTGGGGCGAGGTCGTGGTCATGGTGCACACCGTGACGAGGCCCTCTGAGAACACGCTTTCACGTGTCTGTGATTTCCCTGAGAAACCCCCGGGCCCCGCTCGGGAAAACCCTGGGGGCCGGTCAGGGCCGCTGGAAGGAGTAGGAGTGCTCGACCCGGGCGATGTGGATCGTGTACCGCTCGTACCACTCCTTCCGGCCGCGCTCCTTGGCCGCACGGTGCTCGGGGTGCCGCCGCCAGCGCTCGATGCCGTCGAGGTCGCGGAAGTAGGCCACGCTGATGGCGAGTCCGCCCGGAGTGCGGGCGAAGTCCTCACCGAGGAAGCCGGGGATGTCCCGGACGAGGCCGCTCAGCCGAGCGGCGGCCGCGTCGTAGTCCTCGGCTCCCTCATCGGTGCGTACGGCGGTGAACACGACGGCGTAGTACGGCGTTTCGGGTGCGGTGGGCTGATCACTCATGCCCTCCACCATGACCCGCCCGGGTACCCGGACCCGCCGGTCTTGCCGAACGGGATCCGAACGGGATCCACGTCTTGACCCTTGGCTCCCCTCAGAACAGCTCGTCCTGGACGGTGGCCTCCGCCGGGAACTCCCTTACGGGAAAGGCGCGCTGGGACGGCCCCCCGCTCCCGTCCGGAGCCACCAGCTCCCACCCCGCCATCAGCCGGGTGTCGAGCACGACGACCCCCCACCCGTCGACCGCCAGATGCAGATCCGGCCCGGCGGCGGCGACCAGCGCACCGCTCACCGCACCCCCCGGCACCAGCTCCACGACCGCGCCGCGCGCCGCCGGCGCCCCGGCGAGCCCGAACACCCCCATGTGGTCGACGACATGGCAGGGCTCGGGGCGCAGGGACTCCGGCCAGCCGGCAAGCGCCCCGGCGCGGGCGTGCAACTCCCTTACCTCAGCCGCCCGTTCCACCGCCTCCACCGGCAGTGCCGCCCGCACCGCCCGCTTCTCGCCGTACGGAATCCGGTCCGGCACCCGCAGCGCGGCCCGCAGCAGCTCCTCGGCGCGCCGGGCGGCCATCAGCGGACCGGTGCCGAGCCAGCTGAAGCAGACGGCACCCTGCTCCAGCAGCCGCGCCGGACCCCGCTCGACGGCGGTGATCCCGACCTTCACCATGCCGGGCCCGAACCAGGCGAGATACACCCGGTACGGACGCGGGTCGTCGGCGAGCGTGTCGGCGGCCACGGAGTGCGCCCGGTCCAGCCGCGCACACTCCTCGCACCGCGCGCCCATGCCCCTCCCCGGCACGGCCGCCCGCACCGGACAGGCATGCCCGCGCGCCCCCACACACCTGCGCACCCCGCCCTCCGGCACGGCGAAGGCGACCCGCTTCCCCCGGGGCAGCGCACTGCGCCGCCCGCCGTCCCACACCAGCGCGGGCCCCTCCGGCGCCCAGCGCAGCCCCGCGCACTTCCATACCTGTGCCATCACCTCCGAGCGTAGAGGCGAGGTCCGACAACGGGCCCGGGCCCTCTATGCCTAGGACGCCCGCGCCCCCTCGGAGGCGACCTCGTACGGCGACCCGGCACCGGCCCGCTCTCCCCGCCCCCTGCTGCGCCCCGCCAGCCGGCAGCTCACGCAGCCGGGGTGGCCGGCTCGGGCCTGCGGGTCCCGGGCGCGCATCGGCCAGTCCGCCCGGGGCCGTACGCCCGGGGGCTTGCCCCAGCCGGACAGATGGAGCAGCCAGGTCACCAGGACGCTCACCGCCACCACGCCCAGCCCCACGCCGGCCAGCGGCAGCGAGCCCGTGCACACCCCCACTCCGATGACACCGGCCCCGGCGGTCGCGATGCCGAAGCCGGTCCAGCCGGCGATGGTGTGACCCTCGTCGTACAGACTCATGGAACCGCCTCCACGGGGAACGCCCACAGCGTTCCTCTTACCCGCTAAGAAATTTACTGAACAAACCTCTCACGAACTAAGGGACTTGGGAAGATGCACGGCACGCCACGACCGCCCGCCACTCCGGCCGAGGCGCTGTCGGCCATGGACCACCTCATCGCCGCCCATCTGATCGGCCAGCAGGAGCTGGCCCGCCGGCTCGGCCTGACCGTCACCGACCTGACCTGCTTCGCCTTCGTCCTGGAGGCCGGCGAGGACCTGCTGACGGCCGGTGACCTGGCGGCCCGCGCCCATGTCACCACCGGTGCGGTGACGGGCATCCTCAACCGCCTCGAACGCGCCGGATACGTCACCCGTCGCCCCGACCCGGCCGACCGCCGCCGCGTGCGCGTGGCCGCCGTACCCGACGCGGTCTCCCGGGTCGAGGCGGTGTACGCCGGCCACTACAAGCGGCTGACGGCGCTGTTCGCCGAGTACTCCCCGGAGGAGCTGGCGGTCGTCACCGACTGGTTCACCCGGGCCACCGGCCTGGCCCACGAGTACCTGGAGAAGCTGAACCGGAACGACCCGGACGAGGAGTGCTGACCGGCCCTGGTCCTGGGAACGACGAAGGCCCCGGATCACTCCGGGGCCTTCGCTCTACTCCACTATTCAGCCAGGTCAGCGGACGTCGACGTAGTCGTAGGCGTCCGCGCCCGAGGTGGTGCTGCTGCCGTTGTAGTGGAAGCGCCAGGTGCCGTCCACGGAGGCGGTCACCGAGGTCTTCAGGTAGCCGCTCGACGAGGCCTTGATCGTCTTCACGGTGCTGTAGGTGCTGGCGCCGGACTTCTTGAACTGCACGTCCACGGACTGGCTGCCGTAGCCGTAGTACTTCAGGTTGGTCCAGCTCGCGCGCTTCAGGGTGCCCGTGAGCGTGACGGCCTTGCCCTTGGCGACCGGCTCGGGACCGGCGTTGAAGCCGCTGAAGCTGGCGGCGCGCTTCACCCAGTGGTTCTTGTAGACCTCCGTCTGGATGTAGTCGGCGTCATTGCCGACCGCCCAGGCGGCGACGTTCCACTTGCCGGCCAGGATGCTGTCGTACAGGTCGTCCGACGTGGCCGTGATGGTGATCTTGCAGGTGGCGGAGGTGGCGCTCCAGTTGTCGCAGGTGGCGTCGTCGTCGGTGCCGAGCACCCCGTCGACGTCCGGGTTGTCCTTGTCGAGGCTGGTGCCGTGCCACAGGAAGGCGCCGGCGCTGTAGATGCCGGACGGGTCGGTCGCCGTCACGTAGATGGTGAAGGACTTCTTGCTGACGCCGACGACGACGTCCTTGTTGCCGTTGACGGTCACCTTGGTGATCGTCGTGTCGCCCTGGCTCTCGTCCGCCGGCGACATCGTCACGCCCGACATCTTGGCGGCGACACCGGCCGGGCCGTCCGCCGCCTGAGCGGCCGGAGCGACGAGGGCGGTGAGTGCCACGGCGCCGGAAACCGTCGCGGCGGCCACGCTGGCACGAATGCGCATCTGTCTTCCCCAAAAGGACAGAGGGCCACCAGCAGTGGGGGGCACTGGTGAGCCCGAGGTCTGATGAGTCTCTTGACTCACCTGCGAAGACCCGCGACCCCTGGGAACAGTTGTACGGGATAGAACAATTTTTTTAACGGTGCATGACCAACCCGCAGAGTGGGGCGAAGGAGCCCTACGCGGCCAGTTGCAGCGCTTCGTTCTCCACCCTCAGGCGCACCGTCAGCAGTGCCGCGTTGGCGGCCGTGAACAGGAGGGCTGTCAGCCAGGCGCCGTAGACCAGCGGCAACGCCAGGCCTTCCATGATCACGAAGACGTAGTTGGGGTGGCGCATCCAGCGGTAGGGGCCCCTGCTGACCAAGGCCAGGTTCGGGACGATGATGACGCGGGTGTTCCACTGAGGGCCGAGGGAACGGATGCACCACCAGCGCCCGAGGTTCGCCACGATGACCGCGCTCAGGGCCGGCCAGCCCAGGGCGGGAACGAACGCGTGGTGCCCCAGCACTGCTTCGGCGAGGGTGCCGAGGAGGAGCCCGACGTGAAGGACGACCATCACGGGATAGTGGCCGCGGCCGTACTCCGTGCCTCCACGAGCCGTGGCCCAGCGCGCGTGCCGATGGGCCACCACGAGTTCCAGCAGACGCTCACCGGCGATGACCGCCAGGAGAACGGCCAGCCCTGCGGGCAGGTGAACGGTACCCGGTTGGATCACGGTGGGCTGTTCCTTCCAGGGTGCGAGGGGAGGAAGACGGCGCTCGTGCGCGCACGCTAGACCCCGCACCTTTTGCAGCTCAAATTGCCTTTCACCCGAAAGATGCAGGACCGAGAGGGGAGGAGCCGGCGGTCCGCGTCGGCCTGCGTCGGGGTGAGCTGCCGGGGCTGCGCCGGTCGGCTGATGCAGAGCCCGTTGCCGTACTTCGCTGCGGTACGCCCCTGAAACGCAAGAGGCCCCGGATCTCTCCGGGGCCTCTTGTCTGTGTGCACTCGGCAGGATTCGAACCTGCAACCTTCTGATCCGTAGTCAGATGCTCTATCCGTTAAGCTACGAGTGCTTGTTCTTTTGTTCTTGTCTCCGTTTCCCGGCCTTTCGGCCCGTCCCGGCGACAGGAAGAACATTACATGACTGCCGCCGACATGTGAAATCCGATCGGCACACCCCTTGTGACCTGCGGAAACGTGCCTGGAGGCCCCATGGAGGCCGGTGGGGTGGAAACGCCGAAGCCCCGGTCCTGGGGACCGGGGCTTCGGGATCGGTGCGGAGGCGGAGGGATTTGAACCCTCGATGGGCTTTAAGGCCCAAACCGCATTAGCAGTGCGGCGCCATAGACCGGACTAGGCGACGCCTCCAGCACAACCGCTCACGCGAGCGCGAGAGTGGTGCGTGCAGATGATGACACAGTCGAGTGCGGTGTCACCAATCGCCCCCTACGGTACTAGGCAGGCGGGGCACAGAGCAAAGGGCTTTGCCGACGGTGCGGCGGAGAACGGCCCAGGGGTGGGGAGAGGCGCAACGTTCGGGGGGTGGGGGCGTTGGGCAGGGCATGGTTTCCGTCCTGTCCGGTCGCGGGCGGCGTTCCCTCGCGTCCCCCTTCGCCGCCGCCGTCTCGCTCGCTTCCCTCGTCTCCCTGGTCCCGTCGGCCACCCTCGCCCAGCTCGCCCTCACCGCCGTACCCGCCGCCGCTGCCGTGCCGCCGCCCGTGCGGCCCGAGGACCGGGGCGGGCCGGAGCGCGCCGGGGACCGACTGACCCTCGTCGTCCGGCACGCCGGGGCCGGGCGGGACGGGACGTACGAGCTGTCCTGCCATCCGAGCGCCGGCCGCCACCCGGACCCGGCCGGGGCCTGCCGGGTGCTGGACGAGAACACCCGGTGGGGGCGTGACCCCTTCGCGCCGGTGGCCCCCGGCAGCACCTGCACCATGCTCTACGGCGGCCCGGCCACCGCCCATGTCACCGGCACCTGGGCCGGCCGCCCGGTCGACGCCGTCTACGACCGGGGCAACGGATGCGAGGCCGGACGGTGGGACCGGATGGTGCCGCTGCTGCCCCGGGCGGACGGCGCCGAGGTACCGGTCGCGTAAAGGTCCGGCGAAGGTCTCGGGGAGCCGGGGCGTACGGTCACGCGTTCGCCTTCACTTCCCCGTGGGACGTCCCTCTCATCCGGCGCCACGAGCGCAACGCGTGCCCTTAGACTCCCTCGCGTGACACGTCGCGGGCCGGTTGGCAAGATGGCCGGAGCGGTCGGCAAGGTGCGGTAACAGGAGGGAAGCGTCTCGTGAGCAGCAGGCCATCCCGAGGCGCTGCTCGCCTCGCAGCCATACTCGACGCGCTGCCCGACGCGTTGGTCCTGGTCAACGCCAACGGCACCGTCGTCAACGCGAACACCATCGCGCTGGAGGCCTTCGAGGCGCCGGGCACCGCGCTCGTCGGGCGCGGGCTGCTCGATCTGCTGCCGCAGTTCGACTCCCGGCTGATCCCCGGTTCGATGCGACGGCCCGACCACATGGACCCGCGCGGGCGGACCAAGCCGACACGGATGGTCGCGCGGCGCACCGACGGGACCGAGTTCCCGGTCGAGGTCACCAGCGCGAACCTGGAGAACGGCCAGCAGGCGTACGACGGTTACGGCTACACCGGCGACGAGCTGCTGATGATCGTCGTACGCGACCTGTCCGGCACCGTCGACACCGAGGCCGAGCTGGCCCGGTCGCAGCGGCAGACCGAGATGATCCTGCGGGCCGCGGCGGAAGGCGTCGTGGGCACCGACACCGACGGGCGGATCGTGCTCGTCAACCCGGCCGCCGCCCAGATACTGGGGTACCGGGCCGGGGAGCTGGGCGGCAAGGAGCTGCACACGCTGGTGCTGCACTCGCGCCCCGACGGATCCCCCTTCCCGTACGAGGAGTCGCCGCTCGCCGACACCCTGCGCTCCGGGCGCAAGCACCGGGTGCGCGGGCAGGTGCTGTGGTCCAAGGGGGACGAGAAGGTCTCCGTCGATCTGACCACCGCGCCGGTGCGGGACGGGGACCAGCTCGTCGGCGCCGTCATGACCTTCACCGACCGGCGGCCGTACGACGCCCTCGTCGAGGAGAAGGAGGCGCTGGAGAAGGCGCACGCCGAGGAGCTGGAGCAGCTCGCCGAGAAGCACGCCTCCGATCTGACCGCGCTGCGCCAGCAGCACGTCTCCGAGCTGGCGGAACTGCGCGAGAAGCACGCGGAGGAGCTGACCGCCGGCGAGGAGCGGTACGCCTCGCTCGCCGAGCGGGAGAAGGACCGGTACGAGGCGCTCGCCGGGCGGTACGAGCAGCTGGCGACCCTGCTCGGGCAGTCGCTGCGCGGCCCCCTCGACGAACTGCGGCGCGAGCTGTCCGCGCTGGCCGCGGACGACGCCGGGCAGCTGTGGCCCGAGGCCAACCAGGTGCTGCACCACCTCTGCGCCGGCTACTCGCGGATCACCACGCTCATCGACAACGTCCTCGGGTACCAGCGGCTGGACGCGGGCGGCGAGGACATCACCCGGACGAAGGTGATGCTGGACGCCGTCGTCGCCGCCGGTGTGGACGGGGCGGTGGAGCTGGTCGGGCCCGGGCGGGTGCAGTTCGCCGTGCACGCGCCGCCCATCGAGGCCGAGGTCGACCCGCTGCGGCTCGCCACCGCGCTCGCCCATCTGGTGGCGGACGTCGCGGGCGTCGACGCCACCGGCAACACGCCCGTCTCGGCGGGCGGTTACCTGGACAACACGGTCGTGGTCGCCGCCGCGCAGCGCGGTGAGGTCGCGCGGATCGAGGTGCGCGGGCCGTACGCCGGTGGCGATCCGGTGCACGAGCCGATCGTGCGCGGGATCGTGCGCGCCCACGGTGGCGTGCTCCAGACGCACGAGGTGCCGGGCATGAGCGGCAGCGCGTACGTCCTGGAGGTGCCGCTGGGCGGCGGGGCCGGGGCCGTCGGCGGCCCGGGGACCCCGAACACAGCGGAGGCGCCGGGCGAGGACGCCGGGGCCGGCGAGCAGGGTTCCACCGGCGGGCGGCGGCGGGCCCGGCGGGCCTCCACCGATGCCTTCCTGGAGAGTGACGTGCCCGGCGCGGGCGAGGCCGGTGAGGGCGAGGCGTCCCTGCCGACCGGGCGCCGCCGCCGGCGTGCGGGCGCGCCCGCCGAGGAGACGGGCAGCGTGTCCGTCGAGGCGGTGGAGAGCGCGGACGGCGCGTCCGGCGGGACCGGGCGGCGCCGGGGACGGCCCGCCGAGCTCGCTGCCGGTACCGGCCAGGGTGTGACGGCGGGTGCCGTGGTCACCGCGGCCGAGCATGCCGCGGGGGCGGCCGCCTCCAACACCGGACTCGGCGGCACCGTGCCGCCGCAGGGCGTGCCGGTGCCCTCGGGCCGACGCGCCCGCCGGGACTCCGACGCCCCGCAGGCCGCCCTGCCGCCCGCGCTCCCCGCGGCCGCGCCCGTACCGGCCCAGGCTCCGGGCGCGGACCCGGTGCCGGGTGCCGATCAGGCGGCGGACGAGGGTCAGCCGACCGGGCGGCGCCGGCGTGCGCTGGCCGCGGCGGCGGAGCGTGCGGCGGCGCAGGAGGCGGGCGGCGGCCGTACGGTCTTCGCCCTGCCCCCGGCCGAGGCCGACCGGGCCCCGGCGGCCCCGGACGCCGTGGACGCCCCTGCGGATACGCCTGGGGCTCCGGGTGCCGTGCCGGGCGCGTTGCCCGGTCAGGTGCAGATGCCCGCTCAGCTGCCGCTGGCCGTGGAGCACGTCCCGGAGGCCGACGGCCGCCATGACGCCGTACCGCTCGACCAGTCCGCCGACCACACCCCGCCGCAGCCGCATCCGGCCGACGCGCCGACCGGCCGGCGCCGCCGGGCCATGGGCCAGCCGACGGACGTGGACCCCGGGTCCGCAGCGCAGCCGGCTCCGGCCACGGTTCCGACTCCGGGTACGGCTCCGGGTACGGCTCCGGGTACGGCTCCGGTTCCGGGTGCCGCGGGCATCCCCGTCCAGGCCGGTCCTGTCGGCCAGTCGGTCGTGCAGCCGGTCGTGCAGCCTGTGGTGCCGCCGGTCGCCCAGCCCGTCGCCCCGGTGGGTGCCGAGGCCGCGGCTGCCGCGGGCACGGCTGCCGGTACGGCCGTCCCCACGCCCGGTACGGCCACTCCCGCACCCGGTACGACCGTTCCCGTGCCCGGTGCGGCCGGACCGCACCCGGTCGTCCCCGCGCAGGGCACCCCCGTCGAGCAGACCACCCCGGCCCCCGGCACGCCCGTACCGGCCCCCGGCACGCCCGTGCCTCCGGTAGCGGCGCCCGGCCAGGGGGTTTCGGCTCCGGCCCAGGGCCTTCCGACGCCGACGCCCGCCCAGGGTGTCCCGGCGGTCGCCGGTGGACCCGCCGCCGTGGAGGCCGTGCCGGCCGCGGCGCCCCCTGCCGAGCAGCCGCAGCAAGCCACCCCGGCCGGGGCCGGTACGCCCGCCGCCGGTACCCCGGTGGCCCCCGTATCCGCCCAGCCGCTGCCCTCCGAGGCCGCCGCTCCTGCCGTACCCGTGGCACCCGCCGCACCGGCCGCCGTACCGCAGCAGTGGCCCGGCACCGGTGACACCTCCGGGGCCGGTGCGCCCGTGGCGCCGCTCCCGGCGGAACAGCCGGGTGCCGGACCGCAGCGCGCCGCGCAGCCGCTGCCCGCCGAGGCGGCGAAGGCGGCGGAGGCGGCCCGGGCGGGAGCCGCGGCCGGAGCCGCCGCACCGGCCGCCCTCGACCCGAACTCGACCCAGGGGCGGGCCATCAGTGTCCGCACCCTCGGCCAGGGCGTGCCGTTCGCACGGCAGGTCGCGCAGGTCCAGCAGCCGACGGCGACCCCGCCCCCGCACGCGCCGGGCGGTTCCGGCCGCCGCCGCAAGCTGGGCACGCCGCCGGACCCGGCCACCCGCCCGGAGACCCAGCCCCAGCCCCAGCCGCAGTCCGGCTCGGAGGCGGCCCAGCCGCAGCAGGCCGGCCGGCCGGTCCCGTCGGCCCACCCGGCGCCCGCGCAGCCCGCGCCAGGGGGCCAGTCGGCCCTGCCGCAGTCCCCGCTCGCCGGACAGCCGCCCGTGCCGCAGCCGTCGCTGCCCGGGCAGTCCCGGCTCGCCCCCGGCACCGAGGGTGCCGGACGGTCGTACGCCATAGGCGCTCCGGACGCCGACGCCGCCGAGGGGCCGGAGCCGCTCGACGGGCCGGGCGGCGCGGTCGAGGTGGCGGACACCCCGCGGCCGCAGCCGCTGGACGACGAACTGCCGCCGGAGCCGCTCGACAACCCGCGCCGGCTGCTGGTGTGGCCCGCGCCGGACGTGACGACCCAGCAGGCGCTCAGCGACCGCGGCTACCGTCCCGTCGTCGTGCACTCGCGCGAGGAGGTCGACGCGCAGATCGCGGCGTTCCCGGCCGCGCTGTTCGTGGACCCGCTGACCGGACCGATCACCCGTACGGCGCTCCAGTCGCTGCGCCAGGCCGCGGTGGCCGCCGAGGTGCCGGTGCTGGTCACGGCCGGGCTCGGGCAGGCGACGCGCGAGGCGGCGTACGGTGCCGATCCCGCCGTACTGCTGAAGGCGCTGGCGCCGCGGGACAGCGAGCAGCATCCGCCGCGGGTGCTGCTCATCGAGGAGCACGCGGAGATCGCGCTGGCGCTGACCGCGACGCTGGAGCGGCGCGGGATGCAGGTGGCGCGGGCGGCCACGGACACCGACGCGGTGACGCTCGCCGGGCAGTTCCGGCCGAACCTGGTGGTGATGGACCTGATGCAGGTGCACCGCCGGCGGGCCGGGATCGTGGACTGGCTGCGCGCGAACGGGCAGCTCAACCACACCCCGCTGGTCGTCTACACGGCCGCCGTCGACCCGGCCGAGCTGCCCCGGCTGGCCTCGGGCGAGACGGTGCTGTTCCTGGCGGAGCGGTCCACGAGCACCGAGGTGCAGGCCCGGATCGTGGACCTGCTGGCCCGGATCGGCACCAACTGACGCCTGGGCGGTCCGGCTAGCGTGCGACCAGCCTGCGGGCCGCCTCCTTGATGGAGGCGCGCAGGCGGTCGCGGTCGGTGTCCTGCGTTCCCGTGAGGATGCGCCGCATCTGCGGGACCACGGCCATCCAGTTGGTCAGCCCGGTCAGCAGGAGCAGCAGGTCGCCGGGCGGGATGGCGTCGGTGATCACACCGCGGGCCTGGCCGTCGGCGAAGGCGGCGACCTTGCGGGCGTAGTGCTCCTGGCGGGCCGGTTCGTCGGGCAGCTCGGCGGTGCCGTACTCGAGGCCCTCCCAGAAGAGCAGGCGGAGCAGCTCGGGGTGGGCGGCGTGGTAGTCGAGGAGGTGGTCGACCCAGGCGTCGATGTCGTCGGGGTCGACGGGGACGGCGGCGGCCAGGTCGGTCATGCACCTGCTGAGGACATGGGTGAACAGCTCCGCCTTGTTGCCGAAGTAGGCGTAGATCAGCTGCTTGTTGGCCTTGGCCGCGGCGGCGATGCGGTCGATGCGGGCGCCCGCGATGCCGTGCCGGGCGAACTCGTCGACCGCCGCGGCGAAGATGCGGGCCTTGGTGGCCTCTGGGTCCCTGACTGCTGCCATGAGGTCAGGGTACCGCTTGTAACCAACTATTTGGTTGACGAGGAATGCGTCCGGGGTGCAGGCTGTTGAGCGTTCCAACCAACCAGTTAGTTGAGGCTCAGCGAGGAGATGCCGTCCCTCATGCCGTCAGCAGCCACCCCTACCGCCCACCGGGAGCCCGCGCTCGGCTCCGCCCGGAAGCGGCGGCCCGCCCCGGGCACCGCCCTCCTCCTTCTCATCGCCGTCTGCACCGCGGTCACCGCCGCCAACATCTACCTCGCGGCACCCCTGCTCCCGCTGATCGCCCACGGCTTCGGGGCCACCCCGTCCGGCGTGGCCTGGATCGCCTCGGTCGCCCAGTTCGGGTACGCGGCCGGACTGCTCTTCTTCGCCCCGCTCGGCGACAGCGTCGACCGGCGCCGGCTGGTCGGCGTCCTGTCGCTGGTCGCCGCCGCCGCGCTGGCGGCCGCCGCCGCGGCGACCGGGACCACCGCGCTCGCGGCCGCCGTCCTGGTGGCCTCCGCCGCCACCGTCGTACCGCAGTTGCTCGTGCCCCTGGTCGCCGCCCGGGCCCCCGCCGACCGGCGGGCCCGCCATGTCGCCGCCGTCATCGCCGGACTGTTCACCGGGATCGTGGCGGCCCGGGTGCTCGGCGGTCTGATCGGGCAGGCGTACGGCTGGCGGGTCGTCTTCGCCGGGGCGGCCGTGCTGACCGCCCTGCTGGGCCTGGCCACCGCCCGGGCGCTGCCGCGCGAGGACCGGCCCCGCCGCACCGGCCCGCTGTTCGCCGGGCTCGGCGCGCTGCCCGGGATGGTCCGCCGCTCGCCCGACCTGTGGCGGGCCTGCGTGCGGCAGGCCGGGATGTACGGCGCCTGGAGCGCCCTGTGGACCTCGCTGGCGCTGCTGCTGACCGGACCCCGGTACGGCCTGTCGACCGCGGTGGCCGGACTGTTCGGCCTGTTCGGGCTCTCGGCGAGCGCGGTGGCACCGCTCGCGGGCGGACTCGTGGACCGTTTCGGCGCCGCCAAGGTGGTCCGCTCGGCCTACCTCCTCGCCGCCGTCTGCGTCCCGCTGTTCTGGCTCGGCGGGCACGCGCTCGCCGCGCTCGTGGTCGGGGCGGTCGCGATCCACGCCGCGCTGGTCGCCGCGCACGTCGCCAACCAGACCCTCGCCCTGACCACCACCTCCGCGCCGGCCACCGCCAACACCGCGTACGTGGTGGCGAGTTTCGCCGGCGGCGCCCTCGCCTCCGCCCTGGCCGGCCCGGCCTACGGCCACTGGGGCTGGACCGGAGTCTGCGCGGTGGCGGCGATATGGCTGACCCTGGGCTGGGCCACGACGGCGACACGCCGAACCGGGAGCCCGGCGAAGGCGTCGTAACCCCACCCCGGGGTTCGGCAGGGGCCGCGCTGCTCCAGGACACGGGGTCTCAGCGGGGTAGGCATGCCCGACCGGCCCAAGCCCAAGCCCAAGCCCAAGTCACCGCCGCCCCCCGACCGGTCAACGGCCAAGGCACCCCACCGGGCCCCCACGCCCCCGCCAAGGCGCCCCACGCGTCACAGCGTCGTGATGTCCAGGTCGCCCTCCGCGTACCGCCTGCGGAGCACCTTCTTGTCGAACTTGCCCACGCTCGTCTTCGGGACCGACTCGATCACCGTCCAGCGCTCGGGCAGTTGCCACTTGGCGATGTGGGCCTCTTCCAGGAGGAAGGCGCGCAGGGCTGCGAAGTCGGTCTGTGCGCCCTCCTTGAGGACGACCGTGGCCAGGGGCCGCTCGCCCCACTTGTCGTCGGGTACGGCGACCACCGCGGCCTCGGCGACATCCGGGTGGGCCATCAGCGCGTTCTCCAGCTCCACCGAGGAGATCCACTCGCCGCCGGACTTGATGACGTCCTTGGCGCGGTCGGTGAGGGTGAGGAAGCCGTCGGGGGAGATGGTGCCGACGTCACCGGTCTTCAGCCAGCCGTCCGCGCTGAACTTGTCGTCGGGGCGCAGCGGTTCGGCGTCGGGGCCGTTGTAGTAGGCGGCGGCGATCCACGGGCCGCGGACCTCCAGCTCGCCCGCCGACTCGCCGTCCCAGGGCAGCCGCTCGCCGTCGGGGCCGGTGAGGCGGGCCTCGACTCCGGCGGGGAACCGGCCCTGGGTGATCCGGTAGGCGAACTCCTCCTCGGGGCCGACCGCGTGGGCCGGCGGGCGGGCCACCGTGCCCAGCGGGGACGTCTCGGTCATCCCCCAGGCCTGGCAGAGCCGCATGCCGAGCCGGTCGAAGGCGGCCATCAGGGCGGGCGGACAGGCCGCGCCGCCGATGGTGACCTGGGTGAGGGAGGAGATGTCCCGGGGCCGGTCCGTCAGCTCGGCGAGCAGACCCTGCCAGATGGTCGGGACGGCGGCCGCGTGGGTCGGCCGCTCCCGCTCGATCATCTCGGCGAGCGGGCCGGACTGGAGGAAACGATCCGGCATCAGCATGCTCACACCGGTCATGAAGGTGGCGTGCGGCAGGCCCCAGGCGTTGACGTGGAACTGGGGGACGACGACCAGCGAGGTGTCCCGGTCGGTCAGCCCCATCGACTGGGCCATGTTGACCTGCATGGAGTGCAGATAGATCGAACGGTGGCTGTAGACCACGCCCTTGGGGTCGCCGGTGGTGCCGGAGGTGTAGCACATGGCAGCGGCCTGGCGTTCGTCCAGCTCCGGCCAGTCATAGCTGATCGGCCGGTCCGCGATCAGCTCTTCGTAGTCGTGCACGCGCGCGTGCGAGCCGTGCAGCGGGGTGCGGTCGCCGGGGCCGGAGACGACGATGTGCTCGACCGTCGGCAGCTTCGGCAGCAGCGGCGCGAGCAGCGGGACCAGCGAGCCGTTGACGATGACGACCTTGTCGGCCGCGTGGTTGACGATCCACACCAGCTGGTCGGCGGGCAGCCGCAGGTTGAGGGTGTGCAGCACCGCGCCCATGGACGGCACCGCGAAGTACGCCTCCACATGCTCGGCGTTGTTCCACATCAGCGTGGCCACCCGGTCGTCGCCGCGCACCCCCAGCTCGTCCCGGAGGGCGTTCGCCAGCTGCACCGCGCGGGCGCCCGCCTCGGCGAAGCTGCGCCGCTGCGGCTCGGCCTCTCCGGTCCAGGTGGTGATCCGGGACCGGCCGTGCGCCGTCATCCCGTGCTCCAGGATGCGGGTGACGGTCAGTGGTACGTCCTGCATGGTGCTCAGCACGGCGGTCCTCCCGGGGCGGCGTTGCCTACGCGGTAGTGGATGCCTACGCGGTCGTAGGGATGGCCTGATTCTGCGCACATACCATTCGGTATGTCACTAGGGCGCAGGTCACGGGGTGGAAAATCCGTGACCCCGGGGCGCATTTCCGGTCAGCGGACGAGCACCAGCTCCGGGTCCTCACGGAGCTTGCCGAGCGCCCGCGACACCGCCGACTTCACCGTGCCCACGGAGACCCCGAGGACCTCGGCGGTCTGGGCCTCGCTGAGATCCTCGTAGTACCGCAGGACGACCATCGCCCGCTGCCGGGCCGGCAGCTTGGTGATCGCCCGCCACATGGCGTCGTGCAGCGCCTGCCGCTCCGCCGGGTCGTCCCCGCCCGGCACCGGCTCCGGCTCGGGCAGCTCGTCGCAGGCGAACTCGTCCACCCGGCGCTTGCGCCACTGCGAGGTCCGGGTGTTCAGCAGCGCCCGGCGCACATAGCCGTCCAGCGCCCGCTGGTCCTCTATCCGCTCCCAGGCCAGATAGGTCTTGGCGAGCGCGGTCTGCAACAGGTCCTCGGCATCGAGGGGGTTGGCGGTCAGCGAGCGCGCGGTGCGCAGCAGGACCGGCTGCCGCGCCCGCACGTACGACGCGAACGACGGATACGGGGTCTGCCGCGCTGGTGCGGCGGCGGCCGAGGCGCTGGTGCAGACGGGTGTGGTCATGGCTCCACGCTAGGAGCGGGCACCCGGCCCGCGGATCGCCCGCAGGTCCCGAAGACGAGTCCGACTCAGGTTGTAGGGGTAGGGCTGCCCCCACCTCCTGAAGGTGGACCGAAGGAGGAGTCCTTCTACGGGTTCGACCCTGAGAACCTGCGGGTCCGGCGCCGCCCCGGCCCCGGCACCTGAGTCCCGGCGAGCCGCTGACCTCAGCCGTCCGCCGTCAGGACCAGCCCCGAGGTCGGCACGCCGGTGCCGGCCGTCACCAGGGTCCGGGCGGCACCCGGGATCTGGTTCACGGCGGTGCCCCGCAGCTGGCGCACCGCCTCCGCGATGCCGTTCATCCCGTGCAGATACGCCTCCCCGAGCTGGCCCCCGTGCGTGTTCAGCGGCAGCCGACCCGCGGCCACGAAGTCCGCCGCCTCGCCCTTCCCGCAGAACCCGAACTCCTCCAGCTGCATCAGCACGAACGGGGTGAAGTGGTCGTACAGGATCCCCACGTCGATGTCGGCCGGGCCGAGCCCCGAGGTGCGCCACAGCTGGCGGGCGACCGCGCCCATCTCCGGCAGACCGGTCAGGTCGGCCCGGGAGAAGCTCGTCATCTGCTCCTGCGCCCAGCCCGCGCCCTGGGCGGCCGCCGCGATCACGGCCGGCGGCCGCGGCAGGTCCCGGGCCCGCTCCAGCGAGGTGACGACGAGGGCCTGGCCGCCGTCGGTCTCCTGGCAGCAGTCCAGCAGCCGCAGCGGTTCCACGATCCAGCGGGAGGCCGCGTGTTCGGCGAGGGTGATCGGGCGGCCGTGGAAGTACGCGGCCGGATTGGTCGCCGCGTACCGCCGGCCCACCACGGCCACCTGCCCGAACGCCTCCGGTGTCAGCCCGTGCACGTGCAGATAGCGCCGCGCCGCCATCGCCACCCAGGAGGCCGGGGTGAGCAGCCCGAACGGCAGCATCCAGCCGAGCGCGGCGCCCTCCGCCGACGGCTCCCGGTGCTGTACGCCCGCGCCGAACCTTCGTCCCGAGCGCTCGTTGAAGGCCCGGTAGCAGACCACCACCTCGGCCAGCCCGGTCGCCACGGCGAGCGCCGCCTGCTGCACGGTCGCGCAGGCCGCGCCGCCGCCGTAGTGCACCCGGGAGAAGAAGGACAGCTCCCCCATCCCGCAGGCCTGCGCCACGGTGATCTCCGGGCTGGTGTCCATCGTGAAGGTGACCAGGCCGTCCACGTCCGCGGGTGTGAGCCCCGCGTCGTCCAGCGCGGCCCGCACCGCCTCCACCGCGAGCCGCAGCTCGCTGCGTCCGGAGTCCTTGGAGAACTCGGTGGCTCCGATCCCGACGACCGCGGCCCGCCCGCCGAGGGTGTCGCGTGCGCGCAGACTCATGGGGCGGCCTCCGGGTCGGCGGTTTCGAAGTCGCCGGGTCTTGAGGTGCCGCCCGGGTGCCGCTCCGGGACCGCGGCTTCAAAGGGGGCGCCCGAGTGTTCCTCCGGGACCGCGGCTTCAAAGGGAGCGCCCGAGTGTTCCTCCGGGACCGCGGCTTCAAAGGGAGCGCCCGAGTGCTGCTCCGGGACCGTGACCTGCACCGTCCCCGTGACATGCGTGCCGAGGCCGTTGGCGCCGGTGACGCGGACCGTGGCGGTGTCGCCGGCCACCGCCACGACGGTGCCGGTGAGCACCAGGCGGTCGCCCGGGTAGTTCGGCGCCCCGAGCCGGATGGCGACCTTGCGGAGCACCGCCGTAGGACCGAAGTGGTCGGTGATGTACCGGCCGACCAGGCCGTTCGTGGTGAGGATGTTCATGAAGACGTCCGGGGCGCCCTTCTGCCGGGCCAGCTCCGGGTCGTGGTGGACGTCCTGGTAGTCCCGGGAGGCGATCGCGCCGGCCACGATCAGCGTGCGGGTGACCGGGATCTCCAGCGGGGGCAGTTGCTCACCGGCCCTCATGCCGCTTCCACCACCCGGAACACCGGCAGCGTCAGCTCCTCGTCGCACACCTGGAACTCCAGCCGCACCGGAAGCCCGATGCGCACCTTGTCGTACGGCACCCCGACCACGCCGGCCACCATCCGCACCCCTTCGGCGAGTTCGATCAGCCCGACGGCGTACGGCGGGTCGAAGGCCGGGAAGGGCGGGTGGTGCATGACCACGTACGAGTGGACCGTTCCCGCGCCGGCCGCCTCGACCGTGTCCCAGTCCGGGCCGCCGCAGGCGTTGCAGCCCGGCAGCCAGGGGTGGCGCAGGGTGCCGCAGCCGGTGCAGCGCTGGATGAGGAGCCGGTGTTCGGCCACGCCCTGCCAGAAGCCGGCGTTGTCCCGGTTGACCACGGGCCGGGGGCGCCGGGGCCGGGGCCCGGGGCGGCGGGCCGGGGCGTACTTGAGGATGCGGAAGCGGTGCGTGCCGACCGGCTCGCCGCCGGAGCGGATGTCCATGCGGGTGGTGACGAAGTGGCCGGCGCCCAGGCTGGTCGTCTTGCGGGCCGAGACCGACTCGATCACCGCGTCGAAGGAGACCTCGTCGCCGGGGCGCAGCGGCCGCAGATACTCCTGCTCGCAGTCGGTGGCGACGACGGAGGTGCAGCCCAGCCCGTCGAGCAGGCCGAGGAGTTCGTCGTAGGCGCCGCTGCGGCCCTGGTGTCCGGACAGGCCGCCCATCGTCCAGGCCTGGAGCATGGTGGGCGGCGCGATGGCGTCCGGGCCCCGGTAGGCGGGGTTGGTGTCGCCCATCGCCTCGCACCAGTGCCGGATCATCGCCGCGTTGACCGGATCCTTGCCCGTCCCGGCGACGGCGGCGGGCCGCCCCTCGTACGCCCTGAGCCGTGCCGTCAGCTCTTCTCCGGCCGCCCCCTCCGGTACCGCCATCGTGCGCCTCCCGCCCTCGCTCGACAGGTTTCTGACTGTCCGTCAGATAGGAGGCAGTGTCAAGGCGTGCGGAAACGCCTGCGCGGCGGCACCGAAGTGCCGCCGCGCGGACGTGAGACGACCCCGAAGCACACCCCACGGGAACCCTCACCGGGAGGGGCCCCGCCCGGCGGTCACCACAGCTGGACGAAGTGGACGGCGACGTTCTCGTTGCCCTGCTGGATGGCGGACCAGACGGAGCCGTTGACCTGCGCGGTGTTGCTCTGGTTCGAGGCGCCGGAGCCGACCGCGTTCTGCTGCGTGGTCGACGAGTTGCCGTTGTTGTCGTGGCCGACCCCGCTGCCGACGACACTCGCCACCCCCGCGTTCGATCCGTCGCCCGCGATGGCGCCGTTGTCCGCCGTCGCGACCCCGGCGAAGAGAGCGGCAGCGAGCGGAAGAGCGGAGACGGCGGCGAGAACGCGGGCGGTGCGGATGCTTGCCATGTTTGTTCCTCCCAGAACCAGACACTCGGCGGACCCGAGGGCCTCAGTACACGAACTACGGCTTGCGTCAAGGCAGTTGGCCGACCGCCTCGACTTCGTGGACGACGTCGCGCTCTCAGAATTGCCCACCGAATCCCCGGCGAACCACCACGGAAGCCGCTATTCGCACGCAAGCGTGAGGACAAGTCGATAAACCTGTATCGCCATTTTTGGGCACTTCCCGCCGTACTCCGGCTCGACGGGGATGTTCACCCCGCAATCACGACAAGAGGGGAACCGTTCCTGCGTCATTCCGGCCATTCCCCCCGCCCCCGGCGTGTCCCCGCCGGCCACCCTTCCCTTTTTCGAACGCATGTACGACCATCGATCCATGGCCACCACCGACCGGCAGGCCACGACGCTGGCCCTCGCCCACGCCCTGTCCGCCGCCGAGCACGGCCTGGCCGTCATCCCCCTGTCCCGGACGAAGCTCCCGGCCCTGCGCTCCCCGCACCGCCACGACCCCGTCCCCGCGGCACCGCCCTGCCACGGTGCCTGCGGCCGCTTCGGCCACGGGGTGTACGACGCCTCCACCGACCCCGCCCGGATCCGCGAGATGTTCGCCGCCGCCCCCTGGGCCACCGGCTACGGCATCGCCTGCGGACTCCCGCCGTACCACCTGATCGGCGTCGACCTGGACACCAAGTCCGGCACCGACTCCTCGGCCGCCCTGCGCGAGCTGGCCCTGCGGCACCTCTTCACGATCCCGGAGACGGTCGTCGTCCTCACCCCGAGCGGCGGCCGCCATCTGTGGCTCACCGGCCCGGCCGACACCGTCGTCCCCAACTCGGCCGGCCGGCTCGCCCCCGGCATCGACATCCGCGGCGCCGGCGGCTATCTGGTCGGCCCCGGCTCCCGCACCGACCACGGCGTCTACACCACCGCCCCCGGCACCGGAAGACTGCCTCCGGCGCCCTGCCCGCCCTCCCTGCTCCGGCTCCTCCTGCCCCCACCGCACCCCGCCTCCGGCGGCGCCGGCCATGCGTACGGCCAGGGCCACGGCCTGATCGCCTTCGTCCTCTCCGCACACGAGGGCCAGCGCAACACCCGCCTCTTCTGGGCAGCCTGCCGCGCCTACGAAAACGGCCTCGGCCCCACCCTGGCCACCCCCCTCACAGAAGCAGCCCGCCGCACAGGCCTCTCCGAACAGGAAGCCCGCGCAACAATCGCCTCGGCGGCCCGGATGACGGGACACCGGCCTTGATCCACTCCCGCTAGTGAGCGGAGCTGAACGCAGAAAGGGGCGCCCCTGATGCCGGGGCGCCCCTTCTGAGCTGCGCTTCTATGACCTCTGCGGAGGCGGTGGGATTTGAACCCACGGTGACATCGCTGCCACGACGGTTTTCAAGACCGTTCCCTTCGGCCGCTCGGGCACGCCGCCTTCCACCTCGTTCACCAGGAACGGAACAGGTATGGCATATCGGCCAAGGACCTCGCGCGGGGGCTGTGGTCCACGCGGGGTCCACTGGCTCGGACCCGGCCCAAGATCCATCAGGGGCGACCCTTGGATCGCCCGCAGTTCTTGCCCGACACCGCAGAAGCCTACTGCCGCGCCGGCCGAATCCGTCCTCCCTAGGTCCACCGCCCGTGGTGGCGGAGCCTGGACAGCGCTGCACCTTCTGATCCGTAGGATCGGGCAGGCCGTGGGGCGGGGGCTGCGCCTTACTCCCGACTGATCGCTGACGATCGTGATCAACGGTGTCCGTGTGCCGTCGTTGCCGTCAGGGTTGCCGTCGGCTCCGGACGGTGCCACCGGCTAGGCCCCCAACTGACCTGCACATTCACACCCGCCGTGATCCCCATGACGCAGATCCGATCGGACGTCCTTACACACGCAGAAACCCCCAGCGGCATCCAGCCGATCTGCGTGTGTCCAAGGTCCGCCCCCGCGTCGTCCCGTCCCCCACAGCTCCCGGCCCTCGATCTGCCCGGTCCGCGCGTGGCAGGCGTGGAAGGAGGCCGCCGGCCTCACCGACCCGGACGGCTACGTCTGGCGCCGCCTGCACGACCTCTGGCACACCGTCCTGGGGGGCGGCCTGACGCCCGAGTCCATCGGCGACATCGTCACCCGCGCCGGCGAGAGGGCCGGGATCGAGACCCCCTTCACCGGCCATAGCCCCCCGCCGCAGCCTCGCCACCGCCTCCCGCCTGAAGGGCCACGACCAGATCGTCATCGGCAAGCAAGGCGGATGGGCCCCCACTCCAAGGTCCTCGCCGGCTACCTCGCGGTCGTCGACCAGTGGGAGGACAACGCCCTGCTCGGCGTGCTGTAAGGCGTGTCCAGTATTTCAGCTTGCAGCGGCAGCCATCCTCTCACGGAAGCCCGAGAACTGGCTTGACAATAGACGCGTATAATAGCGTTCACCTCCTTGGAGTGCCTGCTCTGCTACGTCGTTCGGGTGATTCCCCTCCGCCTTGTTGGTCCATTCGGGTTCATCTTTTAAGCTGGAAGAAGAGTGCCGCCGAGAAAGGAACCGTCTCGGCCACGGGGAACAGGCTCACTACGCCGCCAGGCGAGGGGTTCGATATGAGCAATGGCGAGGCTACGACGTTCGTAAACGCAGCGATTTACACCGGGTCGAGCAGGAACCCCAATAATGCGGAGCGAACCGGGTGGTACGGAAGCGGAATTCTCCAGGTGAGCAACGGAAAGATAGTTTCCTGCGCCCTGTGGAGTGGCCCTGGAGAAAGCGACTGGCTCAACCTGAAGGGTTACACGATCATTCCGGGCTTCCACGACTCACACCTGCACCTCATGGGAGGCGGTTGGGCGGAGGTCGGCGGTGAATGTGATCTCCGCGGGACGGTCGAACCTGCCGAATACGAAACTCTCATCAAGAAATGGGCGGTGACCCACAGGGATACGAGCAGGCAAGCCGAGAACGACTGGGTGGCTGGAAGTGGCTGGGCCGTGGAAGCCTTCTTCGACCCGCAGAGTGGTAGGAGATGGCCGACGCGCGAGATACTGGACAGGTGGGTGCCGGACAGGCCGGCGTTCCTCGGTCTTCGCGACGGTCACGCCGCTTGGCTGAACAGCATCGCGCTGGACAAGGCGGCTCTCCCCGAGAGCGACCGCGACGTCATCGGTGGATGGATCGAGCGGGACAGTTCCGGGCGCCCCAGCGGGACCCTGCACGAGTGGGCCACCAACTACGTGAAGGACTCCTGCCCATCCCCCGTGCCCGATGAGAAGCTGGTCCAGAGGGTATTCACCTATGCCCAGAACGAGGTGCTGTTCCGTCGCGGTATCACGGGCTGGCAGGACGCGGGGATCGTCTACACGCCTGGCGGCCAGGCCGACACCTACCGCACAGCACTCGCCAACGGGACATTGAAGGGCCGGGCCACGTGCGCCTTCTTCTGGAATCCGTTCGACGAGCGGCCGGTCAAGGATCAGATCGCCGACCTGTGTGCGGCCAGAAATGGTCTGCAGGACTCGACTCACATCATTGCGGACTCGGTCAAGATATATCTTGACGGGATCGTGGAGAACTGGACTGCGGCACTGCTGGAACCGTACGCCATGAAAACTCAGGTGCCAGGGGATTGTGGGACGCTCCACTATAAGGAAGAGTCCCTCCGGGAAATTGTCGGAGGCCTCGCCAAAATGGGTCTCTCCACCCATTTCCACGCGATAGGCGACGCGGCGGTCGAACAAGCTCTCAAAGTGCTCACCGCCGTCAAGGGGACATTGGCGTCCCATCACCAGATAGCACACCTGCAGCTCGTCACCGATAACGATCTCGCACGTTTCGCAGGCATCGCGTTCGCCAGCATTCAGCCGTCCTGGGCCTGCGGAGGGCAACAGATGGAGCAGTACAACGTCAAGGCACTCGGACCGGTGCGAGCAAAGAGAATGTACCGCTTCAATAGCCTGCGGCAGAAAGGTGCGATTCTGGCTGGGGGATCCGACTGGCCGGTCAGCTCCATGTCCGGGACGCAGAAGTGGCCGAAAGGGAATGTGGATCCGCTCGGGGGCATCTATGTCGCCATGACACGGAAATCGCCGGAGGATCCCGACCTTCCTCCCCTTGAGCCGGAGAAAGAGAAGCTGTCCTTTACGGACGCCCTCGACGCCTATACAACGGGTTCTGCCCAGGCCGGCGGATGGGGTGACCGCAGCCTGGTCTCGGGCCATGCCGCTGATTTCGTGGTCCTCAACAAGAAGCTTGACGAGAACACGTCCGCAGAAGACCTCAGAGAGGTGAAGGTGCTCGCCACCTATGTCGCTGGAGAGGCCGTCTACAAGGCCCCGGAATGGCCCTACTGACACTCCCTCTCGCCGACCCGCACAGCTCCGGCAGCGGACAATGGAACACCGTCGAGCGGTGCATCAACCGCCTCAATCAGTGGCGTAGCATCGCGACCCGCTACGAGAAGACGGCGACCATCCACCTGGGCGCACTCCACATCACCGGCATCTTCCTCTGGTCCGCCCGCTGATCCAAACGAAACTGCCTAACAACGGCTAACACAATGAGCTGAGTTGTCGGTGGGTGATCAGGCAGCAGGCGAGTTTGAGGAACGCTTCGTGGATGTCGGCTCGGCGTTCCCAGCGGATCCTCAGGCGCCGGAAGCCGTGCAGCCACGCGAAACTCCGCTCGATTACCCACCGGTAGGTGCCCAGTCCGGTGCCGTGTCGTGTTCCGCGGCGGGCGATGGCCGGCACGATGCCGCGGTCGCGGACCTGCTCGCGGTAGATGTCGTGGTCGTAGCCGCGGTCGGCGAAGAGCGAGTCGGGTTTGCGGCGGGGCCGTCCGATACGGCCGCGGACGGGCGGGATCGCGTCGAGCAGGGGCAGGAGCTGGGTGACGTCGTTGCGGTTGCCACCGGTCAGCAGGACGGCGAGCGGGGTGCCGTGCCCGTCGGTGATCAGGTGGTGCTTCGAGCCGGCCCGGCCTCGGTCGACCGGCGAGGGGCCCGTGTGGCTCCCCCTTTTAGGGCCCTGACGTGGGAGGAGTCGACCACGCAGCGGGACCAGTCCAGCCGAGAGGCTGCGTTCAGTTCGGCCAGCAGGACCTCGTGCAGTCGTTGCCAGACGCCAGCCTCGTTCCAGACCCGCAAGCGTCGCCAGCAGGTCATGCCCGAGCCGAAGCCCAGCTCCTTCGGGAGGTACTCCCACTGGATGCCGGTGTGGAGCACATACAGGATCCCGCACAGCACTCCCGGTCCGGTAAGGCCTTGCGGCCCGGGTACCGGAAGCGCCGTTCGCGCTGCGGCAGCAGCGGCTCCAGGCGATCCCACAGTTCATCCGACACGATCCACGGCGATGTCCCCACACCGGACCGAACGCTCAACTCCAGCTCCAGAAACGGCCATCAACGCCGATCCACCTCATTGTGTTAGCCGTTGTTAGCCAGGAGAGCCGGGGCCCCCTGGCTAGCGGCCTATCAGCACTCCCACACCCTGTACACCCAGTTACCGTAGTCATCCTCGACGTACCCTCGGCGGGTATTGGGGGGATGCGCTTTGGATTGGGCACTCGCGGAAACGGCACTGTGGTCCTCCGCAGGAACCGAGAAGGCGGGGGCGCCGGAGTGGCCGAATGCGTTGGCTTATTGCGCCGGGGATTTCCGCACTGCCCGCTCGCTGGAGCGGGGGCTTGCCGCCCCCCGGCGAGTACGCCAGACCGCTAGGGCGCAGGCCAGAAATAACTGTGCGATCTCACCGTTCCATCAAATGGCAATGAGGAGCAACCTCCCCGCCTGCGATCCCGTCCTCCCTTTTATCCTGCTGGGCAGTAATCACAACACCTTCTTTGTTTGTGAAATTTCGCACTTTTACTTCTTTGAGCATTTGTAGCGAAATTCCTTTGGGCCAGCATGTGCGGGCATTCACCTGCGCTCCGGCGAGTTCTTGCGGAGTTTCGACCATCTTCGCGTGAGTTAGATTAGCGCTCTGCAGTAGCGCTCCCCTCAAATCGGTGTGGTCGAAACTCGACGCCTCCATGTCTGCTCCTACCAGGTTGGCTCCGCCCATATGCGCCCTGTCGAACAGCGCGCCGTAGAGCTTAGTGTCCCTCAATTGGGAGCCGCGAAGGTCCGCATTGGTGAAGTCGGCGTCAAACAGGGACTTCCCACTAAAGTTGATTCCTCGAATGTCGCGATTACCCGGTGAAAATCCCGGGATGCTTTCGGCGGCCTCAACATCTGCTCTCCATGTCGCGTACCTCGTCGAGGCATCGAACGAAGCCTGCAACATGAGCGTTGCAAGTCCCACCGACAAGCCCGTGATAAGACCTCCACCAATAGCAGATAGAACCCCGATCTTTGAGCCCTTTTCTGTCTGATGGACTGCCAGCCTCCAAGCGTCCGCAGCAAAGAGCATTCCGAGAACGAGGAGCGTGCCAACAAGGAGCCATTGCCAGGGGCCAGATGCAGGCACGTGAATACACCCCTTGCCCGCATGTTTTTGATATCTATGTGAGTTACGCTACATAAAGCGTCGGCACATCACTCGACGTGAAGCGCAGCTAGTTGCCTCAACCGACCGCGAGGCTGGCTGAGTCCGGTCTATCCCCTCGCATCCTTCTTACGCCCGGCAGTCCGTGATCGCAATTGGAGTGCTAAAGCCCCCAGCCGTTGAGGCTGAAATAATTGAATAAGGAAGTTGGGCGAGGCGATGTGTTGTGAAACCAAGAAGTTGAGGTCATGGTCCGTTGCTGTCAACAGCTCACTGTGCGAACAGCCCATCGCCCGCCTGATTTGGACCAGAGCCAATGGCTGGGAGCGCCTACGCAAAGCCGATCTGAAGCAGGGGCAGCAAGCTGGAAGATCAGCCGAGGTAGGGCTGCTCCCGGTGCTCCACGAAGTGACGGATCCGGAGCCGCTGCGTATGGTGCATCGGCAGTTGATCAATTTCCTCCGGCTGGACGAACCGCAGTTCCGTGGACTCGTCCGAGATCGCGAGCCGGCCGCCGACCACGCGGGCGGTGAAGCAGACGTTGAACTGTCTGCGCACCTCGCCGTCCGAGTAGGCGATGATGTGGCGAGGGTCGGTGTAGGTGCCCACGAGCCCGGTGATCTCCACGTCCAGGCCCGTCTCCTCCTTCACCTCGCGGACGGCCGTCCCCGGCAGTGAGTCGGTCATCTCCATGCCGCCACCGGGGAGCGCCCAGAGATCGTTGTCCCGGCGCCGCTGAAGGAGCACGCGCCCCTCGTCGTCGGTGACCACGGCGGACGCGGCGACCACCATGCTGTTCGGCTGCGGTGCCTCGGGGTCGTCGTAGTACTCGGTCCGTGCCATGGTCACCCTTCTTCGCTTACCGGCGTCGCGGTCTCCCACACAGCGTCGAAGCTGTGGGCGTAGGTGTCGAACATGCCGCCGGCTCCGTTGCGCCGAAGGTGCCACACGGGAGCACCGTAGGCGTTCACACCCCACACATGGGCATTGACCAGCGCCTGGTCATCCGCACGGTAGATCGAGTTGTAGAGCGTGGTGGCATGGGTCCGCACCTCGATGCCCGGTACCCCGGCAAGAGGGCGATAGTGCATGAGCGCGAGTCGGCAACGGGACTCGATTCCGTGTCCGAACTTCTCTTCCTTGCCGCGCTGCTGAACATTCGTACTGTCGGGGTCGCCGACCGCGATGCGGACTGCGCACCCGTCGGCAGCTCGCTCTCGCAACAGGTCATTGAGACGCGGGTACGCCTCGTGCAGGAAGACTGCGGCATACACCAAGACGTCGATGTGCTCGCGGGCCTGCGTCAGCATGTCCACGAATGCGGACACGGGGATGTCGGCCCGCTGGTCGTAGAGCGCCACAAGTTCCGGACTGACGGCGCGGGCAGGACGCGCCTGCCGAAGGGCAGGCCAAAGAGCGTGCACATCTTCTCCTAGCGTTTCCGCTGCCAGCATGGCCGTGGCGCGGCGCGGCGTACGGCCCAGATTCACCCATCGTTCGACGGACTTGGGATCGACTTCGACCTTGTCCGCGAGGGCGGTGTACGTCCAACCGCCGGCCGCCATGGCAGCACGTAGCCTCTCGTTCGGCATCCCAATCTCTCCCAACACCCGGGGACGGCACTAGGGACGTTCTACCCGACGCGGGACGTCCCAAAGTGGGGTTTGTCGGAGGTTCCGGTGTCCTGACGAGCGGCAGGATGCTCGTGCCCATGGCGAGCAACCAGCAGACCAGACCAGGCATCGGCGAACTGGCGAAGGACACCGCCAGTGGACGGATTGGCGTCGTCATGGACGAGGTCGGCGCCCGGGTGCAGATAAGGCCCATCGGCGGCGGCACCGAGTGGGATGCCCTGCCGAGCGATGTGGTGGCGCCGACGGCGCGGGAGGAACTGAGCGCCCGCCTCGCCATCAAGAACGGCAACAGCCGGGACGGCCTGTGATGCGCGCCATCGGCCGGTACGCGGGAGTCCTCTTCATCATCATGATCAGCGGGTCCTGTGGCCTGGTGATCGGTATTGCCCTCGGTACCAGCCAGTAGACCGGCCGCCCCCGAGCGGGATGCCACTCCCTCCGTTCGGAGGCGGCCTTCCAAGCCCCGCGGTGGTCCGGGGTCGACACCTCGGCAACCGATGCGGGTGCACGTGCCAGAGCACAGCGACACTCAAGGAGTACTCGCATGACAGCAACGGCCAATGACCAGAGGACCGGTCGCTCCCTGGCTGGTGAGGAACTGTTCGACAGCCTGGCGCACTTCGTGGTCGTCCACAACGGACAGCCGCGCGAGCGCGCCGAGCGGATCGCGGACCAGGCGGTGGCCTTCCTGGTCACCGCAGCGACGGCGACCGTTCCCATGGTCCCCTCGGAGGACGTGGACCTCGGTCTCCACGCCCTCATCCTCCACACCAAGGACTACGCCGACCTGTGCGAGCGGTTCGCCGGCCGCTTCCTCCACCACAACCCCAAGCCGGGCGGCGGTCCCCGTGACCCGAAGGCGGTCGCCGCGTCCGCGCACGCGATGAAGGCGGCCGGGTTCATGGTCTTCGACGACCTCTGGACCGTGGACGGCGCGAACCTCGCGCAGTGCGACGCGGACTGCGGCCGACCGTACGGTCAGGCATAGCGACGACAGCAGCGGCGCGGCTGGCCTCCCTACGGGGTCGGCCGCGTCGCCCGGAAGGAGAACAGACGTTGTTCGGGACACCCCCTGAACTGCCGATCGTCGTGCTCGATGCCCTCATGCCCACGGCTCAGCGCCTGGTTCTCAACCGCCGGGGTTCCATGGTCTGGGAGGTCGAGAGTCATCGGGGCCACTACGCCGTGAAGGTCGGCTATCCCATCAAGGCGACGGCCGAGTGGCCGGCGCAGCCATGGACTGCGCTCGCCCCCGCGCGCGAAGGCGCCGTACTGCACCGGCTCGGCTTCCATGACTTCGCGTACGGCGAGTGGGAAGGCGGTACCTGGAACTTCCAGCCGTGGCGCGAGGGGCCGGACCTGTACCAGCTGTGGGAGCCCTGCCGAAAGCCCGACTCGCGCATCCTGCCGCACACCGGTGTGGCTCTCGGCTGCGTGGAAGCGTTGGCCGAACTGCACTCCCAGGGCTGGGCGCACGGCGACGTGCAGCCCGCGCACTTCATCATCGGGCCGGAGCGGACCCACCTCATCGACCTGGCGCTCGCGCACGGCCGGCATGTTCCCGAGGGTCACGACTTCCCGTTCCGCGGCTGCCTGGTCCACTACGAAGCGCCGGAGATCGCGCGTAGCGTGCTGGCGACCGGAGAGGCTGAGCCCACGCAGGAAGCGGATGTCTACGCGCTCGGTGCCTCACTGCTCCTCTCAGCCACGGGCTGGCGGGCAGTCGAGTACCCGGACGACGCACCGCGCCCCGTCCAGCGAAGGGCCGTAGCAGCCGGCAAGCGTCGATCCGTCCGGATGCCGGGGGAACTGGGCGAGCTGATCGAGGCCATGCTCAGCCACGCTCCCGAGGACAGGCCAACGATCTACGAGGTCGGCAAGGCTCTGAGCTGAACCCGGCAGTGCCGACGCTGCCCGACGGCGCATCTCACAGCGAGGACCAGTAACAAGAAAGACCGGACCACCCCTCAGCCTGGACAGCATTCCGGGTGATCCGGTCGCGGAAGCCCTGATCAGGACCCCGGTGCCGATGGTACCGGGGTGGTTGGCGTGCTCGAACTCGGGTGCAACCCCGGCTTCTTGTTGTCGATTTGAGAGGGGTCCTGACCTGAGCCCGGGAAAGTCAGCCACGACGGCGGGTGCGCCGATCGAGCACCCGTCACGTGTGTTTCCAGCAACCCCGTGCCGACCTCAGCCACGCTTCGTCCATGCGTCACGGGCCGCGCCACGACCCTGCCTGGCCGCTGCCGACACGGCGGAGCAACACGTCCTGGACTACGGCTTGGCGGCCCATACGGCTTTGAAGTGGCGAGCACTTGGGAGGCATGGCCCAGCTGGGAGTGCGTCGCCCTGGTCCTGGTGCTCGGAGCGCTCGGGGTGCTTTCTGGTCCGGTCGACCGCTTCGGCGATGCTGCGCGCTGAGCGGGTGGGGGCCGCCGGAGCGGGGCGGAGACAGGAGCGGCGGGGGGGGGGGGGGGGGCCCGCCGCCGGGGGGCGGGGGGCGGGGGGGGGGCGCGGGGGGGCGCGCGGGGGGGGGGGCGGGCGGCGGGCGCGGCTCCGCGGGGCGGGGGGGCGCGGGGCGGGGGGGGGGGGGGGGGGGGGGGGGGGGGGGTCGGGGGGCGCGGGGGCCGGCGCGCCCCCCCCCCCCCCCCGCGGCCCGCCGAAGGCGGGCCGCCTTGACCGAGGAACAGAAGAGTGCCCGATCTGGTCCACGCCTGGTCCACACACACTGATCCACAAGGCGACAGGGCCGGATCAAGGTGAGACGGACCCCATGCAGAAGGGGCGCCCCTCATCGAGGGACACCCCTTGTGAACTGCGCTTCTACGACCTCTGCGGAGGCGGTGGGATTTGAACCCACGGTGACATCGCTGCCACGACGGTTTTCAAGACCGTTCCCTTCGGCCGCTCGGGCACGCCTCCCCGCGCCGCCCACCGGGGCGGAGCGGGTATAGCGTACCGGCCCCGCGCGGGCGGCGGCGGGCGAGGCCGGGCTGTGCGAGCGTCAGTTGTCGCCCTTGCGGGAGCCCAGCGTCACCACCGCCGTGTGCTCCTGGCCGCCCCGCTTGTAGGTGATCGTGACCCTGTCGCCGGGCTTGTGGGTCCAGATCTCGCCGATCAGGGTCGGGCCGCTGTCGATCACCGAGTCGTCCAGCTTGGTGATCACGTCGCCGGGCTTCAGGCCGGCCTGGGCCGCCGGGCCGCCCGGCTCCACCGCGGCGGAACCGGAGGTGCCCTGGTCGGTGATCTTCGCGCCGTCGGTCGAATCCTCCAGGGAGACGGAGGCGCCGATCTTGGCGTACACCGGCACACCGGTCTTGATCAGCTGCTGGGCGACGTACTTGGCCTGGTTGATCGGGATGGCGAAGCCCAGGCCGATCGAGCCGGACTGGCCCGAGCCGCCGAGGCCGCCGCCGCTCGTGGACTGGATCGCGGAGTTGATGCCGATCACCGCGCCCGAGGCGTCCAGCAGGGGCCCGCCGGAGTTGCCGGGGTTGATGGACGCGTCCGTCTGGAGCGCGCTCATGTAGGAGGCCTTGCTCGTGGCGCTGCCGTCGCTGGAGGCCACCGGGCGGTTCTTGGCGCTGATGATGCCCGTCGTCACCGTGTTGGACAGGCCGAAGGGGGCGCCGATCGCGATGGTCTCGTCGCCGACCGCCACCTTGTCGGAGTCGCCGAGGGCCAGCGGCTTGAGGTCGGACGGGGGGTTCTTGAGCTTGACGACCGCCACGTCGTACCCCTGGGCGTGCCCGACGACCTCGGCGTCGTACTTCCTGCCGTTCGGGAAGGTCGCGGTCAGCTTGCCGCCGTTGAGCGCGTCCGCCACCACGTGGTTGTTGGTGACGATGTGGCCCTGGGTGTCGAAGACGAAGCCCGTGCCGGTGCCGCCCTCGCCGTTGCTGCCCTCGGCCTCGATGGTGACCGTGCTGGGCAGGGCCCGGGCGGCCACGTTGGCGACGGTGCCGGGGGCCCGCTTGACCTGGGTGGCGCTGCTGTCGGAGGAGGAGATGGTGGTGGAGCCGTGGTCGTCGTGGTTCCGGGCCAGGGTGTAGCCGATACCGCCGCCCAGCCCGCCGGCGACCAGCGCGGCCACCAGCACCGCGGCGACCAGTCCGCCACGGCCGCTGCGCGGCTTGGGGGCGGGCGGCTCGTACGTCGCGCCCCAGCCGCCGGGACCGGCGCCACCGGGACCCATGCCACCCGGACCCGTCCCACCGGGACCCATGCCGCCGGCGCCGCCCTCACCGCCGCCGTACCCGCCGCTGCCGAAGCCTGCGGCACCGCTGTAGCCCGGACCGGCGGGCGGGGCGGGCGGCGGCCAGGAGCCGTCGGGGGCCGGTCCGGAGGCATGCGGGGCGCCGGACGGCCCGGAAGGCGCCTCGGCGGTCGGCATCGGGGCCTGCGCCCGCGTCTGCTGCGCGGCGGACTCCGCGGCGGCGGCCGGCGGCGCGCTCGGCTGGGGCGGCGCGGTGGGTGCCTCGGCCGGCACCGGCGGAAGCGGCGCCGTCGGCGCGTTCCCCTCGGGGCCGCCGGGGGCGGGGGCCTCCGGGGCGGATGGCGCGGCGCCCTGCGGGGAGGTGTGGGGAGAGGCCACCGGCACGGGAGGTGCGGACGGGGCCGCGGGTACCTCGTTGCCCTCGTTCTCGGTGCTCACAGCTCTTCTCCTCGATCCACGGCTGTTTTCCTCGGTCGCGCTCGGTCACACTCGGATGCGGCTGCGCATGGTCTGTCTTCTTGTATGCAGTCAGCTTTTCCCACGGGCCGTCAGAGCACCATAAGCGGTGCCTGTGGGTCCGGGACCTCTCTTTATATGGGATCTTTACCGCAAAAGTTACATAAAACGGCAGGGCGTACATCCCCGTTCGCCCCACGGTCGCGTCCTCGCCGCCACACGTACCCGGCGACGGTGGCACCATGACGCGGTGACCGAAGCACCACAGCGCTCCCCCCAGGTCGTCGCCCACCGCGGGGCCTCGGAGGACGCCCCCGAACACACCCTGGCCGCCTACAAGAAGGCGATCGAGGACGGCGCCGACGCCCTCGAGTGCGACGTCCGGCTGACCGCGGACGGCCATCTGGTCTGTGTGCACGACCGGCGGGTGAACCGCACCTCCAACGGCCGCGGCGCCGTCTCGGCGCTGGAGCTGGCCGATCTCGCCGCCCTGGACTTCGGCTCCTGGAAGACCCGGGAGGCCTGGCGCGGCCGGGACGAGGAGCCCGACTGGGAGCATCCGCCGGAGGACCCGGCCGAGACCTCCGTCCTCACCCTGGAGCGGCTGCTGGAGCTGGTCTCCGATGCCGGGCGCCGGGTGGAGCTGGCGATCGAGACCAAGCACCCCACCCGCTGGGCGGGCCAGGTGGAGGAGCGGCTGCTGACGCTGCTGAAGCGGTTCGGCCTGGACGCGCCGGCCAGCGCCGCCGAGTCCCCGGTGCGGATCATGAGCTTCTCGGCGCGCTCGCTGCATCGCGTGCGTGCCGCCGCGCCGACCCTCCCGACGGTCTATCTGGTGCAGTTCCTCTCGCCGCGACTGCGCGACGGACGCCTTCCGGCGGGCGTACGGATCGCCGGCCCCTCGATCCGCATCGTGCGCAAGTACCCCGCCTATGTGGAGCGGCTGAAGCGCAACGGCCACCAGGTACACGTCTGGACCGTGAACGAGCCCGAGGACGTCGACCTCTGCGTCGAGCTGGGCATCGACGCCATCATCACCAACCGCCCGCGCGCGGTGCTGGACCGGCTGGGCCGCTGACCGCGCACCCCGCGCGGCGGGGTGTGACGTAAAGAGACCGGTAAAGAGCTGTGCACGCCCCTTGACCCGGCTGTGCGTGTCCTGAATTCTCCGGTCTCGGCCATAGCCGTCGAAATCCAGCCACTGAAATCCCGTCAGACGAGACCAGAAACAGAGTTCCTGTCACAGGGAGTGCTCCGGCGCGTTCGCTCCGTGTACGGCCGTTTCGAATGCGTCACCGGAAGAGGATTGGCCGGTTTCCGGTACAGGCCAATGGGGCATCCACACCGTGGCGTGGGGCAAAGGAGGTCTCGGGGGTGGCGTTGGTGGTCGCACAGGAGGTGCCCACGTCGTCGAGCATGGCCGTACCCCATGGCCCTGCGGGCGTGGGGAAGGCGCGGCATCGGATGCGCGCGCAGCTGCGCAACGGCGGCGTGGCGGAATCGGTCATCGACGATGCCGTACTGATCCTTTCGGAACTGCTCAGCAATGCCTGCAAACACGGGCGCCCGCTGAACGACGCACCGGCCGGGGACGGCGCGGTCCTCGCCGCCTGGCGGGTGGACGCCCGGGGCCGGCTCATCGTGGAGGTCACGGACGGCGGCGGCCCGACCCGCCCGGCGCCGGCCACCCCTTCGGTGACCGCGCACGGCGGCCGCGGACTGAACATCATCACGGCCCTCGCCGACGACTGGGGTGTACGCGACGACATCCAGGGCGAGGTGACGGTCTGGGTGGTGGTCCACGCGGACGTCCACGATCCCGACGCCCGGTGCCGCCGTGACGGTTTCGCTACGCGCGTCACCGCGCCCGCGCTGCCGGACCTGGCCGAACACACATTGCCGGATCTGACCGGACTGGACTTCGCCGCGGCTTTCGACGACCTCGACTGACCACTACGGCAGACCGCCACAGAAGACCGGTGCCGCAGACCGCTACGGCACGGCGCCGGAGCCGTCCGCGCCGTCCACAAGTTCACACCACCGGCCTCGAACGCCCGTGGGTTGTCCACAGGTTCCCGTCGGTCATGGCCGCAGCGGCTAGGCTCGCGCCCGTACGAGTTGAGCCGTAACCGGGAGACACCCACGATGGCCAAGAAGCGACCCCAGACGAAGGCCCAGCGTCCGCAGCTCACGGACGGTGAGATCCCGGTCGTCGGTGCCCGCGAGCCCTGCCCGTGCGGCAGCGGCCGGCGCTACAAGGCGTGCCACGGCCGGGCGGCGGCCCAGGCCGCGACCGAGCTGGTGCACCGCCCGTTCGAGGGACTGCCGGGCGAGTGCGACTGGGTCGCGCTGCGCGAGCTGGTCCCGGCGGCGACGGCCGGACTGACCCTCAAGGAGGGCCTGCCCGAGGACGTCCCGTCGGTCACGCTCGCCACGGTGCTGCCGATGGCCTGGCCCGCGCTGCGCCGCGACGACGGCTCGGTCCTGATCGGCCTCCAGAACGACACGGCGTCCGGCGACATCAGCCGCGACCTCGCCGACACCCTCCAGCGGGCGCTCGTGGCGCAGCCCGGCACCCCGGTGCAGGGCCGCCGCGCCCCGGCCGACGGTCCACGGCTCCAGGACCTGCTGGACCTCGAGGCCCCGTTGGAGCCGGTCGTGCACAGCGGCTTCGAGTTCTGGGTGCCGGACGCGGAGAACGCCGCCCCGGAGGTGGCCGCCTCGCTGGAGCGTGCCAACTCCGCCGCCATCCCGACGGCGAAGCTGTCCGGCGTGGACGCCGCCTACTGGTGCGAGACCCCGGAGAAGAACCACCTGCGCTGGGTCATGCCGCACCCGGAGGAGCAGCTTCTGGACGCTCTCGCGCGGCTGCACGCGGCGGGCCGCTCCGGCCTCGGCGAGGGGACCCGGCTCGTGGGCTCCTTCCGTGCTCACGGCCTCACCGTGCCGGTGTGGGACCTGCCGAGCGGGGTCGGTGCCGACGATGTGGAGAAGCCGGCCGCCGAGTTCGCCGAGCGGCTCGCCGCCGCCCTCGCGGTGACGGAACCGCTCACCGCGGACGAGCGCCGGGCGCGCGGCGGACTGACCAACCGGCAGGTCACGCTCAGCTGACGGGCCACGCGGCGGGGTCGCGGCTGACCGGTCGGTCAGCCCCGGCCCCGGGCGGCGGAACGGGTGACTCCTGTCACAACTCCCCTCCTTGAGGGCGAATTCGATGGCCGAATGCCCCGGCAGGAATTTGCGAACGGGCGATCTCTTGTTACCGTTCCAGTAGCCCGGTTGCTGGTGCATCCCCCGTCGCCAGCAACCGGGCCTTTCCATGCCCGCGTCCGCCGGCCGTCCGGCCCCCGGATGTCAACTCCCGCCGGGCCCTTCCGTGTTGCCGTCCCCGACCGCCGCGTTGCTGCCCGAGCGCAGCAGCAGCTCGCCGTCGGCCCCCGGCTCGGCGAACTCCGTGACGGCCGTATACGCGTCGGGCGCGCCCCTGCTGGGTTCGCGGGGCGTCTCGCAGGTGGCGGGCTCGTCGTCGGCGCCCATGGCACAGCGCGTCTCGATGCTGCGGCCGCCCGGCCCCATCAGGCTCAGCACGGAGTCCAGCGCCGCCCCGGTGGCGTTGCGGTAGTAGGTGCGCGCCCAGGTGTCGCTGCCCTGGGTCAGCACACAGGTCTGCGCCTCGACACCCTCGGGCGAGCTGAGTTCCGGACCGCAGCGCGCGGCGGTGGCCAGGCCGAGGCCGAGCAGCCGGGGAGCACGGGCACCGGCCGAGGAGCGCTTGGCGTCCCCCTCGGGGCCCGCCTGCCGTCCGCCCGCGCCGCTCGGCGCGGGCCGCGGAGACGTCCGTACGGCTGACGGCCCCGCGTCGCCCACCTGCCCGGCGGACGCCACGGCCAGCGGCAGCACGACCGCGGCCAGCGACACGCCCACCAGGGCGAGCAGCCGGATCCTTCGGGGGTCCGGGGAGTGTGCGGGGCGGCCCCCGGAGCGATGCAGCATGAGCGGACGATACAGAGCAGGCGGGTCCCGGCCGTCCCCCGCGCGCCGGACACTCCTACAACTCGGGCGCGCTCACACCCGTACGAGTGAGGGCGTCGACCACGGCGTCCACCACGGCCTCCACATCCGGCACCCAGGGCGCGGCCGAACCCGGCAGCGGGGCCCGCTCCCAGCGGACGGCGCCCTGGCCGGTCTCGGACGGCGGCAGGGCGAGATAGCCGCCCTCGCCGTGGAAGCGCAGCGAGCCGGGGACGAAGTCCTTGGCGTACAGCAGCTCGCCCAGCTGCTCCAGGGAGTACGGCTTGACCAGCAGCGCCCAGCGGGTCGGCGAGGCCACCACCGGGCCGAGGCGCATGCCCCGGCGGTCGAGCTGGGTCAGGGCGCGGGCGGCGGCGAGCGCCGGCAGGCTCACCGCGCAGGGCGCCTTGCCGCCGGTGGCCAGGACGATCGGCGCGGCGGGCCGGTTGGTCCACCACCAGCGCACCATGCGCTCGTCCGTGGTGGCCGCGAGCAGACCCGGGTCGAAGGGGTGCGCACCGGGAACCGTGCACTCGGGGTCGGGGCAGCCGCACCGGCCGCGCCCCTCGGGGTCCGGGCCCACGCCCGGGAGTACGGGCCACTGCCACCCGGTCGCGAAGGTCAGGGCCGCGCCGATCAGCTCGGTGCTCCCGTCGTTCCGCCTGTTCCGCCTGGACAGGAGCCTGCGTCGCCTTCCGGGGATCTCGCGCATGAGCGCTCGTCCTTTCCGTTGCACCGCTGGCAACACCGTGGTCCACATCACAACATGTGTCGATCACTTCACTGTGCGTACCTGTTGGCGCATCACGCCCCCGCGTCCGGCAGGGGGAACCCCAAGGGGTCGAGCACGGGCCGCGTCCGCGTCCGTGGCGGGGCCCATGGGGTCCATGGTGCGTCCATCAGCAGAGCGGGTGCGGCCTGGGGGTGGCGAAGTCTGGCGTTTTGCCGTCGCGCGTGGTTCTCTCCGCCTCCGCCACGGGAGGATGGGGCTCGGCCGTCGGTGGCTATGACGCCCGGGTCCGTCGCCAGGTTCCGGGTGGCCCCCAACCACCCCTGGCCTTCTCCGAGTACGTACCCATCACGACCGCTGTGACGCTCCGTGGAGCGAGCCCAGTCGACCGCAATCAGGCGATACCTAAGGCAGTTTTTAGCCAACTTGCCAGTAAGGCAAGGGGTTCGGGAAAAGCGCTGCCAAAACCCCACCCGGCTCACGGACACCAGGAATCCTCGCAGGACAATGCTGGACATCCCCTCACGAGTGCGTGTACATGTGGAGACACTGCTAGCGGCGCAGAATGACATGGGGGTTTGCGATGCTTTTCAGCAATACGCACCGGTCTGAGAGCCGGACGCCATGAACGCCCCGCACCCTCCGAAAGTGGCCGGAATCGATCCCACTCTTCCCCCACCCGCACAGACTGTCGCGCCGACCTCTCACACCTCGGGGACCACCCCCGTCCCGGGCGGACCCGCGGTCCCCGCCCCGAACACCCCCGCTCCCGGCACCCTCCTCCAGGACCGGCTGGCCGGCTGGGTCTCGGACCTCACGACCCTGCACGAACTCACCGAGCGCCTCTCCCGCACCCACGCGCTCGACCCCGCCCTCCACGAACTGCTGCGCGCCGGAGCCGCCCTCGTCGGCGCCCGCCGCGGCCTGGTCGTCCTGGAACCGGGCGACGGACTCGGCCCCCGCACCACCCTCGGCCTCGGCCTCGGCCGCGCCGACCTCGGCCACATCGAGACCGTTCCGCACGGCGCCCTGCCGTACGACACCACCGCCGCCGGCGAGACGGTCCACGCCGACCTGTTCGCCGAGGACGGCCTCGACCCGCGCCACCGCGAGGTCGCCGCCCGCCTCGGCTACGCCGCCAGCTACGCCCTGCCCCTCGCCGGCGACTGTGCCGGCCGCCTCGGCGCCGCCGTCTGGCTCTACGACGAACCCGCCGAACCGCACGAGCGCCGGCGCCACCTGGCCCGCCTCTACCTGCGCCACGCGGCGGAGCACCTGGCCCGCCTGGTGGAGGTGGAACGCGCACGCGCGCGCGTGGCGACCCTCACCGAGGAACTGCTGCCCTCCCGGCTGCCCCGGGTGGCCGGCGTCCAGCTCGCCGCCCGGCACCGTACCGGCCCGCGCGGCGGCGGCGACTGGTACGACGCGCTGCCGCTGCCCGACGCCGCCCTCGGCCTGGCCGTCGGCTCGGTCACCGGCTCCGGGCCGAGCGCCGTGGCCGCCATGGGCCGGCTGCGCGCCAGCCTGCGCGCGTACGCCGTGATGGAGGGCGAGGACCCGGTCGCCGTCCTGTCCGACCTGGAGCTGCTGCTGCGGCTGACCGAGCCCGCCCGGTCGGCCACCGCCCTGTTCGCCTACTGCGAGCCCGCCCTGCGCAGGATCACCCTGGCCGGTGCCGGGCACAGCCCGCCGCTGCTGATCGGCGAGCGGCGCACCGAGTTCGCCGAGACCTCCGTCTCCGCGCCGCTCGGCATGCTGGCCTGCTGGGAGGCGCCCAGCGTGGAGATCGAGGCCCAGCCCGGCGAGACGGTGCTGTTCTACACCGACGGGCTGCTGCACCGTACCGGTGACCCCGTGGACCGCGCCTTCACCCGGCTGCACGCCGCCGCCGCGAGCGTGCCGCGCGCGGCCCGCCACGATCCGGCCGCGGTCGCCGACCACGTCCTGCGCACCGTCCTGCCGGACGGCCTGGACGCGGCCGAGAGCGAGGAGGACGTGGTCCTGCTGGCGGCCCGCTTCGACTGAGCCCACCTGCGATGACCGGGCATAACAGGTCATCCGACCCTGTCCCGCCACGGATACGACCGTACGATGATGGGGGTCCCCGCTCGGCCACAAGCAGGAGCGTCGCGGGCCCGGGGGAGATCATCAGGCGTATCGAGGAGGATCACGTGTCCGACGAGCTCAACCCGGCTGTGCCCGACTCCGCTACCGCGGAGGGCCCCGAGACCGAGTCCGAGGAGCCCATCAAGCAGCGGAAGAACGGCCTGTACCCGGGCGTCTCCGACGAGCTGGCCGAGAACATGAAGTCCGGCTGGGCCGACACCGAGCTGCGTGACCTGGAGCCGATCCCGCAGGCCGCCGAGACCGCGCGCCGCCGCGCCGCACTCTCCGCCCGCTTCCCGGGCGAGCGCCTGGTGATCCCGGCGGGCAACCTGAAGACCCGCTCGAACGACACGGAGTACCCCTTCCGCGCCTCGGTCGAGTACGCGTACCTCACCGGCAACCAGACCGAGGACGGCGTCCTGGTGCTGGAGCCGAAGGACGAGGGCCACCAGGAGACGATCTACCTGCTGCCCCGCTCCGACCGCGAGAACGGCGAGTTCTGGCTGTCCGGCCAGGGCGAGCTGTGGGTCGGCCGCCGCCACTCCCTCACCGAGTCCGAGGCGCTCTACGGCATCCCCGCCGCCGATGTGCGCGAGCTGGCCGGCGCGCTGCGCGAGGCCACCGGCCCGGTCCGCGTGGTGCGCGGCCACGACGCCGGCATCGAGGCCGCCCTGACCGACAAGGTCACCGCCGAGCGCGACGAGGAGCTGCGCGTCTTCCTCTCCGAGATGCGGCTGGTCAAGGACGAGTTCGAGATCGGCGAGCTCCAGAAGGCCGTCGACTCGACGGTCCGCGGCTTCGAGGACGTCGTGAAGGTCCTGGACAAGGCCGAGGCGACCAGCGAGCGCTACATCGAGGGCACCTTCTTCCTCCGCGCGCGCGTGGAGGGCAACGACGTCGGTTACGGCTCCATCTGCGCCGCCGGCCCGCACGCCTGCACCCTGCACTGGGTCCGCAACGACGGCCCGGTCCGCTCCGGCGACCTGCTGCTGCTGGACGCGGGCGTGGAGACGCACACCCTCTACACCGCCGACGTCACGCGCACGCTGCCGGTCGACGGCACGTACAGCGAGATCCAGAAGAAGATCTACGACGCCGTGTACGAGGCCCAGGAGGCCGGTATCGCGGCCGTGCAGCCGGGCGCCAAGTTCCGCGACTTCCACGACGCCGCCCAGCGGGTGCTCACCGAGAAGCTGGTCGAGTGGGGCCTGGTCGAGGGCCCGGTGGAGCGCGTCCTGGAGCTGGGCCTCCAGCGCCGCTGGACCCTGCACGGCACCGGCCACATGCTCGGCATGGACGTCCACGACTGCGCGGCCGCGCGGACCGAGACGTACGTCGAGGGCACGCTGGAGCCGGGCATGGTCCTCACCGTCGAGCCGGGTCTGTACTTCCAGGCCGACGACCTGACCGTCCCCGAGGAGTACCGGGGCATCGGCGTCCGGATCGAGGACGACATCCTCGTCACCGAGGACGGCAACCGAAACCTTTCGGCCGGTCTGCCGCGCCGCTCCGACGAGGTCGAGGCATGGATGGCGTCGCTGAAGGGCTGATCTGAGATTCAATGGCCGGGTACCGGGAAGGTGCCCGGCCATTGACATGCCTAGGGGGAGGCTTTCATGGACGACTTCTGGTCGAGCGTCGGTGTGGACCTGCATCTCGAACCCGACGCCGCGGACGGCCGCAGAGCCGGGCTGGAGCGGGCACTCAGGGACGCCGTACGGGACGGCCGGCTCGCCCCCGGCACCCGGCTGCCGGCCACCCGGCGGCTCGCCACCGACCTCGGGGTCTCGCGCGGCACCGCGAAGGCGGCGTACGACCAGCTCGTCGCGGAGGGCTATCTGACGGCGCGGCAGGGCTCCGGCACCCGGGTCGCCGAGCTGCCGACCGTGGAGTCGGTGACACCCGGCACGGCGACCCGCAGCCACGCCCCCCGTTTCGACCTGCGCCCCGGCAGCCCGGACGTCGGCGCGTTCCCGGCCGCGGCCTGGCTGCGCGCCCTGCGCCGCGCGATCGCGACGGCGCCCTCACTGGCGTACGACTACGGCGACCCGCGCGGCCGGGTCGAACTGCGCACCGCCCTGTCCGGCTATCTGGGCCGGGCGCGCGGGGTCATCGCGCCCCCCGAGCGGATCGTCATCACCTCCGGATACGTGCAGGGGCTCGCGCTCCTCACGCGCGTGCTGGACGGCGCCACCGTCGCCATGGAGGACCCGGGGCTGCCCTTCCACCGGGAGGTCGTCCGGCGCAACGGCTCCCCGGTGCACCCGGTGCCGGTCGACGCGCGCGGGGTGCGCCCCGAGGAGCTGGGCGAGGCACGGGCCGTGGTGGTCACCCCGGCCCACCAGTACCCGACCGGGGTGACCCTGCACCCGGAGCGGCGCCGCGCGCTCGGCGACTGGGCACGCGCGCACGACGGACTGATCGTGGAGGACGACTACGACGGCGAGTTCCGCTACGACCGTCAGCCGGTCGGCGCGCTCCAGGGCATGGCACCGAACCGGACGGTCTACCTCGGCACCGCCTCCAAGACGCTCGGCCCCGCCCTGCGCCTCGGCTGGATGGTGCTGCCGCCGCACCTGGTCGACGCGGTCGCCGACGCCAAGCTCCACACCGACCTGCACACCGAGACCATCGGCCAGCTCGCCCTCGCCGAGCTGATCGACAGCCACGCCTACGACCGGCACGTGCGCGCGTGCCGGCTGCGCTACCGGCGCCGCCGGGACCAGCTCCTGGACCGGCTGGGGGCGCGGCGGGGCGTGCGGGGGATCGCGGCCGGGCTGCACGCGCTGATCGACGTGCCCGACGAGGCGGAGGTGCTGGCCCGCGCGGAGACGGCGGGCCTGGCCGTCGGCGCCCTCGGCGACCACTGGCACACCCCCGCCCCGGACCGCCCCCAGGGGCTGGTCATCGGCTACGGCACCCCGCGCGAGCGGGCCTACCCGGAGGCGCTGGAGGCGCTGGCGAAGGTACTGGAGGCCTGAGCCGGCCGACGCGGTCCAGGTGTCAGGCCGTCAGCAGGGACGGGTCCTTCGTCCACTTGAGCATCTTGTCGAAGCTGACCACCGTCCCGCGGCGGCCCGGTCGCGCGGCGATGTGGACGTGGTCCGCCAGCTCCCGGATCAGCCCGAGACCCCGGCCGTGCTCGGCGTCCGTGCGGGCCGGGCGGATCTCCTGCACACCCCCGAGACCGGGACCGGAATCGGCCACTTCGATCCGGCACTTCTCGCCGTCGAGGTACGCGGTCACCCGGTACGCCTCCGAGGCGCCGCCCCGCACGGTGCCCCCGCCGTGCTCGACGGCGTTCGCGCAGGCCTCGCTGAGGGCGACGGACAGGTCGTAGGAGATCTCCGGGTCGACGCCCGCCGTCTCCATGGTGCCGAGCAGCAGGCGCCGGGCCAGCGGCACGCTCGCGGCCTCGCGCCGCAGATGGAGTGACCACCAGATGCTCATGCTCCAGCCTCCTGGCCGCGGCTCGACATACCGATACGTATTGCCGTCCGTAAGGGGGTGTAAGCACGCTGTTGACGTGAGTCCGCCCATTCGGCCGATGCGCGCGGGGAGGAACCGGTGTATGAGGGGCGCGTCGGACACCGCTGCCGTGCCCTGCCGTACGACGACGCCGAAGGCAGTGGGATGATGACCCCGCCATGACTGCCCCCCACCCCCGCACAGCGCGCCCCGGAGCCGGCCTCCGGTTGCTGCGGGCCGCGGTGTTCGCCGCGGTCTGCGTCGTGCTGGCCGCGGCCGGGCACACCCTGGCCTCCTGTGCGCGGGTGCCGCTGTGGACGCTCGGGGCGGGCTTCCTCGGCGCGCTGCTGCTGGTGGCCCCGCTCGCCGGGCGGGCCCGCTCGCTGCCGGGCATCGCCGCGCTGCTCGCGCTCGGCCAGACCGTGCTGCACACGCTGTTCGGGCTGGGCCAGCACGGCACCGCGATGTCCATGGGCTCGATGCCCATGGGGTCGGCCGTGGCGGGCTCCCGCGGCTCCGCGTCGAGCGGCGCCGCACTGGTCGAGCAGGCCGCCCGGCTGGTGTGCGGATCGAGCCCCACCGCGCTCACCCCCGGGCACGCCTACCGGCTGCTGCTGAACGCGCACCTGATCGACCGCTCCGCCCGGCCCCCGGCCGCGTCCGGCGCCCTGCCGCACGCGTACGACGCCGCCGGAGCCTCCGCCTCCCTGCTGCCCTCGCTGCCGATGCTGCTCGGCCACCTCCTCGCGGCCGTCACCACGGGCTGGCTGCTGCGCCGGGGCGATCTCGCCCTGCTGCGGCTGATCGAGCTGTCGGCGCACGGAGTCGCCGAGGGGGCGCTCGTACGATCCCTGCGCGCGGCGCTCGCGCTGGCGCACGCCCTGTGTGCGGGTCTGCTGCCCACCGCCGGGCCCGGCCCGCGCGCACGTCGTACCGACCAGGACGCGGTGCCCGCCCCGCACACCACCGCGCTCCAGCACACGGTGATCCGGCGCGGCCCGCCCGCCGCCGCCTTCCTTCTCGCCGCCTGACGCGACGCGAGCACTCCGCCCCGCTGCCGGGGAGAGGCCGCCGTCGCGCGGCACGCGCACGCGTACCTCTCCTCAGCACCTCTCCCAGTGGAGTACTCCCTGCCATGAAGGCTTCCCGTATCACCGCCGCCGCTGCCGTCGCGGGCACCGCCGTCCTCGCGCTCGCCGCCCCGGCCTTCGCCCATGTCTCCGTGCAGCCCGAGGGGCCCGCGGCCAAGGGCGGTTTCGCGGTCGTGGACTTCAAGGTCCCCAACGAGCGCGACAACGCCTCCACCACCAAGCTCGAGGTGACTCTCCCGGCCGACCACCCGCTGGCCTCGGCCATGCCCGAGCCGCTGCCCGGCTGGACCGTGCAGGTCACCAAGTCCAAGCTGGACAAGCCGCTGACCCTGCACGGCGAGAAGATCGCCGAGGCCGTCACCAAGGTCACCTGGACCGCCGACGGCAAGGGCATCCAGCCCGGCTACTTCCAGAAGTTCCCGCTCTCCCTCGGCGCGCTGCCCGAGAACACCGACCAGCTGGTGTTCAAGGCGGTCCAGACGTACTCCGACAAGGAGGTCGTCCGCTGGATCGAGGTGCCGCAGCAGGGCCAGGCCGAGCCGGAGAACCCGGCCCCGGTGCTGGAGCTGTCCGCCGCGGCCGACGACCACCACGGCACGACCGTCGCCGGCCGGACCGAGAACGTGGCCGCCGCGACCACCTCGGACGACACCGACACCACCGCCCGCGTGCTCGGCGTGGCGGGCATCGTCATCGGCGCCGCGGGCGTGGCGTACGGCGTCCTCGCCGGCCGCCGCCGCTCCGCCTAGCCTCCCTTCCGGACCGCGCACCGGGGCCGTACCCGCCCGCCCTGCCTGGTCGTGCCGGTCGCACGACCAGGTCATGCCCGTCGTACGACCAGGCAGGGCCCGTCGTACGACCCCGGTGCGCGCCGGAGTTCACACATCTGGGACATTTCTCTATGCGCAAGAAGACGTTCGCCGCGGCCGCCACCCTGCTCGCCGCCGCCACCCTGACCCTGACCGCCTGCGGCAGCGGGAACGACACCGCGTCACCGGTCACCGTCGTCTCGGCGGATTCCGGCTCGGGCAAGGCCGCCACCGTCCTCGACCAGCCGTTCACCAAGCCGGACCTGGTCCTCACCGACACCCACGGCCATAAGTACGACCTCCGCAAGGAGACCAAGGGCCACCCGACCCTGGTCTACTTCGGCTACACGCACTGCCCGGACATCTGCCCCACCACGATGAGCAACATCGCCGTCGCCAAGAAGGCGCTGCCCAAGGCCGAGCAGGACGACCTCCGGGTCGTCTTCGTCACCACCGACCCCGGCCGCGACACCCCCGCCGAGCTGGGCAAGTGGCTCAAGGGCATCGACCCCCAGTTCATCGGTCTGACCGGTGACTTCGCCACCGTCCAGGCCGGCGCCCGCTCCCTCGGCATCTCCGTGGAGCCGACCACCAAGGACAAGAACGGCAAGACCGTCTCCGTCCACGGCACCCAGGTCATCGCCTTCTCCCCGAAGACCGACGCCGGGTACGTCCTCTACGGCGAGAGCGCCACCGTCGACGACTACACCAAGGACCTGCCCAAGCTCGTCAAGGGGGCCAAGCCGTGAGGCGCCGCGCCGTTCTCGCACCGGCCGCGCTCGCCGGTGCCCTGATCCTCACCGGCTGCTCGGGCTCGGACTCCGCGAAGGCCGAACTGTCGGTGAGCGGGCCCTACATGCCCCAGCCGGTCTCCGCCGACATGGCCGCCGGGTTCCTGACCATCACCAACAAGGGCGGGGCGGACGACCGGCTGACCTCGGTCACCAGCGAGGTGGCCGGCCAGGTCACCATGCACAGCACCGTCGGCGGCGCCATGGCGGAGCAGACCTCCTTCGCCATACCCGCCCATGGTCAACTCGTGTTCAAAAGCGGTGGCAACCACCTGATGTTCGAGAAGCTGAAGCGCGCGCCCAGGCAGGGCCAGACGGTCGCCGTAAAGCTGACCTTCGCCGAATCAGGGCCCCTGACGGTCGAGATGCCGGTGAAGTCCGCCACGTACCACCCACCGACCGGCCACTGAGGGAGGGACCACCGTGATCCGGACCATCACCCCCCGTCTGCGGGCAGTGGTGCTGCTGCTCCTCACCGTCGCCGGCGCCCTGCTGGCGGGCGCCGCACCGGCCTCCGCGCACGCCGCGCTGACCGGCAGCGACCCCGCCCAGGGGGTGGTGGTCAAGCAGGCCCCCACCCAGGTGTCGCTCACCTTCTCCGAGAAGGTGGCGATGAACGACGACTCGCTGCGCGTCCTCGACCCCCGGGGCAGGCCGGTGCAGACCGGCGCCCCCGCCGAGACCGGCGGCACGACCTACGCCGTACGGCTCAAGAGCGGCCTCGGCAAGGGCACCTACACGGTCACCTACCAGGTCGTCTCCGCCGACAGCCACCCCGTCGGCGGCGCCTACACCTTCTCCGTCGGGGCGCCCTCGCCGACCGTGGTCACCGGCACCGGGCCGACCGCGGGCGGCGGCGCCGTCGGCTGGCTCTACGCCCTCGGCCGGTACGCCTCGTACGCGGGGTTCATCGTGCTCGCGGGCGGCGCGGCCTTCGTCCTCGCCTGCTGGCGGCCCGGCGCGGGCGTACGGCCCGTGCAGCGGCTGGTCGTCGGCGGCTGGCTCACCCTCACCGCGGCCACCCTGTGGCTGCTGCTCCTGCGCGGCTCCTACACCACCTCGGGCAAGCTCGCCGACGTCCTCGACCTCGATCTGCTCGGCCAGGTGCTCCAGACCAAGACCGGTGCCGCGCTGGTCTCCCGGCTGCTGCTGCTCGCCGCCGCCGCGCTGTTCATCGCCGTCCTCTTCGGCGCCTACCAGCGGCGCGAGGAGGGCGCGGAGAAGCGGGACCTGACCTTCGGGCTCGCGGTCGGCGGGCTGGTCGTCGCGGCCGGGCTCGCGGCGAGCTGGGCGATGGCCGAGCACGCCTCCACCGGGCTCCAGCCGGGCATCGCCATGCCCGTCGACGTCGTCCATCTGCTCGCCGTCGCCGCCTGGCTGGGCGGGCTCGCCGCCCTGCTGGTGGCGCTGTACCGAGCGCCCGCCGAGACCCCGGTCGAGGCCGCCGCCGTCCACCGCTTCTCCCGGCTGGCCTTCGGCTCCGTCCTCGCACTGGTCGCCACCGGCGCCTATCAGTCCTGGCGCCAGCTCGGCTCCTGGTCGGCGTTCACCGGCACCCGGTACGGCCAGCTGCTGCTGGTCAAGATCGGGCTGGTGGCGCTGATGACCGGCATCGCGGCGGTGTCCCGACGGTGGACGGCACGGCTCGCCGACCGGGACGGGGACGACGCCCTTGCGTCCCGTGCCGCCGTCGCCGCCGCCGAGCAGGCGAAGGAGCCCGCAGCGGCGAAGAAGCCCGTCGCGGCCAAGGGCGGGAGCACCGGCACCGCCAAGTCCGGCTCCGGCTCCGCCGGCTCGCAGCGTGCCGCCCAGCTCGCCCGGCAGCGGGCCGCGATGGACGCCGCTCGGCAGAAGCGGCTGCGGGACGCCGATCCGAACCGCTTCGGACTGCGCCGCTCGGTGCTGGCCGAGGCCGGTGTCGCCGTCGTCCTGCTCGCCGTCACCACCGCACTGACCCAGACCGAGCCGGGCCGCACCGAGCAGGAGGCCAGGGCCGCCACCTCGTCGTCCGGCACCGCCGCGGTGCCGTCGAACGGCGCCCTCACCCTGGACATGCCCTTCGACACCGGCGGCACGGGCGGCAAGGGCGTCGTCAGCGTCGATCTCGACCCCGCGCGCACGGGCGCCAACGAGATGCACGTCTACGTCCAGAAGCCGGGCGGACAGGCCTTCGACGTCCCCGAGGTGAAGATCGCCTTCACCCTCGACGCGAAGAAGATCGGCCCGCTCCCCGTGACCCCCGACCACATCACCACCGGCCACTGGGCGGCGGAGGGGGTGCAGATCCCGATGGCGGGCGACTGGAAGATCGCCGTCACCGTGCGCACCTCCGACATCGACCAGGTGACCGTCTCCAAGAACGCGCAGATCGGCTGAACGACACCATGCCAGAGCACCAGTCCATTCCGCAGCCCCGCACCTCCGACGCGCCGGTGCAGGAGACCGCTCCCGCGGGCGTCTCCCGGCGCACGCTGCTCGGCACCGCCGGCGCCACCGGGCTGGTGCTCGGCGCGGCCGGCGGGGTCGCGGGCTACGCCGCCGCGCCCGCCCGGGCCACCCCGCTGACCTCCGTCGGCACCGGCCGCGCGATGTTTCACGGGAAACATCAGCCCGGCATCACCGAGGGGCTCCAGGCGCGCGGCCATCTGGTCGCCTTCGACCTGGTGCCGGGCGCGGGCCGCAAGGAGGCGGCGGCCCTGCTGCGCCGCTGGTCGGCGACGGCCGAGCGGCTGATGGCGGGCGAGGCCGCGCCGCACGGCGACACCGATGTGGCCCGGGACGCCGGCCCCTCCTCGCTGACCCTCACCTTCGGCTTCGGCCACAGCTTCTTCGGCCGCACCGGACTGGAGAAGCAGCGGCCCACCGCCCTGGACCCGCTGCCCGACTTCTCCTCCGACCGGCTCGACAAGGCGCGCAGCGACGGCGACCTGTGGGTGCAGATCGGCGCGGACGACGCCCTGGTGGCCTTCCACGCCCTGCGCGCCGTCCAGAAGGACGCGGGCGACGCGGCCCGGATCCGCTGGCAGATGAACGGCTTCAACCGCACCCCGGGCGCCACCTCCCACCCCATGACCGCCCGCAACCTCATGGGCCAGCTCGACGGCACCCGCAACCCCAAGCCGGCCGAGGCCGACTTCGACCAGCGGATCTTCGTGCCCGCCGACGGCGAGCCCGCCTGGATGGCGAACGGCTCCTACGCCGTCGTACGCCGGATCCGGATGCTGCTGGACGACTGGGAGAAGCTGTCCCTGTCCGCACAGGAGCAGGTCATCGGGCGGCGCAAGGACAACGGGGCGCCGCTGTCCGGGGGCACCGAGACGACCCCGATGGACCTGGAGAAGACCGACGCCCGGGGCGGGTACGCGGTCCCGGTCAACGCGCACGCCCGGATCTCCCGGCCCGACCAGAACGGCGGGGCGGCCATGCTGCGGCGCCCCTTCTCCTACCACGACGGCTTCGCCCCGGACGGCACCCCGGACGCCGGTCTGCTCTTCGTCTGCTGGCAGGCGGACCCGCTGCGCGGCTTCGTCCCGGTGCAGCGCAAGCTCGACCGGGGCGACGCGCTGTCGAAGTTCATCCGGCACGAGTCGAGCGGGCTGTTCGCGGTGCCGGGCGGTGCGGCGAAGGGCGAATACGTGGGACAGCGGCTGCTGGAGGGGTGATCCGGGCGCCGCGGCCCTGGGGTGCTCCGGGGTGCTCCGGGGTGCTCCGGGGTGCTCCGGGGTGCGCAAGCGCGGCGCGGCAATTCTGTGCTGATCACGCTTTCAAACCACCCGGTCGAGTGGCGTTTATGAGACGCGGCCGCCGCTTTTCCCTGCGGCCATTAGGGTGAGGGACATGCCAGCCAGCTATGCGTATCTCGGTCCCGAGGGCACCTTCACCGAGGTGGCCCTGCGCACGCTGCCGGAATCGGCCACCCGGGAGCTGATCCCGTATGTGTCGGTGCAGTCCGCGCTGGACGCGGTGCGGGCCGGCGAGGCCGAGGCGGCGTTCGTGCCGATCGAGAACTCGGTCGAGGGCGGTATCACCACCACGCTGGACGAGCTGGTCGCGGGCGAGCCGCTGATGATCTACCGCGAGGTGCTGCTGTCCATCACCTTCGCCCTGCTGGTACGGCCCGGCACCACGCTCGCGGACATCAAGACGGTCTCCGCCCACCCGGCGGCCCAGCCGCAGGTGCGCAACTGGCTGCGGACCAACCTCCCGGACGCCACCTGGGAGTCCGCCGCCTCCAACGCGGACGCCGCCCGGCTGGTCCAGGAGGGCCACTACGACGCCGCCTTCGCCGGCGAGTTCGCCGCCGCCCGGTACGGCCTCACCGCCCTGGAGACCGGGATCCACGACGCGGAGAACGCGCAGACCCGGTTCGTGCTGGTCGGCCGCCCGGCCCGGCCCGCCGCGCCGACCGGCGCCGACAAGACCTCGGTGGTGCTGTGGCAGCGCGACGACCACCCCGGCGCGCTGCGCGATCTGCTCGGCGAGTTCGCCACCCGCGGGATCAACCTGATGCTGCTCCAGTCCCGGCCGACCGGCGCCGGTATCGGCAACTACTGCTTCTGCATCGACGCCGAGGGGCACATCACCGACCGGCGGATGGCGGAGGCGCTGACCGGGCTGAAGCGGATCTGTCTCCAGGTGCGTTTCCTCGGTTCCTACCCGCGCGCGGACATCACGGCGAAGGAGGCCCGGCCGGCGCTGCCGGGGACCTCGGACCAGGAGTTCATCGCGGCGGCCGACTGGGTGGCCCGCTGCCAGGACGGCCGGTTCTAGGCCGGTTCCAGCCAGCCGCACCCGGGCCGGCGTTATCCACAGACGTTATCCACAGGTCCTCTTCTCGACCTGGGGACAAGTCGACAACGAAGGGTCGGTCGGTCGACAAATCCCCCTTCGCCCCACAGGCGGGTCTACCGACGCATCGGCCACCCTTCGTCCACCTGTTTCCTTTGGTTCATCTTTCAGGGCGACCGTTTTCCACCGAAAGTGGGTGTCGAAGCGGTTTGACCGGGGAATTCTTCGCCGTGTTCGACACTTCCGGAGTGATCGATTCCGAAATCCACAGATCTTCCGCACAGCCTGTGGATAACTCTCGGAGAGGCGTGAGTCCCTGTGGACAACAGGGGCGCGACCGGCCCGCCAAGTGCCGCTCTCCACAAGGAAATCCGGTCAACCAGGCACCTCGGACCTGCCCCGTCCCAGGGAGTGAGACACTTTCCCTTGACCGGACTCGTTGCCTTGATCGGGACTCGACCGGACTCGACACAGTCGGCAATTACCGCATAGCGGAACGTATGGAGCGAATCAGAACTCCCCGGAATTGTGATTCGTGAGCGGCAACCCCGCACCGGTAGCCTTGGCCCTGTGATTGACCTTCGCCTGCTTCGTGAGGACCCCGACCGTGTGCGCGCGTCTCAGCGCGCCCGTGGAGAGGATGTCGCGCTCGTCGACGCTCTCCTGTCTGCCGACGAGCGGCGCAGGTCCTCCGGCGTCCGCTTCGACGAGCTGCGCGCCGAGCAGAAGCAGCTCGGCAAGCTCATCCCCAAGGCCACCGGCGACGAGAAGGCCGAACTGCTCAAGCGCGCCGAGCAGCTGAAGGCCGACGTCAAGGCCGCCGACGCCGAGCGCGACGCGGCCGACGCCGAGACCCAGGAACTGCTGCTCCGGCTCGGCAACCTCGTCCACCCCGACGTCCCCGTCGGCGGCGAGGAGGACTTCGTCACGCTGGAGACGCACGGCACCATCCGCGACTTCGCCGCCGAGGGCTTCGAGCCCAAGGACCACCTGGAGCTGGGCCAGCTGCTCGGCGCCATCGACGTCGAGCGCGGCGCCAAGGTCTCCGGCTCCCGCTTCTACTTCCTCACCGGCGTCGGCGCCCTGCTCGAGCTGGCCCTGGTGAACGCGGCGATCGCCCAGGCCACGGCGGCCGGCTTCACCCCCATGCTCACCCCGGCGCTGGTCCGCCCGCAGTCCATGGCGGGCACCGGCTTCCTCGGCCAGGCCGCCCAGGACGTCTACCACCTCGACAAGGACGACCTGTACCTGGTCGGCACCTCCGAGGTCCCGCTGGCGGCCTACCACATGGACGAGATCATCGACGCCGACAAGCTGCCGCTGCGGTACGCGGGCTTCTCGCCCTGCTTCCGCCGCGAGGCCGGCTCGCACGGCAAGGACACCCGGGGCATCTTCCGCGTGCACCAGTTCGACAAGGTCGAGATGTTCTCGTACGTCGCGCCCGAGGACTCCCAGGCCGAGCACCAGCGCCTGCTGGAGTGGGAGAAGCAGTGGCTGACCTCGCTGGAGCTGCCGTTCCGCGTCATCGACGTCGCCTCCGGTGACCTCGGCGCCTCGGCCGCCCGCAAGTACGACTGCGAGGCGTGGGTCCCGACCCAGGGCAAGTACCGCGAGCTGACCTCGACCTCGGACTGCACCGAGTTCCAGTCCCGCCGGCTGTCCATCCGGGTCCGCGACGGCAAGCAGGTCAAGCCGCTCGCCACCCTCAACGGCACGCTGTGCGCCGTACCGCGCACCATCGTGGCGATCCTGGAGAACCACCAGCAGGCCGACGGCTCCGTCCGGGTCCCCGAGGTGCTGCGCCCGTACCTGGGCGGCCGGGAGGTCCTGGAGCCGGTCGCCAAGTGACCGGGTTCCCCTTCCGGCTCATCGCCACCGACCTCGACGGAACGCTCCTGCGCTCCGACGAGTCGGTCTCGCAGCGCACCCGTGAGGCGCTCGCCGCGGCCACCGCGGCGGGCGCGGCCCATATCGTCGTCACCGGCCGCGCGGTCCCCTGGACCCGGCACATCCTGGACGACCTCGGCTACGACGGCCTCGCCGTCTGCGGCCAGGGCGCCCAGGTCTACGACGCCGGCGCGCACCGCCTGCTGACCTCGGTCACCCTGGACCGGCAGCTGGCGGGCGTGGCCCTGGCCAAGATCGAGGCCGAGGTCGGCCCGCTCTATCTGGCGGCCAGCCGGGACGGCCTCGACGGCGAGGTGCTGGTGGGCCCGGGCTACGCGGTCACGGGCAGGCTGCCGGCCACCCCCTTCACCGACGCGTCCGACCTGTGGTCGGCCCCGCTCGGCAAGATCTACATACAGCATCCGACGCTGACCGACGACGAGCTGGCCGAGGCCGCACGGACCGCGGCCGGCGGTTTCGTCAGCGTGGCCATGGCGGGCGAGGGCATCGTGGAGCTGCTCCCGCTGGGGCTGTCCAAGGCCACGGGTCTGTCTCTCGCCGCCCGCCGCCTCGGTCTGAAGGCCGCCGACACGCTCGCGTTCGGTGACATGCCCAACGACATCCCGATGTTCGCCTGGTCCGCCCGAGGGGTGGCCATGGCCAACGCCCACGAGGAACTGCGCGCGGTGGCCGACGAGGTGACCACCTCCAACGAGGAGGACGGCATCGCTGTCGTGCTGGAGCGCTTGCTGGGATAACCCGGGTGCAGAGTGCCCCCCTTGTGACAAGGGGGGCACCGGGGAGGGCGGCCCACGCGAGCGCGAGGCTCACATGCTCGAAGCGGCCGCCGGCAATCCCAGCCCGTTCCGCCCGGACACTCCCGGCAGATGGTGCACAACCACTCTGCGCCGGCACCGAGTCGGCTGCCACCGAATAACGGCGGCTCCACTACCGCCGACGCCATCTGCGTCTGCGCGCCTTGCTGAAGAACCAGCCGGCCGGCGGCTCGTCGGACCGCCAGGGCTGCGGCTGAGGCGCCTCGGCCTGCCAACGGGCGGCGAGCATCCGGGCCCGCGCGGACGGCTCGGCGGTCCCGGCGGCGCGGACGAAGTCCTCGTCCAGGACGAGGTCGTCCCAGGCGTCGCTCCCGGCCGGCGGCTGCCCGCGACCGTCCTGCGGCTCCCTTTCCTCTGCCATCACCGGCCTCCTCGCCGTGTCCGCCGTATCCAGTCTGCCCAGCCCCGGATGAAGTCCCCGTCAAGGCAGCCGGGGCCTACTCCTCGCCCGCCAGCTTCAGCGAGCGCAGCTTCTGGCCCGCGTACCAGGTGGCCAGCACGGTGACCGCCACCAGCAGCACCACCGCGGTCGGCAGTCCCACCTCGGAGGTGACCAGGTCGCCGCCGGCCAGCTTGTGGGCGACGGCCAGCGACCACTGCTGGACGCTCAGCGTGCGCGCCCCGGGCACCAGGGAGCCGAACAGCGCCTCCCACACGAGCGCGTAGACCAGCCCGAAGACCACGGCGTGCCGGGAGACCGTGCCGAGCAGCAGGAACAGGGCCGAGTACGCGATGGAGGAGACCAGCGCGGCGACGGTGTAGGCGACGGCGATCTGCTGGCCGTTGCCGTTCAGGATCAGACCGGCGATCAGGGTCGGCACCGCCGAGAACACCATGGTCACCGCGATGGCGACGATCAGCTTGGTGAAGATGATCGTCGGCCGCTTCAGCGGCTTGGCCAGCAGGTAGACGACGGAGCCGTCGTCGATCTCGGGGCCGATCGCACCGGTGCCCGCGATGACACCGATGATCGGCACCATGGTGGCGAGCGCGAACCCGCCGAGCACGTCGGCGGCGGTCTGGTCGTCCGCGCCGGTCAGGGAGCGCACCACCACGGAGATCACGATCAGCAGCAGCGGCAGCGCGCCGAGGATGAGGGCCCGACGGCGGCCGAGCAGGGCCCGGTAGGTGAGCCGGGCGACGGTGGGGTCGTACATCTTCGGCCTCCTACGCCGCGACCAGGTAAGAGAAGACGGACTCCAGGGACTCGTCGGACGGCGAGACCGTGAGCAGCCGGATGCCGTGGTCCCTGGCGACCTTCGGCAGCAGGGTGGTGAAACGGCCGAAGTCGACGGCCTGGATGCGCAGCGCGCCCTCGGTGTGGTCGACCTCGATCCCGGAGGTGGACGGGTCGGCGATCAGCGCGGCGGCGAGGGCGCGGTCGTCGCTGGAGCGGACCAGGTAGCGGTGCGGGCGGTCGGTCATCAGGCGGCGGATCCTGCGGAAGTCACCGCTGGCCGCGTGGCGTCCGGCGACGACGACCTCGATGTGCCGGGCCAGCTGCTCGACCTCTTCGAGGATGTGCGAGGAGAACAGCACGGTGCGGCCCTCGTCGCCCATCTTCCGCAGCAGGTCCATGAGTTGCAGGCGCTGCCGCGGGTCCATGCCGTTGAACGGCTCGTCGAGCAGCAGCAGCGACGGGTCGTGGACGAGGGCGCTCGCCATCTTCACGCGCTGCCGCATGCCCTTGGAGTAGGTGGAGATCTTCCGGTCCTGCGCGTACTCCATCTCCACCGTGGCGAGGGCCCGCTGGGCGGCCGTGGCGCCGAGGCCGTGCAGCTCGGCGTTGGCGAGCACGAACTCGCGGCCGGTGAGGAAGTCGTACATCGCCTCGCGCTCGGGGACGATGCCGATGTGCCGGTAGATCTCCTCGTTGCGCCAGACCGGCCGTCCGTCGAGGGTGACCGTGCCGGTGGAGGGGGCGAGGAAGCCGCCCATCATGTTGATGAGGGTGGACTTGCCGGCGCCGTTCGGTCCGAGCAGGCCGGTGACTCCGGGGCCGATGGTCATGGTGATGTCGTTGACGGCGACCACGTTGCCGAACCAGCGGGAGACGTGGTCGAGGCTCAGTGTGGTCACAGTCCCACCTTCTTGTAGCGGCGCAGCAGGAGGCCGTAGCTGCCGGCGATGAGGCCGAGGACCACCAGGACGTACACCACGCCCTGTCCGGCCGACGGGTCGACGCCTCCGGGGTTGCGGGCGGTCGCGCCCAGGAAGGCCGACTGGACCCCGTCGATCAGGGTGACCGGCGAGAACAGGCCGATCCACGGGATGACCCCGCTGTGTCCCTGGGTGTAGGCGATGGCCTGGAGCGTGGAGACCGCGCCATAGGAGATGACCATGACCGCGATCACGGCGGCGATGCCGAAGCCGCGGCGCGGGGTGACGGCTGCGATGACCAGGCCGATTCCGGCGAAGAGCAGGGAGAGCAGGGCCACGGAGACCAGTCCCTCGGCGAATTCCTTCGTCTGGTGGGCGAAGTCCAGCTTGGACAGCAGGGCGCCCGCGTACATCACGACCAGCGGGGCGGCGGTGAGGACGAAGACCGCCGAGGCGAGCGCCGCGTACTTGGCCCGGACGTAGTCGGCGGTCTCGATGGGCCGCGAGAAGTACAGCGGTACGGTCTTGAACCGCAGGTCGCGGGAGACGGACTGCGGCGCCTGCGCGGCGACGAACAGGCTGATCACGGCCTGGAGCATGATCCCGTAGCGGGTGTAGGCGACCGGCAGTTCGTGTGCCTTGGTGGCGACCGCGACGGCCACCATGATGGCCGCGGGCACGCACATCACCGTGAACAGCAGCATCGGCAGCACCTTGGACTTGGCCGAGCGGCCGAGTCCGTAGGAGCCGCGCAGGGACTGCGAGTACAGCGAGCGGCGGGCGTAGGCGCGGCCGAGGCGGGGGCCGTCGTAGCCGCGGTAGCCGATGTCGTGGATGCGGGTCTGGTCGCCCGCGGAGGTGGTCAGGGGCTGCTCAACCGCCATGGCCGACGGCCTCCTTCCGCTGCTCGTCGCTGCTGTGTGCGTCCTCGCCGGTGAACACCTCGGAGATGTGGTGCCGGCGCTGCTCCATGCGCACCAGGCCGAGGCCGAGGTCGGCGACCACGTCCCGGACCAGGTCGTAGGTTTCCTCGCCCTGTGCGGTGAGCAGCAGGATGTGGCCCGCGCCGGGCAGTCCGGCGCCCTCCGCGCGGGTGTCCACCCCGCGCGCGTGGAGCGCCTCGCGGACCGCGCTGGTGCCGTCCGGGTGGGTGTCGCTGTCGGTGACCTCGATCGCGAGGGTGGCGGTGCTCTGGGTGAAGTCGGTGGTGGAGCTGGAGCGCAGGAGCTTGCCGCCGTCGATGACGACGACGTGGTCGCAGGTGCGCTCCAGCTCGCCGAGCAGATGGGAGGTGACCAGGACCGAGATGCCGAACTCGGTGTGCACCCGGCGGATCAGGCCGAGCATCTCGTCGCGGCCGACCGGGTCGAGGCCGTTGGTGGGCTCGTCCAGGAAGACCAGCTGCGGGTCGTGCACCAGGGCCTGCGCGAGCTTGACCCGCTGTTTCATGCCGGTGGAGTAGCCGCCGATGGGGCGGTAGCGCTCCTCGTACAGCCCGACGTGGCGCAGGGTGTCCGCGGTGCGCTCGCGGGCCGCGGTGGGCGGCAGGCCGGACATGCGGGCCATGTGGACGACGAACTCGGTGGCCGAGACGTCCGGCGGCAGGCAGTCGTGTTCCGGCATGTAGCCGACGCGCTCACGGATGGCGGCGCCCTCGGTGGCGACGTCGAGGCCGAGCACCTCGGCGCGGCCCTCCGTGGCGGGGGACAGACCCAGCAGGATCTTGATCAGGGTGGACTTGCCGGCGCCGTTGGCCCCGACGAGTCCGGTCACACCGGGTCCGATGTCCACGGACAGCCGGTCGAGCGCGGTCACCCGGGGGAACCGCTTGCTCAGGCTTTCGGTCGCGATCACAGTCACGTCTACGACGGTAGTGATCCGGGACACTCCCGTCGTCAGACCACAGAGCCGTCTTCACCTCAGACCCAGGTATTACGGGGCCCTAGGGGATTCCCCCCTGCGGGGCCGTTCGGGGGTCCGCCGGCACCCTGCCGACGCGCCTATTGACGCCGACTCTAACAAGTGCGAGTGTCACCAGAGTCAAGTTACTGACGCGTACCGCGGACGACGGGACGGGCGGCATGACGACGGCAGTGAGCAGGGAACTCTCCGCGGAGCTGCGGGGGTTCAGGCGGGTGCAGCGCCTCGCCTACGAGTGCGCGGAGGCGGTCGCGGCACGCCTGGAGCCGGGCGTGACCGAGCGCGAGGCGGCACGGATGCAGCGCGCGTGGCTGCGCGAGCGCGGGGTGCGGGACTGGTTCCACCTGCCCTTCGCCTGGTTCGGGGACCGTACGGCGTTCGTGGACTTCCGCGTCCCGCTCCAGTTCTTCCCCACCGACCGCGCGCTGGCGCCCGGGATGCCGTTCATCCTGGACATGGCGCCGGTGTACGAGGGATACACGGCCGACATCGGCTACTCGGGCTCGCTCGGCGTGAACCCGGTGCAGGACCGGCTGCTGGCCGACCTGGAGGCGCACCGCGAGCTGATCCTGCGCGAGGTGCGCGAGCGGCGCCCGCTGCGGGACATCTACGAGGACGTGGACCGGCTCATGGTCCGCCAGGGCTACGCCAACCGGCACCGGGCGTATCCGTTCGGCGTGATCGCCCACAAGGTGGACCGGGTCAGGCAGCGTCGCTTCTCCCCGCATCTCTTCGGGTTCGGCACCCAGTCCCTGAAGGGCCTCGCCGCCGACGCGCTGCACGGCCACCGCGAGGGCTGGTCGCCCCTGTGGTCGCCGTACCGCTTCTCGGACCACCCGCCGCAGCCGGGCCTGTGGGCGGTCGAACCGCACCTCGGCTTCCGCGGCACGGGCGCCAAGTTCGAGGAGATCCTCGTGGTCACCGACTCGAAGGACCCCGAGGAGAGCGCGTTCTGGCTGGACGACGATCTGCCGCACGTGCGGCGCTGGGCGGAGGAGAAGTGACACTCGAGGGTGCGCGTGAGCGCTGGGTGCGGACCGGCGGGGTCGAGCTGTGCGTGGCCGAGCTGGGCGACCCGGAGCAGCCGACGGTGGTGCTGGTGCACGGCTATCCGGACAGCAAGGAGGTCTGGTCACCGGTCGCACAGCGCCTGGCCGGCCGCTTCCATGTCGTCCTCTACGACGTCCGGGGCCACGGCCGGTCGACGGCTCCCGCGCCGCTGCGCGGCGGCTTCACGCTCGCCAAGCTGACGGACGACTTCCTGGCCGTGGCGGACGCGGTCAGCCCGGACCGGCCGGTGCACCTGGTCGGCCACGACTGGGGCTCGGTGCAGTCCTGGGAGTTCGCCACGACCGGCCGCACCGAGGGCCGTATCGCCTCCTTCACCTCCATCTCCGGACCGTCCCTGGACCACTTCGGGCACTGGATCAACGCGCGCGTGAAGCGTCCGACGCCCCGCAGGGTGGGCCAGCTCCTCGGCCAGGGCGCCAAGTCCTGGTACGTCTATCTGCTGCACACCCCCGCGCTGCCGGAGCTGGCCTGGCGCGGCCCGCTCGGCAAGCGCTGGCCGGGGATCCTGCGGCGCGTCGAGCAGGTGCCCGCCGGCGACTACCCGACCGCCTCCCTGCCCTCGGACGCGGCCCACGGCGCCTGGCTGTACCGGGACAACGTCCGCGCCCGGCTGCGCAGGCCCCGCCCGGACGCGTACGCACACGCGCCCGTGCAGCTCATCACGCCCCAGGGGGACGCGTTCCTCTCCGAGCGCCTCTACGACGACCTGGACGCGTGGGTGCCCCAGTTGACCCGCCGCACCCTCCCGGCCAAGCACTGGGTGCCGCGCACCCGCCCCGACCAAGTGGCCGGCTGGATCGAGGAGTTCGTCACCGGCGTCGAGGGCGGCCGGCCGGAGGAGCGGGCCACCGGACGCCACGCCGACCGGTTCGCGGGCCAGTTGGTGCTGGTGACCGGGGCCGGCAGCGGAATCGGCCGGGCCACCGCGTTCGCCTTCGCGGAGGCGGGCGCGCGCGTGATCGCCGTGGACCGCGACGCCGAGACGGCGGCCCGCACCGCCGAACTCGCCCGGCTGATCGGCGCGTCCGGGGCATGGGCCGAGACGGCCGACGTCGCCGACGAGCAGGCCATGGAGAAACTCGCCGAGAAGGTGCACCGCGAGTACGGCGCACTGGACGTACTGGTCAACAACGCGGGCATCGGGCTGTCCGGCTCCTTCTTCACCACGACGACCGACGACTGGCGCAGGGTCCTGGACGTCAACCTCTGGGGCGTGATCCATGGTTGCCGCCTCTTCGGTGCCCGCATGGCCGAGCGCGGCCAGGGCGGCCATATCGTCAACATCGCGTCGGCGGCCGCCTTCCAGCCGTCCCGCGCGCTGCCGGCCTACAGCACCTCGAAAGCAGCCGTGTTGATGCTCTCCGAGTGCCTGCGCGCCGAACTCGCCGCACTGGACATCGGGGTGAGCGCGATCTGTCCCGGCCTGGTCAACACCAACATCACCGCGACCGCCCGCTTCACCGGCGTCGACGAGGCGGAGGAGCGCCGCCGCCAGAAGAACTCCGCCCGCCTGTACGGCCTTCGGAACTACCCGCCGGAGAAGGTGGCCGACGCGGTACTGGACGCGGTCGCCCGCAACAAGGCGGTCGTCCCGGTGACTCCGGAAGCCCGGGGCGCCCATCTGCTGTCCCGCTTCCTGCCGGGTGCGCTGCGCCGACTCGCCCGTGTGGAGCCGAAGTTGTGAGAGTGCCTTGAGGCGCTGGGGAGTTGGCCAAACGTCCCCATTCCCCGGGCACTTGTCCACAGATCCGCCAACTGGGCTTGTGGATAACTGCACTTGCTTGTGGATCAAACCTCGGGAGGAAAACAACCTGCGTGATCCGCGTCTCTCCCGCACGCTGGACGTATGAACGAGAGACAGGTGAGCGGGAAACGCGTGAGCGAGGGACATGTGAGCGAGGGCCGGCCGGACGAGAGACGTGCCGTGAAGGTGTCCAAGTACCTCTCCAAACACCTCCGGCACCAGCCCGAGCGCATCGGCCTCACACTGGACCGCGGCGGCTGGGTGGAGATCGACACACTGATCGACGCGGCCGCCGCACACGGGTTCCGGTTCACCCGTGCGGAACTGGACCACGTGGTGGCCGGCAACGACAAGCAGCGCTTCGCGATCGAGGGCACCCGCATCCGCGCCAGCCAGGGCCACAGCATCGACGTCGATCTCGGCCTGCCGCCCGCGACCCCGCCGCCGTACCTGTACCACGGCACGGTCGCCCGCAGCCTCGACGCGATCCGCGCCGACGGGCTCAAGCCCATGAACCGGCACGCCGTGCACCTGTCCGCCGACCGGGAGACCGCCACCCGGGTCGGTGCCCGCCGGGGCCGTCCCGTGGTGCTCGCCGTCGACGCCGGTGCCATGCACCGCGACGGCCACGTCTTCCACGTCAGCGCCAACGGCGTCTGGCTGACCGCCGCCGTCCCGCCCCGCTACCTGCGCTTTCCCGGCCCGCGCTGACGGCAGCCCCACACATGCGCCATATATGCGGAGCAGCCCGGCATCCCTGCCCGTCCGTGGCGGAGCGGCCGCGCACGGTGACCGTTTCGTCCGTTGTCAGTGGTGCCGCTTAGTCTCGGACGCATGAGCCTGCGTCTGAGCACCGTGATCCTGCCCTACCGCCGCTGGAGCGAAGGCGGCCGCGCGGCCTGGACGCGCGCCGAGGAGCTCGGCTTCCACACCGCGTACACCTACGACCACCTGTCCTGGCGCAGCTTCCGCGACGGCCCCTGGTTCGGCGCGGTACCGACGCTGACCGCCGCCGCGGCCGCCACGGACACCCTCCGCCTCGGCACCCTGGTCACCTCGCCGAACTTCCGCCACCCGGTGACCCTCGCCAAGGAGCTGATCTCCCTCGACGACATCTCGGGCGGCCGGATCACCCTCGGCATCGGCGCCGGCGGCACCGGCTTCGACGCCACCGCCCTCGGCCAGGAGCCCTGGTCCCCGCGCGAGCGGGCCGACCGGCTCGCCGAGTTCATCCCGCTGCTCGACCGGCTGCTCACCGAGGACGCGGTGACCCAGGAGGGCCGTTTCTACTCGGCGCACGAGGCACGGAACATCCCCGGCTGTGTGCAGCGCCCCCGGCTGCCGTTCGCGGTGGCGGCCACCGGCCCGCGCGGCCTCCGCCTCGCCGCGCGGCACGGCCAGGCCTGGGTGACCACCGGCGACCCGAAGCTGTACGAGACCGGCACCCCCGAGCAGTCCGTAGCGGCCCTGCGCGGGCAGCTCGGCAAGCTGTCCGAGGCGTGCGCGGCCGCCGGGCGCGACGTGGCGGACCTGGAGAAGGTCCTGCTCACCGGCTTCACCCCGGACCGGAACCAGCCGCTTCGGTCGCTGGACGCGTTCGTGGACTTCGCCGGCCGCCACCGCGAGCTGGGCTTCACCGAGATCGTCGTCCACTGGCCGATCCCGGACTCCGACTTCGCCGCCGACGAGAAGGTCTTCGAGCAGATCGCCATGGAGGCCCTGGCCCAGCTGGGCTGACGGCTCCGGACGTCATCTGTGTCTCATCTGTGCGGAGTTCCGCACGGGCGTGATGGCATATGCGCGACAATGGCCGGGTGACCTCAGCGACCAGACAGCCCGGGACCCCGTCCGCCGCCGTACGGCCGCGGCTGATCGCCACCGACCTCGACGGCACCCTGCTGCGCGACGACAAGTCGGTCTCCCCGCGGACCGTCGCCGCGCTGGCCCGCGCCGAGGAGGCCGGCATCGAGGTCTTCTTCGTCACCGGCCGCCCGGCCCGCTGGATGGACGTCGTCAGCGACCATGTCCACGGCCACGGCCTGGCGATCTGCGGCAACGGCGCCGCCGTCGTCGACCTGCACGGCGGCCCCGGCGCCCACCGCTTCGTGAAGGTGCGCGAACTGGACCGCAAGAACGCCCTGAGTGCCGTCGGACTGCTGCGCGACGCGGCTCCCGGCACCGTGTTCGCGATCGAGCAGACCTACGGCTTCCACCAGGAACCGGCCTATCCCAAGCTGCACATGGAGATACCCGACCGGCTGCTGCCCGCCGAGGACCTCCTCGCTCCCGACGGCCCGGACGCCGACCAGCCCGTCCTGAAGATCCTCGCCTACCACCCCGACCTCGACCCCGACGCCTTCCTGGGCCTCGCCCGGCTCGCCGTCGGCGGCCACGCCAACGTCACCCGCTCCAGCCCCAGCGCCCTGCTGGAACTGAGCGGCCCCGAGGTCTCCAAGGCCAGCACGCTCGCGCTGTGCTGCGCCGAACGCGGCATCTCGCACGAGGAGGTCGTCGCCTTCGGCGACATGCCCAACGACGTCGAGATGCTCACCTGGGCCGGACAGTCGTACGCGATGGGCAATGCCCACCCCGAGGTGGTCGCCGCCGCCTCGGGCCGGACGGTCGCCAACAACGACGACGGCGTCGCAGTGATCATCGAGCGCCTGCTGGCGGACCTCTAGCACCTTTCTTCCGCCGGCAAGCTCCGGAAGGAGAGGCCCTAGGAGGACGAGGAGGACGCCCCCACCAGCGACTCCGCCTCCGCCTCCCGGCGTGCCATCGTGCGCAGCGGCCCGTCCACCGCGGCCAGTTCCGCGTACGGACCCCGCTGCACCACCCGGCCGCCGTCCAGCACGATCACCTCGTCCACCGCCTCCAGACCCGCCAGCCGATGGGTGATCAGCAGGGTCGTACGGCCCTCCGTCGCGGCCAGCAGATCGGCGGTGAGCGCGTCGGCCGTCGGCAGGTCCAGATGCTCGGCCGGCTCGTCCAGGACCAGCACGGGGAAGTCCGCCAGCAGGGCGCGGGCCAGCGCCAGCCGCTGCCGCTGACCACCCGACAGCCGGGCCCCGTGCTCTCCCACCAGCGTGTCCAGGCCGTCGGGCAGCCCGTCCACCCAGTCCAGCAGCCGCGCCCGCGCCAGCACCCGGCGGAGCTCCTCCTCGGTGGCGCCCTTCCTGGCCAGCAGCAGGTTCTCGCGCACCGAGCTGTCGAAGAGATGCGCGTCCTGCGCGCACAGTCCGACCAGCCGCCGTACATCGTCGTCGGCCACCGTGTACGCGTCCACACCGGCCAGCGTGTACGAGCCTGCCTCGGCGTCGAGGAACCGCAGCAGCACCTGGGCGAGAGTCGTCTTGCCGGAACCCGACGGCCCGACCACGGCGATCCGGCGGCCCTGCTCCAGCGTGAGATCGACCCCGGCCAGCGCCTCCCGCCGCTGTCCCTCGTGCCGCGCGGACAGCCCCTTGAGGACCACCGGGAAGGGCACGGCGGGTGCCTGCCGCGGCCGCTCCGGCTCGCGCACCGGCTCCGGGGCGTCCAGCACCTCGTACACCCGCTCCGCGCTGCGCCGCACCCGCTGGCGGTAGCGCACGGCGAGCGGCAGTCCCAGGACGGCCTCGAAGGCGGCCAGCGGCGTGAGGACCACCACGGCCATCGCCACCCCGCCGAGCCGGCCCGCGGCCACCGCCTGGGCGCCGAACAGTGCCGCGGCGGTGACGGTCAGGCCGGAGACCAGCGCGGTGAGCCCGTCGCCGAGCGCGGTCACGGTCGCCGCCCGCGAGGCGATCCGGGTGAGGGTGGCGTCGGCCCGCCGGGCCGCCTCGGCACGGGCGGGCAGTGCACCGGCGACGGTCAGCTCGGCGGTGCCGGTGAGCAGATCGGTCACCCGGGTGGCGAGCACTCCCCGCGCGGGCGCCAGCCGCCGCTCGGTGCGCCGGGCCGCCGTCGCGGTCACCAGCGGCACACCCACGCCGGCCACCAGCAGGCCGGCCGCGAGGGTGGCCCCCGCCTCGGGCAGCAGCCACGCCGTGAAGCCGACGGAAGCGGCGGAGACGACCAGGGCGACCCCGGCCGGCAGCAGCCAGCGCAGCCAGTAGTCCTGAAGCGCGTCCACATCGGCGACCAGCCGGGTGAGCAGGTCCCCCCGGCGCACCGTCCGGAGCCCGGCGGGCGCGAGCCGCTCCAGCCGCCGGTACACGGCGACCCGGGTGTCGGCCAGCATCCGCAGTACGGCGTCGTGCGACACCAGCCGCTCCGCGTACCGGAAGACGGCCCGCCCGATACCGAAGGCCCGGGTCGCCGTCACGGCCACCATCAGGTACAGCACCGGCGGCTGCTGCGAGGCCCGCGAGATGAGCCACCCGGAGGTCGCCATCAGCCCGACGGCACACCCCAGCGCCAGACTCCCAAGCACCAGGGCCAACCCCAGCCGCCCGCGCCACTCCCCGGCAAGCCCCCGAACCCACCTCAACCCCCGAGACCGCCCCCTCGCCGCGGAAGACGCAGCAGGCTCACTTTCCAGCTGACCGAGCGGAGACGCTGTGGGCTCACCTTCCAGCCGAGGGAGTCGGGTGGCGGGTGGGCGAGGACGGGGGTCCAGGGGGCGGAGCCCCCTGGGACGCTCACTGCCACCCCGGCCACCCAACATCTCCGCGCCACTCAACACCCCGGCGCCACTCACCACCTCCGCGCCACTCACCACCGCACCGCCCACACCCAACCGCACCACCCGCCCGGCAACCCCCAGCAACGCCGGCCGATGCACCACAAGCAACACCGTCCGCCCAGCGGCCAGCCTCCGCACCGCCGCCACAACCTCCGCCTCCGTCCCCCCATCCAGCGCAGCCGTCGGCTCATCCAGCAACAGCACCGGCCGATCCGCCAGAAACGCCCGCGCCAACGCGAGCCGCTGCCGCTGCCCCGCCGACAACCCGGCCCCGTCCTCCCCGAGAACCGTCTCTGCCCCCTCCGGCAGCGCATCCACGAACTCCAGCGCCCCCGCGTCCCGCAACGCCTGCCGCACCACACCGTCGTCCGCACCGGGCCGGGCCAGCCGTACGTTCTCCGCGATGGTCCCGGCGTACAGATGCGGCCGCTGCGGCACCCAGGCGATCCGCGACCGCCACGCCTCCGGGTCGAGGTCGGCGAGATCGGCTCCCCCCACCCGCACCCGGCCCCCGGTGGGCCGGACGAACCCCAACAACACGTTCAGCAGCGTCGACTTGCCCGCCCCGCTCGGCCCGACCAGCGCCACGGTCTCACCGGGCTCCACCCGGAAGGACACATCGGTCACGGCATCGGCCGACCGCCCCGGATAGCGAACGGTGACCCCCTCGAAGGCCACCGCGCCCACCGAGCCTTCCGCAGACACCGGCACCGCGCCCTCGCCCGCCGCCGGAACCGGCGTCTCCAGCACCGAGAAGATCTCCTCCGCAGCGGCGAGCCCCTCCGCCGCCGCGTGGTACTGCGCCCCCACCTGCCGCACCGGCAGATAGGCCTCGGGCGCCAGGATCAGGATCACCAGGCCGATGGACAGATCCATCTCGCCATGGACGAGCCGCATCCCGATCGTCACGGCGACCAGCGCGACCGACAGCGTGGCCAGCAGCTCCAGTGCGAAGGAGGACAGGAAGGCGATCCGCAGGGTCCGCATGGTCGCCTGGCGGTACTCCCCGGTGATCCGGCGGATGGACGCGGCCTGCGCCTTGGCCCGGCCGAACACCTTCAGCGTGGGCAGCCCCGCGACCACGTCCAGGAAATGGCCGGACAGCCGGGACAACAGCTGCCACTGCCGGTCCATCCGGGACTGCGTGGCCCAGCCGATCAGAGCCATGAAGAGCGGGATCAGCGGCAGCGTGCCGACGATGATCGCCGCCGACACCCAGTCCTCGGTGACGATCCGCGCCAGGACGGCCACCGGTACGACCACCGCAAGCCCCAGCTGCGGCAGATAGCGCGCGAAGTAGTCATCGAGGGCATCAACGCCCCGCGTGGCCAGAGTGACCAGAGAACCCGTCCGCTGACCGCTCAGCCAACCGGGACCAAGAGCGGCCGCCCGCTCGAGGAGCCGCCTCCGCAGCTCCGACTTCACCGCCGCACTGGCCCGGTGGGCCGCGCGTTCGGTGAGCCACGCGACCACCGACCGCCCCACCGCCACGGCGGCCAGCAACAGCAACGGACTGCGCAGCTCAGCGACCGACTGCCCGTGCTGGAAGGCCCCGACGACGATGTCGGCGATGAGCATCGCCTGAGCGATGACCAGCCCGGCACCGACCGCCCCGAGAGCGATGACCGCCACCAGGAAGAGGCGGGTGGCGCGGGCGTACCGCAGAAGACGCGGATCGATGGGTTTCACGTGAAACATGCCCTTCGGTCCAGAGGGTGTGTTTCACGTGAAACACACCCTCGGCGGACTCAGTGTGCGGCGCCGGCAGCAGCGTCAGGAGCGATGTGCTGCGTACCGATCCGCTTGCGGAACACCCAGTAGGTCCAGCCCTGGTAGAGCAGGACGATCGGCATGGCGATCGCTGCGCACCAGGTCATGATCTTCAGGGTGTAGGGGCTCGACGAGGCGTTGGAGACCGTCAGGCTCCACTCCCCGTTGAGCGTCGACGGCATGACGTTCGGGAAGAGCGAGAGGAAGAGCATCGCCACGGCGGCCACGATGGTGACCCCGGACAGTGCGAACGACCAGCCCTCCCGGCCTGCCTGGTTGGCCACGAGGGCGGCCACCAGCGCGACGACCGCGACGATCAGAGCCACCAGACTCGCGCTGTCACCGCTGTGGGCCTGTGTCCACAGCAGGAAGGCGAGTGCCACCACGGCCGTGGCCAGACCGACCCAGAGCGCCAGCTTCCGCGCCCGCACCCGGATGTCACCGACGGTCTTGAGCGCGGTGAACACCGCTCCGTGGAAGGTGAACAACGTGAGCGTCACCAGGCCACCCAGCAGGGCGTAGGGGTGGAACAGATCCCCGACGCTGCCGACGTACTCGAAGTTCCGGTCGATCTTCACACCCCAGACGAGGTTCGCGAAGACCACGCCCCACAGGAACGCCGGGATCAGCGAGGTCCAGAAGATCGCCGTCTCCCAGTTGCGCTGCCAGTTCTCCTTCGGTCGCTTCGCCCGGTACTCGAAGGCGACCCCCCGGATGATCAGGCAGACCAGAATGACCAGCAGGGGCAGGTAGAAGCCGGAGAAGAGGGTGGCGTACCACTCGGGGAAAGCGGCGAAGGTCGCGCCGCCGGCGGTGAGCAGCCACACCTCGTTGCCGTCCCAGACGGGGCCGATGGTGTTGATCAGCACCCGGCGCTCGGACCGGTTCCGGGCCAGCAGCTTGGTGAGGATGCCGACCCCGAAGTCGAATCCCTCCAGAAAGAAGTAGCCGGTCCACAGGACGGCGATCAGGACGAACCAGACGTCGTGAAGTTCCATGACTGTCCCCTCGGCCTAGTAGGAGAAGGCCATCGGCTTGTCGGCGTCACGGGTGTCGCCGCCGATCTTCGTGGGCGGGTTGAGGTCGGCTTCGGTCAGCTCGGGCGGACCGGCCTTGACGTACTTCGCGAGCAGCTTGACCTCGACCACGGCGAGGACCGCGTACAGCGTCGTGAAGACGATCATCGAGGTGAGGATCTCGCCCTGGGAGACACCGGGGGAGACCGCCTGCCGGGTCTGGAAGACGCCGTAGACGACCCACGGCTGCCGGCCCATCTCGGTGAAGATCCAGCCCCAGGAGTTGGCGATCAGCGGGAAGGCCAGGGTCCAGGTCGCGATGCGCCAGTACCAGGGGGTGAGCTTCGGGCCGAGTGCCTTGCTCTTGAAGAGCACCAGGTGCGGCACCTCGTCCTCACCGACCCGCAGATGCCGGGGGAGCATGAACTTCTTGCGGGTCAGCCAGAGCCCGGCCAGGCCCAGGGCGAAGGAGGCCATGCCGAAGCCGATCATCCAGCGGAAGCCCCAGAAGGCGACGGGGATGTTGGGCCGGTAGTCACCGGGCCCGAACTTCTGCTGCTCGGCCTTGTTGACGTCGTTGATGCCGGGGACGTACGAGGTGAAGTCGTCGTTGGCGAGGAAGGACAGCAGGCCGGGGATCTCCACGGCCACGGTGTTGTGGCCCTTCTGCACATCGCCGTACGCGAAGATCGAGAACGGTGCCGGCTTCTGGCCGTCCCACAGCGCCTCGGCGGCCGCCATCTTCATCGGCTGCTGCTTGAACATCACCTTGCCGAGCACATCGCCGCTGACGGCGGTGAGCAGACCGGCGATGACCACCGTGACCAGGCCCAGCCGCAGCGAGGTCTTCATCACGCGCACATGCTTCCTGCGGGCCAGGTGGTAGGCCGCGATGCCCACCATGAAGGCGCCACCGGTCAGGAAGGCGGCGGACAGGGTGTGGAAGACCTGGCTCAGTGCGGTGTTCTGGGACAGCACGGCCCAGAAGTCGGTCAGCTCGGCACGGCCCTTGGCCTTGTTGATCCGGTAGCCGACGGGGTGCTGCATCCAGGAGTTGGCCGCGAGGATGAAGTACGCCGACAGGATCGTGCCGATCGACACCATCCAGATGCAGGCCAGGTGGATCTTCTTGGGCAGCTTGTCCCAGCCGAAGATCCACAGCCCGATGAACGTGGACTCGAAGAAGAACGCGATCAGCGACTCGAAGGCGAGCGGGGCGCCGAAGATGTCACCGACGAAGCGGGAGTAATCGGACCAGTTCATGCCGAACTGGAACTCCTGCACGATGCCGGTGACCACACCCATGGCGATGTTGATCAGGAAAAGCTTGCCCCAGAACTTGGTGGCCCTGAGGTACTTCTCCTTGTCCGTACGTACCCAGGCGGTCTGGAGCCCGGCCGTGAGCGCGGCCAGGGAGATCGTCAGCGGGACGAACAGGAAGTGGTAGACGGTGGTGATGCCGAACTGCCAGCGCGCCAGTGTCTCCGGCGCCAAAGCCAAGTCCACGTCGTCAGCTCCTTACTTCGCCGCGGTAGCGGCGGTTTGCCCCTTTTGTCGCGCACATAATGGAGCAACCGGGACACGCTTGTGAACGCGTTCACATTCACAAGCCATTATGACGCACTGATTTTCAGCCCGGCAGGGTGGGGTGGCTCTATCGCCATGGCGTCAAGACCTTGGCAGCGACTTCAACATCTTGTTGAATTGCGCGCCATGCAGATACGGATCTCCTGGCCCGCGGGAAACCTCACCGCGACCCTCGACGGCACCACACCGACCGCGCAGGCCCTGGCAAAGGCACTGCCTCTCACCTCTACCGCTCAGACATGGGGCGAGGAGGTCTATTTCGACACAGGCGTCTCTGTTTCACGTGAAACGGACGCCCGGCAGGTCGTGGAGCCGGGCACGGTGGCGTTCTGGACGGACGGCGACTCGCTCGCCCTCCCCTACGGCCCCACACCGATCTCGCGAGGGACCGAGTGCCGCCTCGCGAGCCCGTGCAACATCCTCGGGCGGGTGGACGGGGACGCCGGCGTCCTGGCGACTGCACGGGCCGGCGACCCCATCCGGGTGGAACTGATCGACGAGTAGAGCGGGGAGCGAGACACCCGCTCCCGCCGACGTCGGGCTACAACCACTGCGGACGCGGAGCTACAGCTCCTTGTGGAACGCCTCCGTCACCTTCAGGAAGATGTCGTTCGCCTCGGTCTCGCCGATCGTGACCCGCACACCCTCGCCCGGGAACGGCCGGACCACCACTCCGTGCTCCTCACAGGCCTGCGCGAACGCGACCGTCCGCTCCCCCAGCCGCAGCCATACGAAGTTGGCCTGCGTCTCCGGCACCGTCCAGCCCTGGGCCCGCAGCGCGTCGACCACGCGCGTGCGCTCGCACACCAGCGAGCCGACCCGGCCCAGCAGTTCGTCCTCGGCCCGCAGCGAGGCGATCGCCGCCTCCTGCGCCAGCTGGCTCACGCCGAACGGCACCGCCGTCTTGCGCAGCGCCGCCGCCACCGGCTCATGGGCGATCGCAAACCCGACGCGCAGTCCGGCAAGGCCGTACGCCTTGGAGAACGTGCGCAGGACGCAGACGTTGGGCCGCTCCCGGTACAGCTCGACACCATCGGGCACCTCGGGATCCCGGATGAACTCGCGGTACGCCTCGTCCAGCACCACCAGCACATCGCTGGGCACCCGGTCGAGGAAGCGCTCCAGCTCGGCCCGCCGCACCACCGTGCCGGTCGGGTTGTTCGGGTTGCAGACGAAAATCAGCCGGGTCCGGTCGGTGATCGCCTCCGCCATCGCGTCCAGGTCGTGCACATCGCCCGGCGTGAGCGGCACCGGCACCGCCCGGGCACCGCTGATCTGCGTGATGATCGGGTACGCCTCGAAGGACCGCCAGGCGAAGATCACCTCGTCGCCGGGGCCGCTGGTCGCCTGGAGCAGCTGCTGGGCCACACCGACCGAGCCGGTGCCGGTGGCCAGGTGGGAGACCGGGACGCCGAACCGGTCCGACAGCTCGTCCATCAGGCCGGTGCAGGCCATGTCGGGATAGCGGTTGAAGTTGCAGGCCGCGGCGGTCACCGACTCCATGACGCCCGGCAGCGGCGGGTACGGGTTCTCGTTGGAGGACAGCTTGTAGGCGACCGGCCCGCCGGCCGCGGCGGGCTTGCCCGGCTTATAGGTGGGGATACCCTCCAGCTCGGCGCGCAGCTTGGGGCTCGTCTCGCTCACCGCAGTCCTCCTCGCGACCACCGGCGGACCGTCGACGCCGCCGGCTTCCAATACTCCTCACCTTATGAGGATTCGGCAGTCCTGAGTACTGGCTGCGGGCAAACCACGTCGATCCCCCTGTCATCACGGGCATCACCGCACGAAGGCGTACGTTTCAGGGGGCGCGCCGTACATATATCTACGCGCCGGTGGCTCACGCCGTGGCGCGCGTCCCCCGTGAAGGTGAGTTGAGACCTCTTCGAGACATCGGGCACTTGGCAGGTTCATACGCGTCACCACGACACGTCTTCCTGCTGAACCGCTCAACTACCTTTACTTCAAAGGAAGTTGACTACCCATGACCTTGCAGAAACGTGCCTGTCAACGCGTGCATATGCGTCCGCACTACCCCACCGCATGAGCCCTACTATCGGCTCGCCATGACAGCAGCAGGGAAGCATCAGGTGAGCCGCGCGGAAACCTCACGTCGAGGCAGCCGGCCGGGCCGAGCGGGCATCAGGGACGTGGCCGCCGCCGCCGGAGTCTCCATCACTACCGTCTCCGACGCCCTCAACGGCAAGGGCCGGCTCCCGGATGCCACCCGGCGCCATGTCCGTGAGGTCGCCGACCGGCTGGGGTACCGACCCTCGGCCGCCGCCCGAACCCTCCGTACCGGCAAGTCCGGCCTCATCGGCCTGACGGTGACCACGTACGGGGATGAACCTTTCACCTTCACGGAGTTCGCGTACTTCGCCGAGATGGCCCGGGCCGCGACCTCGGCGGCACTCGCCCGCGGCTACGCCCTCGTCATCCTGCCCGCGACCTCCCGGCACGACGTGTGGTCCAACGTCGCCCTGGACGGCACCGTCGTGATCGACCCCTCCGACCAGGACCCGATGGTCAGCGAACTGGTCCGCCAGGGACTGCCCGTCGTATCCGACGGCCGCCCGGTCGGCTCGCTCCCCGTGACCGCCTGGGTCGACAACGACCACGAGGCCGCCGTCCTCGGCATCCTCGACCACCTCGCCGACGCCGGCGCCCGCCGTATCGGGCTGCTCACGGGCACCACGACGGACACCTACACCCATCTGTCCACCACCGCCTACCTGCGCTGGTGCGAGCGCGTCGGCCAGGATCCGGTCTACGAGGCCTACCCCGCGCACGACCCGTGCGCCGGTGCCGTCGCCGCCGACCGGCTGCTCGCCCGCCCCGACCGGCCCGACGCCGTCTACGGCCTGTTCGACCCCAACGGCACCGACCTGCTGGCCGCCGCCCGCCGCTATGGGCTCCGGGTCCCGGAGGACCTGCTGCTGGTGTGCTGTAGCGAGTCCACCGTGTACGCCAGTACCGAGCCGCCCATCACCACGCTGTCGCTGAAGCCGCGCCGCATCGGCACCGCCGTGGTGCAGCTGCTCATCGACGCCATCGAGGGCGTCGACTCGGACCACCCGGTCGAGCAGGTGATACCGACCGAACTGATCGTGCGCACCTCCTCCCAGCGCCGCCCCCCGCGGACCACGGTCAGTCCACCGCGGTCCCCGGACGAGGCATAGCCGCCGGGCGAGCGGCGCCCAGGGGCAGCGGAGGCCGGGGGCAGCGAAGGCCGGGGGCAGCGAAGGCCGGACGGCGCGCGGACGACGGATCACCCACGGTCGTGGAGGGTCGTCCGCCGCGTGCCCGACCGGTCGCCGCGCGTCGGCCGGCACCCCACGGACCGGTCGTACCCGGCACCGCAGGACCGGCAAGCGGCCGCCAGCGCCTCCGCTGTCAGCCGAACACCTGCCCAAACGGGGCGAAAGCCGCGGCGAACCGGAGTCTTGTTCCGATTCACCACCCCTGGGTCATCACACGGCGCGACGCGCATTCCTATGATGGGCCCACGACACCGCGGACCGCTGCGACCAGGCAGTCCGAAGCGGTGCAGATGCGGCGCGATGGTGGAGGGGTCTGATGACTCAGGGGGCCGGTCAGGGACCCGAGGTGGAGCGGACGGCGACGCTGCGCGACTTCCGGGTACCCGCGTACGTCCACGAGACCGGTCCGTACGTCCACCAGGTCCATCCCGGCGACGCCGTCCCGCCCGCCGACACGGCCTACCCGGGGGACTACACGCCCACCCAGCGCGACCTGCCCGTCATCAACCGAGGTGACACGCTCCAGCTGCCCGTGGACCCGGCGCCCGCCGCCCCGGCTCCGCAGCCGGCGGCCGGTCCCGGACCGCTGTACGTCGTCGGCGACGTCCACGGCTACCTCGCCGAACTGGTGGCCGCCTTGCAGGACCGGGGGCTGATCGACGCCTCCGGCCAGTGGTGCGCGGGCACCACCCGGCTGTGGTTCCTCGGCGACTTCACCGACCGCGGTCCGGACGGCATCGGCGTCATCGACCTGGTCATGCGGCTGTCCGCCGAGGCGGCCGCGGCCGGCGGCTACTGCAAGGCCCTGATGGGCAACCACGAGCTGCTGCTGCTCGGCGCCAAACGGTTCGGCGACACCCCCGTCAACTCCGGCGCGGGCACCGCCACCTTCCAGGCGGCCTGGCTGCTCAACGGCGGCCAGAAGACCGACATGGACCGCCTCCAGGACCACCACCTTCAGTGGATGGCCCGCCTGGACGCCGTGGAGGAGGTCGACGGCTATCTGCTGCTGCACTCCGACACCACCGCTTATCTCGACTACGGGGACTCGATCGAGGCCGTCAACGACACCGTCCGCGAGACCCTGACCCGCAACGACGCCGACGAGGTCTGGGATCTCTTCCGCAAGTTCACCAAGCGCTTCTCCTTCCGCGACGAGGGCGGCGCGGCCGCCGTGCGCTCCCTTCTCGATACGTACGGCGGCACCCGGGTCGTTCACGGGCACAGCCCCATTCCCTACCTGCTCGGCGAGGTCGGCTCCGAGGACGGCGAGGAGGGCACCGGCCCGGTCGTCGAGGGACCGCATGTCTACGCCGACGGGCTCGCCATCGCCATGGACGGCGGAGTGACCATGGCCGGAAAGCTGCTCGTCGAACAACTCCCTCTGGAAAACTGACGGTTCGCCGGGCAGGCGTCCCCCGGCGGAGATACGTGCAGGCCGGACCCCAATTTCCGGCAACCCCCTGTCACCGTGTGCCGTCACGGCTCTACCATCGGCGTATCCGTAGCAGGCTCCCCTCCGTTTCTGCCCGACGGCTCGCCGGCGTGCGAGCCCCAAGCCCTACGGAGCACCGGGGGATGCACATGAACAGCGTTCCGCAGCATCTTCAGAGCGAGGACCGCCAGGAATTCGAGCGGCTCCTCGATGAGGCGCTGCGCTCCGCACCACACCGACCGGAACTGACCGGTGTCGGACAGCGGCTCAATCCCGAGCAGCTGCGCACCATGGCCCTCAACGCCACCGCCCTGATCACCCAGGCCGCGGCGGCCGAGTACCAGCACTATGTGAAACTCCGCCAGGAGCTGCGCCAGCCGGCGATGACCCCCTCGTCGCCGGCCGACTCCGGCTCCACGGAACCGGACGAGGACACGACGGGCCCCGCCACCGGCCTCGGCGACGACGCCGAGAACAGCGGCGCGGGCGCCATCGCGGTCGTCGCCGTACTGGCGCCCGTCCTGTCGGGCACGGCCGCGGCGATCTTCCTGCTCGTCGGCTACATCCTGAAGATGCTGAACCCGGAGCAGTCCCTCGCCCAGACCATGCTGACCACCGGCTGGGTGTTCGGCGCGGTGACGGCGGCCGCGATCCTGCTCGCCGCCGTCGGTCTGCTGCTGACCGCACTGCGCAACAGCACCTCGCCCGAGGCGCAGGCTCGCGACGCGGCGCACGAGGAGCTGGCCAGGGCCAGGCAGGCCTGGCTGGGCGCGCTGCTGGAGCGCGGCATCCTGCCGTTTCTGCGGGAGGCGCTGGCCGCGTCCGGCCCGCCCGCGCTCCACCGCACGACCCCGCCGGCCCCGAGCGGCCGTATACCGCGTCTGGGCTATGACCGTCCCGGCTTCAGCAGCCCCGACGCCGGCAGCGCGTCCGGCCGCCCGGGCTTCACCAGCCCGGACTACACGAGCCCGGACTTCGACGGCCCGGACCACCAGCCCGAGTAGCCCGGCCCGCCTCCTGGGCGGGCGTGAGCCGAGCGGACGTGAGCCCAGTGGGGCGGGCCGCGCGGCCGAGCCGGTGTGGCACCACCACTCCGGTCAGCCGCGAGCCCGCTCGTGTGCAGGGTCCCCTCAAGGGGACCTGGGACGGGGCGAGTTCACCGCGCGCCGGATCAGTCGGCGATCGGCAGATAGACCCGGTTGCCCGCGGCCGCGAACTCCTGGGACTTCTGCGCCATCCCCTCCTCGATCTCGGCCTGGCTGCCGCCGTGCTCGCGGCGGATGTCCTGCGAGATCTTCATGCTGCAGAACTTCGGCCCGCACATGGAGCAGAAGTGGGCCGTCTTGGCGGGCTCGGCCGGCAGGGTCTCGTCGTGGAACTCCCGCGCCGTGTCCGGGTCCAGGGCGAGGTTGAACTGGTCCTCCCACCGGAACTCGAAGCGGGCGTCGGACAGCGCGTCGTCCCACTCCTGCGCGCCGGGGTGCCCCTTGGCGAGGTCCGCCGCGTGGGCGGCGATCTTGTAGGTGATGACACCCGTCTTGACGTCGTCCCGGTTGGGCAGGCCCAGGTGCTCCTTGGGCGTGACGTAGCAGAGCATCGCCGTGCCCCACCAGGCGATCATCGCGGCGCCGATGCCGGAGGTGATGTGGTCGTAGGCCGGTGCGACGTCCGTGGTCAGCGGGCCGAGCGTATAGAACGGAGCTTCATCGCAGATCTCCTGCTGAAGGTCGATGTTCTCCTTGATCTTGTGCATCGGGACGTGCCCGGGGCCCTCGATCATCGTCTGTACATTGAAACGCTTGGCGATCCGGTTGAGTTCCCCGAGCGTCCTCAACTCCGCGAACTGCGCCTCGTCGTTGGCGTCGGCGATCGAACCGGGCCGGAGGCCGTCACCCAGCGAGTACGTGACGTCGTAGGCGGCGAGGATCTCGCACAGCTCCTCGAAGTTCTCGTACAGGAACGACTCCTTGTGGTGCGCCAGACACCACGCGGCCATGATCGAGCCGCCACGCGAGACGATGCCCGTCTTGCGGTTGGCGGTGAGCGGCACGTACGGCAGCCGGACGCCCGCGTGGACCGTCATGTAGTCCACGCCCTGCTCGGCCTGCTCGATGACGGTGTCCTTGTAGATCTCCCAGGTCAGTTCCTCGGCCTTGCCGTCGACCTTCTCCAGCGCCTGGTAGAGCGGCACCGTGCCGATGGGGACGGGGGAGTTGCGCAGCACCCACTCGCGGGTGGTGTGGATGTTGCGGCCGGTGGACAGGTCCATGACCGTGTCGGCACCCCAGCGGGTCGCCCAGGTCATCTTCTCCACCTCCTCCTCGATGGAGGAGGTCACCGCGGAGTTGCCGATGTTGGCGTTGACCTTCACCAGGAACCGCTTGCCGATGATCATCGGCTCGATCTCCGGGTGGTTGACGTTGGCGGGCAGCACCGCGCGGCCCGCCGCGATCTCCTCGCGGACCACCTCGGGAGAGACGTTCTCCCGGAGGGCCACGAACTCCATCTCGGGAGTGATCTCGCCCCGGCGTGCGTAGGCGAGCTGCGTCACCGCCTGGCCGTCCCGGCCCCGGCGCGGCTGGCGCGGCCGGCCGGGGAAGACGGCGTCGAGATTGCGCAGTCCGCCCCGGGGCGAGGTGTGCTTGATCCCGTCGTCCTCCGGACGGACGGGACGGCCCGCGTACTCCTCGGTGTCGCCGCGGGCGATGATCCAGTTCTCCCGCAGGGCCGGCAGTCCCCGGCGGACGTCGGTCTCCTGGAGGGGATCGGTGTACGGGCCTGACGTGTCGTACAGCGTGACCGACTGCCCGTTGGTGAGGTGCACCTGGCGGACCGGCACGCGCAGGTCGGGGCGGGAGCCCTCGACGTATGCCTTGTGCCATCCGATGGACTTCCCGGCCTCCTGGGACTTCTCGTCCTGAACAGAGGCAGGCGTGCGTGCGTCCTTGTTGGTCATGAGACCTACTCCCTACGCCGGCATTACCCGGTAACAGGTTCGGCGGTCGACGCAGCGGCTTCCGTCCACCGATGTTTCACGTGGAACATCGCTCGTTCCCTGTGAAACATCGCGAGTACGAAGGTCAGCGCCCTCTCAGCCCGGTGCTCCGAGCTCCCGCGTGTGCAAAGGTGCCCCCACGCTAGCGTCATGTGTGGCGTGATGAACAGTGGGCCCCCACCGTTCTTGCGATGATGCGGCGATGACCAGCATGGAGCAGTACCCGTATCAGCCGCCCGAGCCGCCCCGGCCGGACAGCTCGGTCCGGGACGGCGAACGGGACCACGGCAGCCGTGCGGCCGGTGGCGGACACAGCCAGGGCCACGCTCATGGCCATGGACACAGCCACAGTCACAGCCACGGCCCCGCCGTACCGGTCTCCCGGCATCTCCGCAAGGTCATCGCGGCGATCCTGATCCCGTTCACCGCGGCGGTCGTGGTCGGCCTGGTCGTTCTCTGGCCCGGGGGAGCTCCTTCGCACAAGCGCAGCGGCGTCGGCTTCGACCGGCAGACGCAGCAGGCCACGGTCACCCGGGTCATCGACGTGAGCTGCCGTTCGGTGAACGCCTCCGGTGAGACCCCGACCGGTGACACCTCCACCGCCGAGGGCACCTCTGCGGTCCAGGAGGCGGGCGGTTCCTGCAAGAAGGCCACCGTCCGGGTCGACACCGGCAAGGACAAGGGCCGTACGTTCACCGAGATCGTGCAGCCGGACCAGTCACGCCAGCTGGAGCAGGGCGAGAAGGTCGTCGTCGCCTACGAGCCGTCGGCGCCGAAGGACCTCCAGTACTCGGTGACCGATGTGGACCGGAAGTTCCCGATGGCTCTGCTCGCGGGGATCTTCGCGATCGCCGTCGTGGTGGTGGGCCGGCTGCGCGGTGTCATGGCACTGGTGGCGCTGGCCGTGAGTTTCCTCGTGCTGACCCTGTTCATCCTGCCGGCGGTCCTCCAGGGCTCGAACCCGCTGCTCGTGGCCGTGGTCGGCTCCAGCGCCATCATGCTGATAGCTCTGTACATGTGCCACGGCCTGTCGGCGCGTACCTCGGTGGCCGTGCTCGGCACGCTGATCTCGTTGTCGCTGATCGGTCTGCTCGGCTCGCTGTTCATCGGCTGGGCCGCGCTGACCGGAAACACCGACGACAGCACCGGCCTGATCCATGGCCTGTATCCGAAGATCGACATGAGTGGTCTGCTGCTGGCGGGTGTCATCATCGGCTCGCTCGGCGTCCTGGACGATGTGACCGTGACCCAGACGTCGGCCGTCTGGGAACTGCACGAGGCCAACCCCTCGATGGGCTGGCGCGGGCTGTACCGGGCGGGCATCCGCATCGGCCGCGACCACATCGCCTCCGTGGTCAACACGCTCGTCCTCGCCTATGCCGGTGCCGCGCTGCCGCTGCTCCTGCTCTTCTCGATCGCCCAGAGCAGTGTGGGCACCGTGGCCAACAGCGAGCTGGTCGCCGAGGAGATCGTGCGCACGCTGGTGGGATCGATCGGTCTCGTCGCCTCGGTCCCGGTCACCACCGCGCTCGCCGCGCTGGTGGTGGCGGCCGACCGTCCGGGGCCGGACGGCCAGGCGCCCGTCGGCGCCCAGCCCGTACCGGCGCGGGGTGGCCGGGGCCGCCGCCGCAAGCGATGAGCCCTGGGGCGCCGTCCGCCTCGCCGCGTGACCAACATCCGCAGAAGCGTTACTGCACCGTTCCATGCGGTGTGGCGGAGCGTCCGACGCCCCGTGTCTCGTCTCCTCAGCCGGCGCTCTGTTCCTCGGCCAGGATCCGGTCCAGGGCCTCGTCCAGGTGAGCGTCGAAATCGGCCAGCGCGCCCTCCTGGCCGAGCGGCACCAGCTTGTCCGTACGGTCCAGGAAGGCGACGAGCGGCGGCGCCGAGGAACGGAACAGGGCGTGGTCGCTGCCCACCTGAAGCCTGATCAGGACCTCACCGAGCACCTCGGAATCCGCGGGGGCGATGTGCACATCACCCTCCCCGCAGGGCCGGCCGACCCCGTCGATCAGCAGTTCACGTCCGAAAGCCCAGGTCACCGGCGCATCACCGGGCAGGTGGAAGGTGAGCCGCACCGCATAGGGATCATCTGTCTCGTAGCGCAACTCCACCGGAATACGGAAGGAGAGTTCCTCCGAGACGAGAAAATTCATCATGACCTCTGCCTGTACGGACTCGTGCATCGCCTACCCCGTCTTACGACATCGATTGGCCGGGATTAGTCCCTCTGACCGGTCAAATCTTGCTGAACGTACACAGCAGATCACAAGGAGTAAGTTTTCAGATACTGATAGAGAGGGCGAGCGACCCCAGATGACGCCCGATCTCCGCCTGGAGCAGACGGGCGGCGGGCAGCAGACGGTCGGCCTGGTGGAGGGGGAGCGAGATGGCCATGGTGGCCGCCATGGTGCCGACCGTGATCGGGATCGCCGCGCAGACCGTGCCCAGCGCGTACTCCTGGCGCTCCACCACGGGCTCCGTGCGGGGCATCCGGGCCAGCCGCCGCAGCAGGGTCTCGTCGTCCTGCACCGTGTACGGGGTGACGGCCTGCACGGGATAGCGGGCGAGATGGTCGCGCCGCGCCTCCTCGTCCAGCTGTGAGAGCAGGCACTGCCCGATGGCGTGCGCGTGGCCGGTCGCACGGAAGTCGACCCACTCCTCGACCGCGGGGGCGGCACGCGAGTCGGAGACGCACATGACCTCGATCTCGCCGTCCCGGTACATGGCGTAGTAGACCGGGACACCGATGGAATCGCGCCAGTGCGCAAGAGTGTCGGCGACAGTGCTGCGACGTTTCTGCCGGGCCGCGCTGCCGCTCAGCCGTTCGACCGCGTCGCCGAGGAAGAACAGGCCCCTGTCACGGCGCAGATAGCCCTCGTGCACCAGCGTGCGCAGCAGGTGGTAGGTCGTGGGCAGCGCCAGCCCCGTCTCCCGGGCGAGCCGTTTGGCAGGCACGCCCTGGTCATGGACGGCGACGGTCTCCAGCAGGCGCAGGGCGCGCTGGACGGACCCGATGAGGGTGGCAGCGGCCGGGGAAGGGGGCGGTGCTGGGGCTGTTGCCGATGCGACGTCAACCGTGGCCAAGGGTCACTCCCGGAGCGCGAGGGGGGCAGCCGTGCGGGAAGGCGCACGGAGGGGGCTGCGCTGCCCACGGGGCCGGATCCCGCGGGGAGTTCCGGACTCTAACCGCCTGGCGGCGGGTGCAGACCGCCTCGCGGGGAAACTTCCCTCGGCCGAGGGAACCGGCGATCCTCCTGAGGGTCACCGGCTCCCGCTTCGCTCACCAGTCGCTGCGCGACGAGGAGTTGGACATGAACTTGCGCACGATGTAGATGAGTCCGCCGACCAGCGCGACGAAGACCAGTGCCTTGAACAGCAGACTGATCACGAAGCCGAGCACCGACAGAATCAGGCCGCCGAACACCATCAGGGCGATGACCGGCACCGCGACCCACTTCACCCACCACGGAAGTCCCGCGAAGATCTCTCGCATCGCCCTCGTCCTTTTCGTCTCGTGCGTTGTCTGGTTTCTGCGTTCTGCACTCGATGCTAGGACCGCGAAGCGGTGCTGCGGGGGCCTCGCGACCCCCGTACTCCCCTGACCTGTCCCCTAGGGAACCCCGAGGCCGGAGTCACGCCTCGGGCGGAGAGAAGACAACGAGAACCCTCAGATCCTCGCTGATGTGGTGGAACTTGTGCGCGACGCCGGCGGGCACGTAGACCACGCTGCCCCGGGCCACCTCGGTCGTCTCCAGGCCGACGGTGATTGAGGCGCGGCCGCTGACGACGACGTACACCTCGTCCTGGTTGTGCGGTTTCTGGGGGTCGTGCTCGCCCGCGTTCAGGGCGTACAGGCCGACCGACATGTTCCGCTCCCGCAGGAACTGAAGGTAGGCACCCTCATGGGCGGCGCGCTCCGCCTCCAGTTCGTCCAGCCGGAATGCCCTCATCGCCGTTGCCGCCCTACTCTCACTGCTCATCACCGACCTGGTCTGCCACGATCAGACACATGAAGAATTTCGTAGTCAAGACGATCGCCAACGCGGGCGCCCTCGCGGTCGCCGTGTGGCTGCTCGACAAGATCACCCTCACCGGTGACAACACGGCCAAGAAGGCCGGCACCCTGATCGTGGTCGCGCTGATCTTCGGCTTGGTGAACTCCCTGGTCAAGCCGATCCTGAAGGTACTCACCTTCCCGCTGTTCATCCTGACCCTCGGGCTGATCACCCTGGTCGTCAACGCGCTGATGCTGCTGCTGACCTCCTGGGTGTGCGGCAAGCTCCAGCTGAGCTTCCATGTCGAGGGCTTCTGGACGGCCGTGGTCGGCGGCCTGATCATCTCGGTCGTCTCCTGGGCCCTGCACATGATCCTCCCGGACGAGGACTGAGCCCGCCATGAGCTACCGCGTCTGCTTCGTGTGCACCGGCAACATCTGCCGTTCCCCGATGGCCGAATCCGTCTTCCGCGCGCGTGTGGCGGAGGCCGGGCTCGAGGATCTCGTGGTGGTGGACAGCGCCGGTACCGGTGGCTGGCACGAGGGTGAGGCCGCCGATCCGCGTACCGTTTCGGTCCTCGACGAGAACGGGTACGGCACCGAGCACGTCGCGCGCCAGTTCCAGCCCTCGTGGTTCGCCCGCCTCGATCTCGTCATCGCCCTGGACACCAGCCACCTCAAGGCCCTGCGCCGCCTCGCGCCCACGCAGGAGGCCGCCCGCAAGATCCGCCTCCTGCGCTCGTACGACCCCGCCGCCGGCGACGACCTCGACGTACCCGACCCGTACTACGGAGGCCGGGACGGCTTCGAGGAGTGCCTCGCCATGGTCGAGGCCGCGAGCACCGGCCTGCTCAGCGCCGTACGGGAGCAGCTGGAGGGACAGGCCGCATGACCGACGCCACCCACGACGACGGCCGGCCCGGCGAGGGCACGCGCGCGGTGCGGGCCGGTCTGCCCGAGCCGGTCAAGAACGAGCCGTCCCTGCCCGGGCCCGTGTTCGCCGCGCACTACCACCTGCCGGGCGAGGTGTCGGGACCGTACGCCTACGCCCGGGACGACAACCCGACCTGGACGCATCTGGAGCGCGCGATCGGGGAGCTGGAGGCACCTGGTCGCGATGGCGTCGAGACGCTGGTGTTCGCCTCCGGCATGGCCGCGATCTCCGCCGTGCTGTTCTCCCAGCTGGGCGCCGGGGACGCGGTCGTCCTGCCCTCCGACGGCTACCAGGTGCTGCCACTGGTCGGCGCCCAGCTGGCGGCCTACGGCATCGAGGTGCGCACCGCGCCGACCGGCGGTGACGCACAGCTGGAGCTGCTCGACGGCGCCCGGCTGCTGTGGATCGAGTCGCCGGCGAACCCAGGTCTCGACGTGTGCGACATCCGTCGCCTGGTGGCGGCGGCCCACGCGCGCGGCGCCCTGGTCGCCGTCGACAACACCCTCGCCACCCCGCTCGGCCAGCGCCCGCTGGAGCTGGGCGCCGACTTCTCTGTGGCCAGCGGCACCAAGCAGCTCACCGGCCATGGAGACCTGCTGCTGGGCTACGTCAGCGGCCGCGACGCCGATGCGATGGCGGCCGTACGCCGCTGGCGCAAGATCGTCGGGGCGATCTCCGGCCCGATGGAGGCCTGGCTCGCCCACCGGTCCCTCGCCACGCTCCAGTTGCGCGTCGACCGCCAGAACGCCACCGCCCTGGCCGTCGCCCGGGCCCTGCGGCAGCGGCCCGAGGTGTCCTGTCTGCGCTATCCGGGGCTGCCCGACGACCCCGCGCACACGATCGCGGCTCAGCAGATGCGCCGCTTCGGCTGCGTCGTCTCGTTCACCTTGCCCACGCGCGCGCGTGCCGAGCGTTTTCTCGCCTCGCTGCGCCTGGTGGAGGACGCGACGAGCTTCGGCGGAGTGCGCTCCACGGCCGAGCGGCGCGGCCGCTGGGGCGGGGACCCGGTCCCGGAGGGCTTCATCCGCATGTCCGTCGGCGCCGAAGACCCCGAGGACCTGATCGCCGACCTCCTGCGCGCCCTGGACGAATCGGCGGCATGAGCGCGGGTGCCTCGGACGCACCGACGGTCCGAACCTCCCCCCTCGTGGCTCGGACCGTCGTCGGTTCTGTGTGCGAAGAACCGCGCGACCAAGGCTAGTTGACTCAGTGTCAGTGTCCAATCACGCTAGCGACAGGGACGTATCGACATATTTATAGTTGATGCCTGCCTGGACGGAGGAGGGCAGGGACAGGGAGGCATGCCATGGATCTGGCCTTGCTGCGCACGTTCGTCACCGTGCACCGGGCCGGGTCCTTCACGCGTGCCGCAGCCCTGCTCGGGCTGTCCCAGCCCGCCGTCACCGCGCAGATCCGCTCCCTGGAACACCAGCTGGGCAAGCCGCTCTTCCTCCGCCAGGCGCGCGGAGTGACCCCGACGACCATCGGTGACGAACTCGCGCACAAGGCCGCGCCCCATCTGGACGCCCTGGTGGAGATAGCGGAAAGCGGCCTGGACGACGAGTCCTCGTTACGGACGCTGCATCTCGCCGGCCCGCCGGAGTTCATCGCCGAGCGTGCCCTACCCGCCCTCACGGAGCTGACCGGCGAGGACAGCCAGGGTTTCGCGCTGCGAGCCTCCTTCGGCACCGCTGAGGAAACTCTGGAGGGCCTGGCCGCCGGGCATCACGACCTGGCCATCACCACGGCCCGGCCGCGGGGCGCCCTGCTCACCGCCACCGCGCTCTGCGACGAGGAGCATGTGCTGGTCGCCGCCCCACGCTGGGCCAAGCGGATCGACCCGGACGCGCTACGGCTGAAGGGCGCACCGGCGCTGGAGCATCTGCCCGTCGTCGAGGTCCACGAGTCCCTGCCCTTCGTCTCGCGCTACTGGGCCTCCGTCTTCGACTCCCGTCCGGCCTCCTCGGGCACGGTCATCGTCCCCGATCTACGGGCGGTCCTCGCCTGTGCGACCGCAGGCGCCGGCCTTGCGGTGCTGCCCCGCTATCTGTGCGGTCCGGCCCTCGCCCGCGGCACGATCGCCGCCCTGCACGAACCGGCGGTGCCGCCGCTGCGCACCTACTTCCTGGTGGTGCGTACCGGCACACTGGCCATGCCGCAGATCGCGCGCGCCCACGAGTGGCTGCTGCGGGCGGCCGCGGGCTGGTGTTGACACCGGTACTCCGGGTGCACGCGGTGCGCTCGGACGGTGGCGCTTTGCGATGTTTCACGTGGAACCAGCCGGGCCACATTTCTCCCATGACCGTCCGACCCGTGGTCAAGCGCACCGCCCGTGCCGTTCTTCTGGACGGTGACGACCTGATCCTGATCAAACGAACCAAGCCCGGCGTCGATCCCTACTGGGTCACCCCCGGTGGCGGGGTCGAATCCCGGGACCCGACCGTCGTGGACGCCCTGCACCGAGAGGTGTACGAGGAGCTGGGCGCCAAGATCTCCGACGTGGTCCCGTGTTTCGTGGACACCGTGGAGCACATCGGTGAGGACGGCGGCGCGACCGGCGTGAAGGTGCAGCACTTCTTCGTCTGCCGGCTGGAGTCCATGGACCCGTCCCTGCGTCATGGGCCCGAGGTGGAGGAACCGGCCGGCGAGTACGAGATCGTCCGCGTCCCGTTCACCCGCGTCGGCATCGCCTCCGTCCATCTCGTCCCCCTGTCGCTGCGCCACTACCTGGACGGCAACATCGAGGGGGTACGGGCCATGCACGCACCCGACCTGGGATAGGGAGGCTTCTTCCAGGGCGACGGAATGCGCTCGGCCGACGACCGGCGGGCGGCAGCCCCTCCGGCCCTGCCTTCGCTCACCCCGCGGCGCCGACCAGCTCATAGGCGTCCCACAGATCCCGGCCGGAGTAGGAGTGGGTCGCGAGGCCGGCCAGGTGCGCGTCCGCGTTGACCGCGACGGAGACCGGGACGACAGCGAACAGTTCCTTGTCCGACGACGAGTCGCCGTATGCCACACAGTCCGCGCGTGCCACGCCGAACTCCGCGCAGAGCCGGTCCGCGATGGTCACCTTGGCCGCAGCGCTCATCACCCCTGCCGGATCGACCGGCTCGGCGAACGGTACGGCCGGGAAACGGGACCCATGGGCCGCATGCGCACCCCAGCCGAGCAGCCGCTCCACGAAGAAGGAGGGCGAGAGAGACACCACGGCGCAGTAGTCGCCCACTCGCCGGATATCGGCCCAGACCTCTCGGATCCGGGCAAGCCAGGGCGCCCCCTGGAACGCAGCGCTGACATGCGCCTCGGTCAGCTCGGCCCACAGCTCGTACACGCGCAGGGCGTACTCGGGCGGACCGATCCGCCCTTGCGAGATCGCCCGCTCCAACGCGACCGTCTCCGCCTCCCGGCCCAACTGCCGGGAAATCTCCAGTGGTGCGGTGGTGCCGTGCAGCAACGTGCCGTCCAGATCGAACAGATGCAGTCTCGCCATGGGCCGAGGCTAAACGCCTGCCGATGTTTCACGTGAAACACTCCGAGCTGTCCACGCGGCGACGGCATGACCAAAAGCACGTGTGTCTGTATCGAAACGGGTGGACGCCAGGGGTGCTGGTCGGTCAGCCTGACGTGCGTGCCAACTCCTTCCCTCGCCGCACTGCCCATCCGACGTCTGACCCTTCGCGATCGCGCCGCCTGCGCCGACCTGTCCGAAGATCGGGGGTGGCCACGCGAGGAACACAAGTGGGGCTTCCTCCTCACGGCCGGAAAGGGCTACGGCATCGATGACCCCGAGGGTGGTCTCGTCGCCGCCTGCGTCGTCACGGAGTACGGCTCATGGGAGCGCACCGACCTCGGCGCCATCGGCATGGTGCTGGTGGCCGAGCGGCATGCCCGTCAGGGCGTCGGACGCCGTCTGATGCGGCATGTCCTGGAGTCGATGGGGACCACCCCGCTCACCCTGCACGCCACGCCGAACGGTCAGCCTCTCTACGAGGAGCTGGGCTTCAAGCAGACGGGCCGGGCGGAGATGCTGATGGGCCGCTTCGTCCCCGGCGGAGCCGAACCGGCCGTCATGACACGCCCCGCGACCGCTGAGGATCTTCCCTCGGTCCTGCGGCTCGACGAGGAGGTGTTCGGCGTCGATCGAACCCCTCTCATCACCCGGCTGCCTGCCTTCGCCGACCAGCTGCGGGTGGCCGAGGAGAACGGACGGATCATCGGCTACGGCGCCGTGTGGCCCAATATGCACACCCATGTCGTCGGCCCGCTGATCGCCCGTGACACAGAAGTCGCGAAGGCTCTCATCGCCTCGCTTGCGGCAGGGACGGACCGCCCGCTGCGCACCGATATCGACGTACGCCACCAGTCGCTGCTGACCTGGGCGAAGGCCCGGGGGCTGGCGCCGGTGGCCTTCAACGCGGTGATGACGTACGGCATCGCGGAGCTCCCGGGGGACTGGACCCGGCGCTTCGCGCCGCTGACGGTGGCCGCGGGCTGAGTCCCGGTACGGCGAACGCCGGCCCCGGATTCGAGAGCCGGGGCCGGCGTGGCGTTGTCCGGGCCGGTGCTCAGCCGAGTGCGCGTACGGCAGCGGTGGCGAAGGCGTGGTCCTGCTCCGGCGTGCCGCCGCCGACGCCGATCGAGCCGATCAGCCGGCCGTCACGGTGGACGGGGACACCGCCTGCGATGAAGAGCAGCGGCCGGTCGAGCGCCGTGGGCAGGGTGTGGAAGAGACCGCCCGGCTGGACGGCGTCGACCAGGTCGGCGGTGGGGGCATCCAGCTGGAGCGCGGTGTAGGCCTTGCGGGTGCTGGTCTCGCCGGAGATCAGCACGGCTCGGTCGTCCCGGCGGAAGGCGAGCAGGTGGCCGCCGGCATCGAGGACAGTGACGCTGACGGTGGCTCCGGCCTCCTCGGCCGCTCGGCGCGCGGTGGTGACGAGCAGCTCGGCGTCCTCGACGGTGATCGGGGCTACGGCGGTGGTGGACATGGGGATGTCTCCTCGGGGGTGCTGAGGGTGGGCGCCGGCGTACCGGGGCCGCGGTCCCGGTACGTGGCTGGTGGGGGGAGGGGTGGTGTTGCGGCGGCTCAGTGGTGCACGGGGGTCCGCTGCCCGGTGGGCGCCCCGGAGGCGACCACGGCGCTGCGGGCGCTGTCACGGCGTTCCAGGGCCGCGGACAGGACGGCGAGGACCAGGGCGCCCGCGGCGAGCACGGCGCCGACCCAGTTGGGGGCGGTGTAGCCGTAGCCGGCCGCGATCACCAGGCCGCCGAGCCAGGCGGACAGGGCGTTGCCGAGGTTGAAGGCGCCGATGTTCACGGCCGATGCGAGCGTCGGGGCACCGTGCGCCTGGTCGAGGACGCGCTTCTGAAGCGGCGGGACGGTGGCGAAGCCCAGTGCGCCGATCAGGGCGATGGTCACGGCGGCCGCGATCTTGTTGTGGGCCGTGAGCGAGAAGAGCGCCAGGACGAGGGCGAGCGCGCCCAGGGAGACGTACAGCATCGGCATGAGGGCGCGGTCGGCGAACCTGCCGCCGACGAGGTTGCCGCCGACCATGCCGAGGCCGAACAGGACCAGCAGCCAGGTGACCGAGCCGTCGGCGAAACCGGCGATGTGGGTCATCATCGGCGCGATGTAGGTGATGGCGGCGAACACACCGCCGAAGCCGAGGACCGTCATCGCCATGGCGAGCAGAACCTGGGTGTTCTTGAAGGCGGCCAGTTCATGCCGGAGATGCACGCCCGCGGGCCGCGGCAGCTCCGGTACCAGCCGCGCGATGCCGGCGAGCCCGACGACGCCGAGGGCCGCGACGATGCCGAAGGTGACGCGCCAGCCGACGTGCTGCCCGATGAGCGTGCCCAGCGGGACGCCGACGACGTTGGCGACGGTGAGTCCGGTGAACATCATGGCGATGGCGCCGGCCTTCTTGTCGGGGGCCACCAGACCGGCGGCGACGACCGAGCCGATGCCGAAGAAGGCTCCGTGGGCGAGGGAGGCGACCACTCGGCCGATCAGCATCACCGCGAAGACCGGGGCCACCGCCGAGATCAGGTTGCCGGCGATGAAGAGGCCCATCAGCAGCATCAGCATCCGCTTGCGCGGCACCTTCGTCCCGAGGACGGTCATCAGCGGAGCGCCGATCACCACCCCGAGCGCATAGCCGGTGACGAGCAGGCCCGCCGTGGGGATGGACACCCCGAAGTCACCCGCGACCTCGGGCAGCAGACCCATGATCACGAACTCGGTCGTGCCGATTCCGAAGGCCCCGATCGCGAGGGCCAGAAGCGCGAGAGGCATGGAGGGGTACACCTTCCCAAACGATTGCAGGAGCGCTTTGCGTGCGTCCACAATAGTTGCAGACGCGGGATACTTGCAAGCGATGACTATTGCAGGGGTGCCCTACCCTGGAGACAGCCGCTCCTGGACGGAGGAAGAGGACCCATGACAGCGACGGACCCCGCGCTCACCGCCCTCGCCCAGGGCTGGTGCGCCCTCTCTGCGCTGCACGGACGGATCGAGGCGCACATCGAGCGCGCCCTCCAGACCCGGCACGACCTGAGCGTGCGCGAGTACTCCCTGCTGGACGTGCTCAGCCGGCAGCACGACGGCGAAGGCGGACATCTACAGATGAAGCAGGTCGCCGACGCGGTCGTCCTCAGCCAGAGCGCCACCACCCGCCTGGTGACCCGCCTGGAGGACCGCGGGCTGCTGGAGCGCTACCTGTGCCCCACCGACCGGCGCGGTATCTACACCAACGTGACCGAGTCCGGTCTGCGGTTGCTGGAGGAGGCCCGGCCCACCAATGACGCCGCCCTCCGCGAAGCCCTCGACCAGGCGTCCCAGAACCCTGAACTGGCCCCGCTGGTACGCGTCGTGGAGTCCCTCGACGTATCCGCATAGGCTGCGGCCATGGACGATCTTGAGATACGCGATGCGACCGCCGAGGACCTCCCGGCCATCGTCGCGCTGCTCGCCGACGATCCCCTGGGCGCCCAGCGCGAGTCGCCAGGCGACCTGACCCCGTACCAGGCCGCCTGGCAGCGCCTGGAGGCGGACCCGAACCAGCACCTCGTCGTCGCTGTGCGCGCAGACGGGGTGATCGGGACCCTCCAGCTCACGATCATCCCCGGCCTCTCCCGCAAGGGAGCGACCCGGGCGCTCATCGAGGCCGTGCGCATCCACGCCGACGAACGGGGCAGCGGACTGGGCAGCCGGCTCATCGAGTGGGCGGTCGACACGGCCCGCCGGCTGAACTGCCAGATGGTGCAGCTGACCTCGGACAAGACCCGCCCCGACGCCCACCGCTTCTACGAGCGGCTCGGGTTCACCGCCTCCCACGAGGGATTCAAGTTCCAGCTCTGAAGGGCCGGACGCCCACACGGCGGGGTGCGTTTCACGTGAAACACACCCCCGGCTCATCCCTCAGCCGATCCCCCGCCACCCCTCCGGGTCCACCCCGCCGGGCACCGCGGCCTCCGGGTCGTACGGCTGCCGAGTGAACACAAACGAGCCAAGATCGAAATGGCTCACCGTGCCGTCGGAGCGCCGTACCGGTCTCAGCAGCTCACCGGCCCAGTACCCCTCCAGCCCGGTCCAGGTGCCGTCTCCGTTCGCTCGCAGACGGGAGCGCCGGCCACCACCGCTCAGCGGGCCCAGCACGAGCAGACCGTCGGACGTCACGCGCAGCCCGAAGGCGTTGGTCCCCCAGTACCACTGCCCCGCCAGTTCCAGAACCGCCGGATCGACCACGCGCAGCGGCCGCCAGGGCTCGGGGATCCGGGGTTCCGCCTCGGCGACGATCCGTACGAGGTCGGCTCCCACGCCCCCGAGCAGCGGTCCGCTGGTGCAGTTGGCGAGCACCACCGCGGCGACATCGTCCTCCGTGCTGATGGTGAGGTTCGCCAGAAAGCCCGGCAGCGAGCCCGAGTGGCCGACGAGCAGCCTGCCGTCGCGAAGCTGGATCTGCATACCGAGGCCGTAGGTGGCCCCGTCCATCAGGTCCACCGGCTCGGCCGGCGCCGCCGGTGTACGCATCGCCTGGACCGATGCCGCGCTGAGCACACGGTCGTCCCCCCGAGCCAGGAAGGCGGCGAACCGCGCCAGGTCCCCCGTGGTCGACCACAGTTGACCCGCCGGTGCCATCCGGCCGAGATCCTCCAGCGGCTCGGGCAGCAGGGCGTCGGCCCAGGGATGCACGGCCCATCCATCCGCGTGCGGAGCCTGTGGCTGCGCGCTCGTACGGTGCAGGCCGAGCGGTTCCAGCACCTCGCCGCGCAGCACCTCCTCCCAGGGCGCGCCGCGCAGTTTCTCCACCAGCGCACCGAGCAGGGTGTAGCCGGTGTTGGAGTAGTGGTGCCGAAGACCCACCGGATGGACCAGCGGCTGCTCACCGAGCACATCGCTCAGCTCGGGCCGCAGCGAACCCGGGGTCCGCTCCCACCACGGCGCGGGCGACTCGGCCGCCAGACCGGCGGTGTGTGCGAGGAGTTCGGCGATCGTCGCCTCCCCCACACCGGTACCCGGCAGATGCTGCTCCAGCGGGTCCCCGAGGCCGAGCACCCCCTCGTCACGCAGCCGCAGCACGAGGACGGCGGTGAAGGTCTTGGTGATGGAACCGATCCTGTACTGCACGTCCTCGTCCGGAGCCTGGCCGTCCACCGAGCTCCGCGCCCCGTGCCACACGGCCTGTCCGCCCCGCACCACCGCGGCGACCAGCGAGGGCGCCCGCCCTTCGGACTGGGCGACGGCGATCCGGTGCAGCAGGGCACGCCGCGTACCCGGCAGCAACAGTTCCTGAGATGTCGTCATGCGGCCAAGTCCACCGGTTGACGGGACAACCGTCGAATCCACCACCCGGACGCAGCTCCACCGCGCCCTGCGGATCAGGTCTGGGCCATGTCCACGAAACGGGAGTAGTGGCCCTGGAAGGCGACCGTGATGGTGGCCGTGGGGCCGTTACGGTGCTTGGCCACGATCAGGTCGGCCTCGCCCGCGCGCGGTGACTCCTTCTCGTACGCGTCCTCACGGTGCAGCAGGATGACCATGTCGGCGTCCTGCTCGATGGAGCCGGACTCACGCAGGTCGGAGACCATCGGCTTCTTGTCGGTGCGCTGCTCCGGGCCACGGTTCAGCTGCGACAGCGCGATGACCGGGATCTCCAGCTCCTTGGCGAGCAGCTTGAGGTTACGGGACATGTCCGAGACCTCCTGCTGACGGGACTCGGCGCGCTTGGAGCCGCCGGACTGCATCAGCTGGAGGTAGTCGATGACGACGAGCTTCAGGTCGTTGCGCTGCTTCAGGCGCCGGCACTTGGCGCGGATCTCCATCATCGACAGGTTCGGGGAGTCGTCGATGTAGAGGGGGGCGGCCGAGACGTCCGGCATCCGGCGGGCGAGCCGCGTCCAGTCCTCGTCGGTCATCGTGCCGGACCGCATGTGGTGCAGGGCCACCCGCGCCTCGGCGGACAGCAGACGCATCGCGATCTCGTTGCGGCCCATTTCGAGGGAGAAGATGACGCTGGGCAGGTTGTTCTTGATCGCGGCTGCTCGCGCGAAGTCCAGTGCGAGGGTCGACTTACCCATGGCCGGACGGGCCGCGATGACGATCATCTGTCCCGGGTGCAGGCCGTTCGTCAGTGAGTCGAAGTCGGTGAAGCCGGTGGGCACGCCCGTCATCTCGCCGCTGCGCGAGCCGATCGCCTCGATCTCGTCGAGGGCGCCTTCCATGATGTCGCCGAGCGGCAGGTAGTCCTCGCTGGTGCGCTGCTCGGTGACGGCGTAGATCTCCGCCTGGGCGCGGTTGACGATCTCGTCCACGTCTCCGTCGGCCGCGTATCCCATCTGCGTGATGCGTGTGCCGGCTTCGACCAGACGGCGCAGCACGGCGCGCTCGTGGACGATTTCGGCGTAGTACTCGGCGTTGGCCGCCGTCGGCACGGTTTGCACGAGGGTGTGCAGATACGCGGCGCCGCCGACCTTGTTGATCTCACCGCGCTTGGTCAGCTCCGCGGCGATGGTGATGGGGTCGGCCGGCTCGCCCTTGGCGTAGACGTCCAGGATGGCCTGGTAGATCGTCTCGTGCGCGGGCTTGTAGAAGTCGTGGCCCTTGAGGATCTCCACGACGTCGGCGATCGCGTCCTTGGACAGCAGCATGCCGCCCAGCACGGACTGTTCCGCGTCCAGGTCCTGCGGGGGAACGCGCTCGAAGGACGAGCCCCCGGAGTCCCAGTCCCCGTTCTCCCGGCCCCGGTCATGCTGTTCGTCACGACCCCGGCCGCCGTCAGCGCGCCGACGGGCAGGCAGACGATCACTGGGTCCGCTGTCGGCCCACGGATCGTCCAGGGGCTCGGAAATGCTCACCGAGCGACCTCCTCCCGTCCGCACGGCGGACCTCGCCGTGCCCTCAGTTGTACGGCACGACACTGACAAATCGAGATGCCCAACTCCACTTGTGGCACGTCGGTTTTGTGCTGGTTCCCGGACCGTGGAAGCGGTGCTTCCCGGGCCGGGGGAAGGGAGCGGGCGCCGGACCACGGTAGGCCCGTCGGCACCGTCAGCCAATCTGGTTATCCACAGGCCATGTGGACGACGGCCCGGATGCTGTGGAGAACTGCCCGTAACCTGTGCACGACCCGGTGGACAGTGCTGTGAACAAGCCCTCGATCTCGCCTAGGTGACGACGCTGACCTGCGGCTTTAGCGTCCACCGGCTGTGCAGAAGAAAAACTTCCCCACTCGGCCCACCCTCGCTTCGAACGGTGCGCGAAAGGACACAGCCCGAGACCTCAAGTAAGGGTCTCAATCCCTTTGCATCTCTTACCTGTGGACGATTAGATTGGTGCACATGACACAGGCGCCCGCGATACCCAAGGCCACCCGGCGACGGCACGACCGAGAAATAGTCGCCCTGGCCGTTCCTGCCTTCGGAGCCCTCGTCGCCGAGCCGCTGTTCGTCATGGCCGACAGCGCGATCGTCGGCCACCTCGGGACCGCTCAGCTCGCCGGCCTCGGTGTCGCCTCGGCCCTGCTCACCACCGCCGTGAGCGTCTTCGTCTTCCTCGCCTACGCCACCACGGCCGCGGTGGCCCGCCGCCTCGGCGCCGGTGATCTCCGGGCAGCCCTCCGTCAGGGCATGGACGGCATCTGGCTGGCACTGCTCCTCGGCGCCGCCGTCATCGCCGTCGTCCTGCCACTGGCCCCCGGCATCGTAGGCCTCCTCGGCGCCTCCCCGACCTCGGCGCCGTACGCCACGACCTATCTGCGGATCTCCTCGCTCGGCATTCCGCCCATGCTCATGGTCCTGGCCGCCACCGGTGTCCTGCGCGGCCTCCAGGACACCCGGACCCCGCTCTACGTCGCCATCGCCGGCTTCATCGCCAACGCCGGACTGAACGTGGGCCTCGTCTACGGCGCCGGCCTCGGCATCGCGGGGTCGGCCTGGGGCACGGTCATCGCTCAGTGCGGCATGGCGGCCGTCTATCTGCTGGTCGTCGTGCGGGGGGCACGTCGGCACGGCGCCTCGCTCCGCCCGGACGCCGCCGGTATCCGGGCATCGGCCCAGGCCGGCGTCCCACTGCTGGTCCGCACCGTGTCACTGCGGGCCATCCTCGTGATCGCCACCGCTGTCGCGGCGCACCTCGGAGACGCGGACATCGCCGCGCACCAGATCATCCTGTCCCTGTGGAGCCTGCTGGCCTTCGCGCTCGACGCGATAGCGATCGCGGGTCAGGCCATCATCGGCCGCTATCTCGGGGCGGACGACGCCATGGGCGCCCGCGAGGCCTGTCGGCGCATGGTCCACTGGGGCATCGCCACCGGTGTCGTCCTCGGTCTGCTCGTGGTGACGGCCCGGCCGCTCTTCCTCCCGCTGTTCACCAGTGACACCGCGGTCCGGGAGGCGGCGCTGCCCGCGCTTCTGATGGTGGCCCTGTCGCAGCCCGTCTGCGGGATCGTGTTCGTCCTGGACGGCGTTCTGATGGGCGCGGGCGATGGGCCCTATCTGGCCTGGGCGATGGTTCTCACCCTGGCCGTGTTCGCCCCGGTGGCCCTGCTCGTCCCGGCGCTCGGCGGCGGTCTCACCGCGCTCTGGGCGGCGATGACCCTGATGATGGCCGTCCGCATGGCGACCCTGTGGCTGCGCAGCCGCTCCGGCCGCTGGATCGTCACCGGTGCCACCCGCTGACCGTTTCACGTGAAACATGCGACAGGGGCCGCACCCCGAAGGGTGCGGCCCCTGTCGTCACTGCTCAGACCGAGCGCAGCGGTCAGGCCGCGACGACCTCGATGTTGACCTTGGCGGCAACCTCGGGGTGCAGACGCACGGACGTCTCGTGGGCGCCCAGGGTCTTGATCGGCGAACCGACCTCGATGCGGCGCTTGTCGACCTCGGGGCCACCGGCAGCCTTGATCGCGGAAGCGATGTCGGCCTGGGTGACGGAACCGAAGAGACGGCCGGCCTCGCCGGCACGGACGGCCAGGCGGACCTTGACGCCCTCGAGCTGGGCCTTCACCTGGTTGGCCTGCTCGATGGTCTGGATCTCGTGGATCTTGCGAGCACGACGGATCTGCTCGACGTCCTTCTCGCCGCCCTTGGTCCAGCGGATAGCGAACTTCCGCGGGATCAGGTAGTTGCGAGCGTAGCCGTCCTTGACGTCCACGACGTCGCCCGCGGCACCGAGGCCGGTGACCTCGTGGGTGAGGATGATCTTCATGTGTCGGTCACCCTTCCCTTAGCGCGCGGTGGAGGTGTAGGGCAGCAGCGCCATCTCACGGCTGTTCTTCACAGCCGTGGCGACATCACGCTGGTGCTGGGTGCAGTTGCCGGTCACGCGGCGGGCACGGATCTTGCCGCGGTCGGAAATGAACTTCCGCAGCATGTTCGTGTCCTTGTAGTCCACGTACGTGACCTTGTCCTTGCAGAACGCGCAGACCTTCTTCTTCGGCTTGCGCACAGGCGGCTTCGCCATGGTGTTTCTCCTGTGTGATCAAGAAGTTGGGGTGGGCCCGCCTTCGACCGGCCGGTCCCGCAGGACCGGATCCAAGGCCTAGAAGGGGGGCTCGTCCGAGTAGCCGCCACCGCCGCCGGAGCCGCCGCCCCAGCCGCCGCCGCCCTGGTTGCCACCGGCGGGAGCGCCGGTCGCCCAGGGGTCGTCGGCCGGAGCACCGCCCTGACCGCCGCCGGGGCCGCCGCCCCAGCCGCCGCCCTGACCGCCGCCCTGGCCACCGCCGCCGTAACCGCCCTGGCCACCGCGAGCGCCACCACCGGCGGTCTTGGTGACCTTGGCCGTGGCGTTGCGCAGGCTGGGGCCGACTTCCTCGACGTCCAGCTCGTAGACCGTGCGCTTGACGCCCTCACGGTCCTCGTAGGACCGCTGCTTCAGCCGGCCCTGCACGATGACGCGCATGCCTCGCTGGAGCGACTCGGCGACGTTCTCCGCCGCCTGACGCCAGACCGAGCAGGTCAGGAACAGGCTCTCGCCGTCCTTCCACTCGTTCGTCTGACGGTCGAAGGTGCGCGGAGTGGACGCGACGCGAAACTTCGCGACCGCCGCACCGGAAGGGGTGAAGCGCAGCTCGGGGTCGTCGACAAGATTGCCGATGACCGTGATGACGGTCTCGCCTGCCATGGGGGAACCTCTCGGCGGGTTTGCTGCTGGCTGCTTGGTGCTACTCGAATCCCGAGATCAGCTGAGCGAGAGGCTCAGTGGGTCTCGGGGCGGAGGACCTTGGTCCGGAGGACCGACTCGTTCAGGTTCATCTGGCGGTCGAGCTCCTTGACGACCGCAGGCTCGGCCTGAAGGTCGATGACCGAGTAGATGCCCTCGGGCTTCTTCTTGATCTCGTAGGCGAGACGACGACGGCCCCAGGTGTCGACCTTCTCAACCTTGCCGCCGCCGTCACGGACGACAGACAGGAAGTTCTCGATCAGCGGGGAGACAGCACGCTCCTCGAGATCGGGGTCGAGGATGACCATCACCTCGTAGTGACGCATGTGGAACCCACCTCCTTTGGACTCAGCGGCCACGGTCGTTCCGTGGCAGGAGGGTTGTGATGCGTACGCAACGGTATCGGCCGCCACTGACAATGGGGGTCCCTCAGGGAGATCCCGCAGTGTGACCTGGGCAGGTCTGGGCAGACACCAGTGCAGACGGTACAGACTACCCGCACACCCGCTTCCGGTTGAAATCCGGCGGCAGGGGCGGTCACTCTGTACACATCGGGTGTGTGCGGCGCTACTGTGCGCCGCTGTCCGCAGGAGGTGCCCATGACCCAGGCATTGCGACCCAACACCGCCGGCTCCCTCTTCGCCACCGACGGCAAGCCCCATCCGCTCGAGGACAGCCTCACGGCGGCCACGTTCGTCCTCGGGCTGCTGTCCTTCATCACGTCTTTCTTCCACGGCCTCCACCTGATCGCCTCATGGGCCGGCCTGGTGGGAATCGGCATCGGCGCGTACGGACAGTGGATCTCGGTGACCACGCGGGAGCGCTTCTTCCTGATCCTGGGTCTCGGTGCCTCGGGGGTCGGTTTCCTGATCGGCATGGCCCACGGCGGGCTCTTCGGGGGGATCATCGGCTGAACCCGTCCGGCCCCAAGGCCCGTACGCCCCAGTCGGGGCGCTCGCACGGCGCAGTAGGCTTCGGCGCGAGAGCCGGAGCCCCTGTACCCATGGGGACACACCAGCCCGAGGAGCGCCCCGAATGAGCCTGACCCTGAGGACCATCAGTCGCGAGCAGCATCTGGCATACATCCAGAGCCTGCCGTCGGCGAGCCACATGCAGGTTCCGGCCTGGGCTGATGTGAAGGCGGAGTGGCGCTCGGAGAACCTCGGCTGGTTCGACGACCGCACCGGCGAGATGGTCGGCGCGGGCCTGGTCCTCTACCGGCAGCTGCCCAAGATCAAGCGTTACCTCGCGTACCTCCCCGAGGGCCCGGTCATCAACTGGTTCGCGCCGAACCTGGACGACTGGATCCAGCCGATGCTGGCCCACCTGAAGCAGCAGGGCGCCTTCTCCGTGAAGATGGGCCCCCCGGTGATCATCCGCCGCTGGAACGCGGAGACGATCAAGAAGGGCATCCAGGACCAGGACGTGAAGCGCCTGCGCGACCTGGAGGCCGACTTCATCGAGCCGCGCGCCTTCGAGGTGGCCGACAAGCTGCGCCGCATGGGCTGGCAGCAGGGCGAGGACGGCGGCGCCGGCTTCGGCGACGTCCAGCCGCGCTACGTCTACCAGGTGCCGCTCGCGAACCGGTCCCTGGAAGAGGTCCACAAGAACTTCAACCAGCTGTGGCGCCGCAACATCAAGAAGGCCGAGAAGGCCGGCGTGGAGGTCGTCCAGGGCGGCTACCAGGACCTCGCCGAGTGGCAGCGGCTGTACGAGATCACGGCCGTGCGCGACCACTTCCGGCCCCGCCCGCTGTCGTACTTCCAGCGCATGTGGACGGCCCTCAACACCGAGGACCCCAACCGGATGCGGCTGTACTTCGCGCGGCACAACGGCGTGAACCTCTCGGCCGCGACGATGCTGATCGTCGGCGGGCACGTCTGGTACTCCTACGGCGCCTCCGACAACATCGGCCGCGAGGTCCGGCCGTCGAACGCCATGCAGTGGCGGATGCTGCGCGACGCCTACGCGATGGGCGCCACCGTGTACGACCTGCGCGGCATCTCCGACTCACTGGACGAGACGGACCACCTGTTCGGCCTGATCCAGTTCAAGGTCGGCACGGGCGGGCAGGCCGCCGAGTACCTCGGCGAGTGGGACTTCCCGCTGAACAAGCTGCTCCACAAGGCGCTGGACATCTACATGTCGCGCCGCTGAGCCGCGGCCGTTTGATTCCATAGCCTCACAGTTCGCACCCCTTCGATCCACCGCAGCCACGAGAAAGGTCCTGGTCCGGCCATGGCGCTCACGCTTTACGTCGACACCGCGCGCTGGCGGGCGCACCACAAGCACGTGCAGGAGCAGTTCCCGGGGCTCGTCCCGGTCTGCAAGGGCAACGGCTACGGCTTCGGACACGAACGGCTGGCGGAGGAGGCCACCCGGCTCGGGACGGACCTCCTCGCCGTGGGCACGACCTACGAGGCCGCGCGCATCAAGGACTTCTACGGTGGCGACCTGCTGGTGCTGACGCCGTACCGGCGCGGCGAGGAGCCCGTGCCGCTGCCCGACCGGGTGGTGCGCTCGGTGTCGTCGGTCGACGGCGTGTACGGCCTCGTCGGCGCCCGCGTGGTCATCGAGGTGATGTCCTCGATGAAGCGGCACGGCATCAGCGAGCAGGAGCTGCCGCAGCTGCACCAGGCCATAGAGAACGTCCGCCTGGAGGGTTTCGCGATCCACCTGCCGCTGGACCGCACCGACGGTTCGGACGCCGTCGAGGAGGTCATCGGCTGGATGGACCGGCTGCGCGCGGCCCGGCTGCCGCTGCACACGATGTTCGTCAGCCACCTCAAGGCGGACGAACTCATCCGGCTCCAGCAGCAGTTCCCGCAGACCCGGTTCCGCGCCCGGATCGGCACCCGGCTGTGGCTGGGGGACCACGAGGCCACCCAGTACCGCGGCGCCGTCCTGGACGTCACCCGTGTCTCCAAGGGCGACCGGTTCGGCTACCGGCAGCAGAAGGCGGCCTCCGACGGCTTCCTGGTGGTCGTGGCGGGCGGCACGTCGCACGGGGTGGGCCTGGAGGCCCCGAAGGCCCTGCACGGCGTCATGCCGCGCGCCAAGGGCGTCGCCCGGGCCGGCCTGGCCACGGTCAACCGGAACCTTTCTCCGTTCGTCTGGGGCGGCAAGCAGCGCTGGTTCGCCGAGCCGCCGCACATGCAGGTGTCGATCCTGTTCGTGCCGTCGGACGCGCCGGAGCCGAAGGTCGGTGACGAACTGGTGGCCCACCTGCGGCACACCACCACGCAGTTCGACCGTCTCGTGGACAACTGACCCCCCTTCCGGAGCAGCTCCGCACCGAACAGCGGGAAGGCCGTACACGATTCCTCGTGTACGGCCTTCTTCATGCCCTCGGATGCGCCGCCCAGCGCGTTCGCTCAGAGCGAACCGTCCTGGTGAGGTGCCACTTCCGGGCGCCCCCAGTCCACCTGCGGAGTGCCGAACTGGGCCGCGTGCCGCGGGGTGTGGGCCACGCTGGTGAGCACGAAGACGTCCTCCGCGCCGTCGAGTACCCCGCCCGAGGGATCGTCGTCGCCGGACCGGCGCACCACGTCCCGCTCGGGCATCAGGATGTCCCGTACGACGACGGTGCACAGGTAGAGCGTGCCGAGCAGATGCAGCGCGATCGCCCAGTGGTAGCCGTGCGGCGGCAGGCCCTTGTGGGCTTCTCCGCTCGTCGTGTAGGCGAGGTACATCCAGATGCCCAGGAAGTACGCCACCTCGCAGGCCTGCCAGATCAGGAAGTCCCGCCACTTGGGCCGGGCGAGGACGGCCAGCGGCACCAGCCACAGGACGTACTGCGGGGAGTAGACCTTGTTGGTGAGGATGAAGGCCGCGACCATCAGGAAGGCCAGCTGGGCGAAGCGCGGCCGGCGCGGGGCGACGAACGTCAGCGCGCCGATCCCCAGGAAGCACAGCACCACGAGCACCATGGCGGCGGAGTTCACGAAGTCGGTGCTGGGCGGGTTGGTCGTGTTCTGGGCCCAGAGCAGCCAGAAGGAACCGAAGTCCACGCCCCGCTCCTGGCTGAAGGTGTAGAACTTCGACCAGCCCTCCCAGGCGAAGAGCATCACCGGCAGGTTCACCACGAGCCAGGCGATCACCGCACCGCCCACGGCCTGGGCGTACTCCCGCCATTTGCCGGCCCGCCAGCACAGCACGAACAGCGGGGCGAGCAGGAACACCGGATAGAGCTTGGCGGCCGTGGCGAGCCCCAGGAGGACACCGAAGGCCACCGGACGGCTCCGGGCCCACATCAGCATCGCGGCGGCCGTCAGCGCCACCGCCAGCAGATCCCAGTTGATGGTCGCCGTCAGCGCGAAGGCGGGCGCCAGGGCGACCAGCAGTCCGTCCCAGGGACGCCGGCGGTGCGTACGGGCCACGCATACGGCGATGACCGCCGCGCACGCCATCAGCATCCCGGCGTTGACGAACCAGTACCACTGCTCCTGGTGCTGGATGGTGCCGCTGTGCGGCGTCAGCCAGGAGGCCACCTCCATGAACACGCCGGTCAGCACCGGGTATTCGAGGTAGCCCATGCCTCCCGAGATGGTGTCCGGGAGTCTGTCGAAGTAGGGCACGAGATGGTCGGCGAACCCGCGCCCCTGGTAGAGGTGCGGGATGTCCGAGTAGCAGGCCTTCGTGTACTGGCTGCTCGCGCCGTAGAACCAGGCGGTGTGATAGCACGGCGCCTTCTGGACCAGTCCGAGGGCGAACATGCCGATCGCCACGAGTGCGACGACTCGGACAGGGGTCCACCAGGAGGTCCCGAGCAGGGCGCGCCGCCCGATGGGACCACCGATCAGCTCACTGCCGGCCGCGGCGACCTCGTCCTCCTTGGTCGGCTGCACCGTTTCCGCCGGGGCGGGCCGCCCGTACTCGGGCTCATGCACGCTCGCGGGCGTCGTCTCTGCACTGGGCATGGGCCACATCCTGCCGTACCTGCCCAGGAAAACGCCGAGGGCCGCCGCACCTGGAGGTGCGGCGGCCCTTGTTTCACGTGAAACACACGGGGCGGGCCTGAGCGCCGCCCAACGGTCAGACCGCTTGGTTAACCGGTCGGACCAGCGAAGATGCCTCCGTTGCCATTGCCGTTGCCGTTGCCCCGGGTGGTGCCTCCGGTCGTGGAGGTGTCCGTGACGCTGGGCGACGGCGACGGGCCGCCGTCGGTACCACCGCCCGTGTCGGTACCTCCGGTGGTGTCACACTTCCAGCCCCAGCCGTTGCACGTCTGGCTCGCCGACGGCGAGGGGGACGGAGAGGACGCGCTGGGCGACGGGCTCGGCGACGCGCTCTGGGTCGGGCTCTGGGTGGCCGACGGCGTCGGTGCCGGGCTGGGCGCGGCGTTGAGCACCTTGCCGATCGGCTCCGGGGTCGGGAACGGCTGCGCCGGCTGGCCCTTCAGCGCCTGGAACATGTAGTCGTGCCAGATCTCGGCCGGGAACGACGCACCGTGGATCTCCTCCTTGCCGCCGGTCCCATACATCTCCAGGAAGGTCCGCGTCTTGTTGTTCGCGTTGTCGTCCAGGCGGAACATGCTGATCGCGGTGGAGAGCTGCGGGGTGTAGCCGACGAACCAGGCGGACTTGTTGCCGTCCGTGGTACCGGTCTTACCGGCCACCTCACGGCCGGGCAGCTGGGCGTTGGTACCGGTGCCCTTCTCGACCACGGTCTTCAGGACGTCGGTGACGTTGTCCGCCACGGCCGGGGTGAAGACGTCATGGGCCTCGGCGGTGTGCCGGTAGACAAGACCGTCCTTGTTCTCGACCTTCTGGACCGAGTAGGGGTCGTTCTGCTCGCCGCTGGCGGCGAAGGTGGCATAAGCGCCGGCCATCCGGATCGCGCTCGGGGAGGAGGTACCGATCGAGAACGACGGGTAGTTCGCGCTGGCGAGGCTGCTGTCCAGGATGCCCGCGTCCAGCGCCGTCGACTTCACCTTGTCGAGCCCGACGTCCATGCCGAGCTGGACGTACGCGGAGTTGACCGAGTACTGCATGGCCTCACGCAGGTCGATCTTGTAGTCGGGCGCGTGACCGATGGACTCGCCGCCGTCGTTCGTCTGGAGCCACTCGTTGCCGTCCTTGTCCTTCCAGACGGTGTGGTCGTAGTTCCGGATCTTGAGCTTGTTCTCGCCGCTGTAGAGGCTCTTGGGGGAGGCGATGGTGCGTTCGTCCTGGGCCTGGTTGGGCGGCCCGTCCGGGTTGCGCACGCCCCACTTCATGGCCGCCGCCAGCACGAACGGCTTGAACGTCGAGCCCACCTGGGCACCGGTCGAGTCGGCGTTATCGGTGAAGTGCTTGGTCGCGTCCTCACCGCCGTAGATGGCCCGGATGGCACCCGTGGACGGATCCACCGAGGCGCCGCCGAACTGGACGTGGGTGTCCGTCTTCGGCCGCAGCTTGGGCTTGATGTTCGTCTTCTGGACCTTCTTCACCGCGGCTTCGAGCGCCTGGACCTTCTTCTTGTCGAAGGTGGTGTAGATCCGGTAGCCGCCCTTCTGGAGATCGTCCGCGGTGACGTGGGTCTTGTCGCTGTTGTTGATCAGGTAGGACTTGGCGAGGTCGACCAGGTAACCGATCTGACCGCTCAGCCGGCTGTTCGACCGGGGGTTCTGGACCTTCGGCAGGGTCGTGTACTTGGCCCGCTCCGCCTGGCTCAGATGGCCGTACTTCACCATCTTGTCGAGGGTGTCCTGCATCTGGAGCTGGGCACGCTTCTTGTTCGCGTCGGGAGTGGCCGCCGGGTCCAGTGAGACCGCGCCCGCCGGGTCGTAGTAGGTGGCGCCCTTCAGCATGGCCGCGAGGAAGGCGCACTGGCCCGGGTTCAGGTTCTTGGCCTCCTCGTTGAAGTAGGCGCGGGAGGCGGCTTCGAGGCCGTAGGCACCCCGGCCGAAGTAGGCCGAGTTCAGGTAGCCCGCCATGATGTCCTTCTTCTTGACGGTGGCGCCTACCTTGATCGCGACGAAGATCTCCTTGAACTTGCGGGAGATCGTCTGCGACTGGTCGTTCAGCATCGCGTTCTTGACGTACTGCTGGGTGATCGTCGAACCACCCTGCGTCTCGCCGCCCCGCGCCATGTTCAGGACGGCGCGCGCGATGCCCTTCGGGTCCACGCCGCTGTCCGTCTCGAAGGTCTTGTTCTCCTGGGAGATGACGGCGTAGCGCATCTCCTTGGGGATGTCGGCGTAGTTGATGATCTGCCGGTTGACCTCGCCACCGGTGGCGACCATCTGCGAGCCGTCGGACCAGTAGTAGACGTTGTTCTGCGCCGTCGCGATCTGCTGGACGTTCGGCACGCTCACCATCGCGTACCCGATGCCCGCGACCGCCACCAGACTTCCGAGGAAGCCGATGAACAGGCCCGTCACGAGCTTCCAGGACGGGACCCAGCGCCGCCACCCGAACTTCTCGGCCCGGGGGTAGTCGATGATCCGCTTCTTGCCGGGCGCCGTCGCCGCACGGCCCCTGCCGCGCCCGGGGCCCGTCGGACCGCCCGGACCACCGCGCCGACCGCCGGGGCCCGCGTTGTCGGCGCCTCTGCGGCGTCCGCCCTTCTGCGCCGCCCGGCGGGCCTCGGCCCGGCCACCAGGGGGACGCTGTTCACCTCCCGGGTCAGGGGAGCCGGTCCCATAGGAACTGGACCCATAGGAGTCGGCAGAAGACCCGGTGGCGCTTCGCGGTGCCGCACGGCGACCGGAGGACGAGCCGGACTGGCCGCGCCGGGCCGCGGCACGTCCGCCATCCTGCGGCTGCGGCGGTTTGCGACGGTGCTCGCTCATCGAACGATTACTCCTCGGGCAGGCGCGCCCGTGCGCGCCTGGAACAGCGGCTGGTTTCCGGTCCCCCCGAAGTACGGATGTGGGCGGTTGCGCATTCACCCGTACTGCACCGGGGACGACGACGCTCCCCAGGCGTCGCTTGGTTCCCGGTGGTCTGCATGCCGCACAGACTACGCACCGCCAAAACCCGCCGAGCCCCGAAGTTCACCGCAAATCAGGCAACTCACCTCGTACGAATCGGTGATGTGATCCCGTTCACCGCGGCCCCTCTTGTCGCATACCTCAGGCCGTTCTATCGTGCTGATGTATCGAGTCGATACATCAGCACGAGATAAAGACGCTGAGAAGCACAGCGAGGCCCGCGGGACCGACCTGTGGGACCGAGAGGAGGCGACCATGAGCCGGCGCTCCGGCATCCTTGAGTTCGCCGTGCTCGGCCTGCTCCGCGAGTCCCCGATGCACGGCTATGAGCTGCGCAAACGACTCAATACGTCTCTGGGTGTGTTCCGAGCCTTCAGCTACGGGACCCTGTATCCCTGCCTCAAGACGCTGCTCGCCAACGGCTGGTTGACCGAGGAGCCCGGAAGCACCCATGAGGACGCCCTCGCCGCTCCGCTCGCCGGACGCCGCGCCAAGATCGTCTATCGGCTGACGGCGGCAGGTAAGGAGCACTTCGAGGAGCTGCTCTCACAGACCGGCCCCGACGCGTACGAGGACGAGCACTTCGCCGCGCGGTTCGCCTTCTTCGGGCAGACCTCGCGCGATGTGCGCATGCGCGTGCTGGAGGGCCGGCGCAGCCGCCTGGAGGAGCGCCTGGAGAAGATGCGCGCCTCCGTGGCGCGCACCCGGGAGCGCCTCGACGACTACACGCTTGAGCTCCAGCGCCACGGGATGGAGTCCGTGGAGCGCGAAGTGCGCTGGCTGAACGAGCTCATCGAGAGCGAGCGGGCCGGGCGGGACCTGAGGGGTTCCGCATCCGGGGAGTCCGCTCAGCAGGACACCACCACTGGATCGACGGGCGGCCTGCCCCGTACCGGGGAAACCCCCCGGACGGATACGCCCGACGACACCGCCACGTGAGACCCATTCAGGGCCTCACTCGTACACACAGGGAGCAACCGGAATGGGTTCGGTTCGCGTAGCCATCGTCGGCGTGGGCAACTGCGCCGCGTCGCTGGTGCAGGGAGTCGAGTACTACAAGGACGCCGACCCGGCGTCCAAGGTCCCCGGCCTGATGCATGTCCAGTTCGGTGACTACCACGTCCGTGACGTCGAGTTCGTCGCCGCGTTCGACGTGGACGCCAAGAAGGTCGGCCTCGACCTCGCGGACGCGATCGGCGCCTCCGAGAACAACACCATCAAGATCTGCGACGTGCCCACCACCGGTGTCACCGTCCAGCGCGGCCACACCCTCGACGGCCTCGGCAAGTACTACCGCGCCACCATCGAGGAGTCGGACGCCGAGCCGGTCGACGTCGTCCAGGTCCTGAAGGACAAGCAGGTCGACGTCCTGGTCTGCTACCTGCCCGTGGGCTCCGAGGACGCGGCGAAGTTCTACGCGCAGTGCGCCATCGACGCCAAGGTCGCCTTCGTCAACGCCCTCCCGGTCTTCATCGCCGGCACCAAGGAGTGGGCGGACAAGTTCACCGAGGCGGGCGTCCCGATCGTCGGTGACGACATCAAGTCCCAGGTCGGCGCCACCATCACGCACCGCGTCATGGCGAAGCTGTTCGAGGACCGCGGTGTCATCCTGGACCGCACCATGCAGCTGAACGTCGGCGGCAACATGGACTTCAAGAACATGCTCGAGCGCGAGCGCCTGGAGTCCAAGAAGATCTCCAAGACGCAGGCCGTCACCTCCCAGATCCCCGACCGGGACCTCGGCGAGAAGAACGTCCACATCGGCCCGTCCGACTACGTGGCCTGGCTGGACGACCGCAAGTGGGCCTACGTCCGCCTCGAGGGCCGTGCCTTCGGTGACGTCCCGCTGAACCTGGAGTACAAGCTCGAGGTCTGGGACTCCCCGAACTCCGCGGGTGTCATCATCGACGCCCTGCGCGCCGCGAAGATCGCCAAGGACCGCGGCATCGGCGGCCCGATCCTGTCGGCGTCCTCGTACTTCATGAAGTCCCCGCCGGTCCAGTACTTCGACGACGAGGCCCGCGAGAACGTCGAGAAGTTCATCCGCGGCGAGGTCGAGCGCTAAACCGCCTGAGGGCGACCGCTCGCACGAGAACGCTCCTGCCAGGGCTGTGAGGGTCCCCGGGTTGCCCGACCCGGGGACCTTCCGCATGTGTGAGGCTGTGCCCCATGCCCGTCGTCCGTGACCTGCGTGTCCTGCTGCGCCTGCGGCACTTCCGGCGTCTGCTCTGCGTTCGCCTGCTCTCCCAGGGCGCCGACGGCGTCTACCAGGTCGCGCTCGCCGCGTACGTCGTCTTCTCCCCGGAGAAACAGACCTCGGCCACGGCGATCGCCTCGGCGATGGCCGTCCTGCTGCTCCCCTACTCGCTGGTCGGCCCCTTCGCAGGCATCCTGCTCGACCACTGGCGGCGCCGTCAGGTCTTCCTGTACGGCAACCTGCTGCGCGCCCTGCTGGCCGCGGTCACGGCCGCGCTGATGCTCGGCCCCGCACCGAGCTGGCTCTTCTATCTCTCCGCCCTGTGCGTCACGGCCGTCAACCGCTTCATCCTGGCAGGGCTGTCCGCCGCCCTGCCCCGGGTGGTCGACAGCGAACGCCTGGTGCTCGCCAACTCCCTCTCCCCGACGGCCGGGACCCTCGCCGCGACCGCCGGCGGCGGCCTCGCCTTCCTCGTACGGCTCGTGGCATCCGGCTCCGATGCCGCCGTCGTGCTGCTGGGCGCCTTTCTCTATCTGTGCGCCGGCCTCGCGGCCCTGAGCATGCCGCCCGCTCTCCTCGGCCCCGAGCCACCGCCCGACCGGCCCCGGCTGGGGACGGCGCTCGCCCGCACGGCCCGCGAGCTGCTCGCCGCCGTCCGGCATCTGACCACCCCCGGCCGGAGAAGCGCGGCCTGGGCGCTGGCCGCGATGACGCTGATGCGCTTCTGCTACGGCGCGCTCCTCGTCCTGCTGCTCATGCTGTGCCGCTACACCCTGTCCTCCAGTCCGGACGAAGGACTCCGGCTGCTCGGTCTGGCGCTCGCCCTGTCCGGGGCGGGATTCTTCGCGGCGGCCGTGGTGACGCCCTGGGCAGCGGGACGGCTCGGCCCGGGCCGCTGGATCGTGGTGTGCTCCGGCTCCGCCGCCGTGCTCGAACCCGCCCTCGGCCTGCCCTTCGCCACCGGGCCGCTCCTGGTCGCGGCCTTCGTCCTGGGTCTGATCACCCAGGGCGCGAAGATCGCCACGGACACGATCGTGCAGGCCTGTGTCGAGGACGGCTTCCGCGGCCGGATCTTCTCCGTGTACGACGTCCTCTTCAATGTGGCGTTCGTCGGGGCAGCCGGAGTGGCCGCTCTCATGCTCCCGCCGGACGGCCGTTCCCCAGCGCTGGTCGTCCTGGTGGCCCTCGTCTACGGCGGGGTCGCCGTGGCCCTGGCTCGCTTCCAGCGGCGCTGAGACGGCCGGCACAACGGCAAAGGGGTCGATGTTTCACGTCAAACACCGACCCCTCGGCCCGTCGGGACGGCGGAGTGTTTCACGTGAAACATCTCCGGCGCCCAGCCCGAAGCGGCTCAGCTCTGCTCAGCCCACCATTCCTTGAGCGCCGCCACCGCGGCGTCATGCTCCATCGGGCCGTTCTCCAGGCGCAGCTCCAGCATGTGCTTGTACGCCTTGCCGACGGCCGGGCCGGGACCGACGCCCAGAATCTCCATGATCTGGTTGCCGTCGAGGTCCGGGCGGATCGCGTCCAGCTCCTCCTGCTCCTGGAGCTGGGCGATGCGCTCCTCCAGGCCGTCGTAGGCCCGGGACAGCGCGGCCGCCTTCCGCTTGTTGCGGGTGGTGCAGTCGGAGCGGGTCAGCTTGTGCAGCCGGTCCAGCAGCGGGCCCGCGTCGCGGACGTAGCGGCGGACCGCCGAGTCCGTCCACTCCCCGGTCCCATAGCCGTGGAAGCGCAGGTGGAGCTCGACCAGCCGGGAGACGTCCTTCACCAGCTCGTTGGAGTACTTCAAGGCGGTCATGCGCTTCTTGGTCATCTTGGCGCCGACCACCTCGTGGTGGTGGAACGAGACCCGGCCGTCCTTCTCGAAGCGGCGCGTCCGCGGCTTGCCGATGTCGTGCAGCAGGGCGGCCAGCCGCAGCGTGAGGTCGGGACCGTCCTGCTCCAGCTCGATCGCCTGCTCCAGAACGATCAGCGTGTGCTCGTAGACATCCTTGTGCCGGTGGTGCTCGTCGCGCTCCAGACGCAGCGCCGGCAGCTCGGGCAGCACATGGTCGGCCAGCCCGGTGTCCACCAGCAGGGTCAGGCCCTTGCGCGGGTGCGCGGAGAGGACCAGCTTGTTCAGCTCGTCACGGACCCGCTCCGCGGAGACGATCTCGATGCGCCCGGCCATGTCGGTCATGGCGGTGATGACCTCGGGGGCGACCTCGAAGTCCAGCTGGGCGGCGAAGCGGGCGGCCCGCATCATCCGCAGCGGATCGTCCGAGAACGACTCCTCCGGGGTGCCCGGCGTCCGCAGCACCCGCGCCGCGAGATCCTCCAGGCCACCGTGCGGGTCGATGAACTCCTTCTGCGGCAGCGCCACGGCCATCGCGTTGACCGTGAAGTCACGGCGGACCAGGTCGTCCTCGATGGAGTCGCCGTAGGACACCTCGGGCTTGCGCGAGGTGCGGTCGTACGCCTCCGACCGGTAGGTGGTGATCTCGATCTGGTAGCCACCCTTGTGCGCGCCGACGGTGCCGAAGGCGATCCCCACCTCCCAGACGGCGTCCGCCCATGGTCGGACGATCTTCAGCACGTCCTCGGGACGGGCGTCGGTGGTGAAGTCCAGGTCGTTGCCGAGCCGGCCGAGCAGCGCGTCGCGGACCGATCCGCCGACCAGGGCGAGCGAGAACCCGGCCTCCTGGAATCGGCGGGCGAGGTCGTCGGCGACGGGCGCCACCCGCAGCAGCTCGGCGACCGCGCGGTGCTGCGCCTGGCTCAGGGCAGAGGGAGTGTCTTCGTTGGGGTTCGGCACAACAGAAGAGGGTACGTGCCCCGGGCGCCCGGAGGCTCCCGCATAAGGGGCCGGGGACACTCTCTGTCATACCGGCCGCAAGCACGGTGCTTGCGGCGCATAGCGGCTCTTCCCCCGATACTGGATAGAGAGGACGGCAGACCTCAGCTCCCCGATCTTGTGGAGGAGACCGCGGCACTTCCTCTTCGCGCGCATCGTTACCATGCGTGGACGCACAATCCGACGACCACTGACACGACGAGGGACGGGCGAGCGCGTGGCCGAGGCGGCTGACTTGCACGGGACCAGTGCCGCACCTGCCCGCCGGTGGCTCCGGCGTACAGGAGCGCTGTTCGCCGGGGCACCGCTGCTGGCCGGTCTGTTCCAGCTGCCCGCCGCGGCGCCCGCACAGGCGGCCTCCTCGGACACGGTGGCCGTCTCCCTGGACTCACTCACGCCGAACGCCCCCACGGACGGCGACACGCTGACCGTCTCGGGCACGGTGACCAACAACGGCAAACAGCCCGTCACCGGCGCCCATGTCGATCTGGAGGTCGGCGCCCCGCTGACCACCCGCGCGGCGATCGACGACGTCGCCCGGCACGCCGACGATCTCCAGAGCGGTACGGGCTCCCAGGTCGGCGGCAAGTACCAGCAGAAGTTCGCCAAGCTGGCCCCGGGCGTCGCCGAGCGCTTCAGCATCTCCGTGCCCGTGGACAAGCTCGACCTCGGTGACGAGGGCGTCTACGAGTTCGGTGTCTCCCTGTCCGGCAAGACCGCCGCCCAGCCCTGGGACCAGCCGCTGGGCATCCAGCGGACCTTCCTGCCGTGGCAGCCGTCCGACGCCGACACCAAGACGAAGACGACGTTCCTGTGGCCGCTGCTCTCCACGGTCCATATGACGGCCAAGACCGGCGCCGGTGAGTTGCAGACCCCGGTCTTCCTCGACGACGACCTGGCCAAGGAGCTGGCACCCGGCGGCCGGCTGGCCCGGATGGTGGACCTCGGCAAGGACCTCGACGTCACCTGGGTGATCGACCCGGACCTGCTGGCCTCGGTCGACAGGATGGCGACCGGCAACTACCGGCTCCAGGGCGCCGGCGGCACCACCACGCCCGGCTCGGCCGAGCACCAGGCCGTCGCCAAGCAGTGGCTGGCGAACCTGCAACAGGCGGTGACGGGCAAGGAGGTCGTCGCGCTGCCGTTCGCGGACCCGGACCTGGCTTCCCTCGCGCACAACGGCACCCGCGTCACCGGCTCGCTCAGCCACCTCAAGGACGCCACCGACGTCGCCGCCACCACCGTCAAGACGGTGCTGCACGTCACACCCACCACCGACTTCGCCTGGCCGGTGGACGGCGCCGTGGACCCCTCGATCATCAAGGTCGCGACCTCCGCCGGAGCCGACCGGGTGATCGCCCGCAGCGACAGCCTCCAGGAGACCGCGGGGCTGTCCTACACGCCCTCCGCCGCCCGCCCGGTCGGCGGCGGCACCACGGCGGTGGTCGCGGACGCCCGGCTGTCCACCGCGTTCGACGGCGATCTGTCGAAGGCGGGTGCCGCCACGCTCGCGGTGCAGCAGTTCCTGGCCCAGAGCCTCGAGGTGAACGAGCAGACGGACAAGCAGCGCAGCATCGTCGTCGCCCCGCAGCGAATGCCCACGGCGGGCCAGGCGCAGGCGATGGCGACGGCGCTGAAGGCGCTCCAGGGCGGCACCTGGTCGCAGTCCGAGGACCTCAGCGCGGCCGCCAAGGACAAGCCGGACCCGAACGCCACCACGCGGATTCCGTCGACGTCCGGCTACCCCTCGTCGCTGCGCCGGCAGGAGCTGCCGCAGGCGGCGTTCGAGGAGATCGCGAGCACCCAGGGGAAGCTCGACAGCTTCCGGGTGATCCTCTCCGACCAGTCCCGGGTGGTGACCCCGTTCGGGCTGGCCATAAACCGGGAGATGTCCACGTCGTGGCGCGGTCGCAGCGGCCGGGCCGATGCCTACCGCAGCGGCGTGAAGGCATGGCTCGACGAGCTGGCCGACCAGGTCAAACTGATCGACAAGTCGGAGACCAAGCTCTCCGGCCGCAGCGCCACCATCCCGGTGACCGTCCAGAACAACCTGGTGCAGCCGGTCGGCCACCTGGTGCTGCGCCTCACCTCGACCATGCCGACCCGCCTGAAGATCGGCGGCAAGGCCTACGACGAGGAGCCCGTCGAGATCTCCGGCGGACACAGCCAGTCGGTGAAGTTCACCACCTCGGCCAACGCCAACGGCCGGGTCACGGTCGTCGCACGGCTCTACACCGAGGACGGCCAGCCGTACGGTGACGCGGTCACCTTCGACGTGAAGGTCACCGAGGTCACGCCCACCGTGATGCTGGTCATCGGCGGCGGCGTGCTGCTGCTGGTCCTCGCCGGCTTCCGGATGTACACCCAGCGCAAGCGCGCGGCCGCCCGCCGGGCCGAGGAGTCCGGTCCCGACGCCGCGGGTGAGGGCGCCGAGGAGCCGGGGAACCCCGGACCGTCCGGCGACCGTCTCCCGGAGGAGTCCGACTCCGTGTCCGGGGCAGACGACCCGGAGCAGCCGAGTGACCCTGCGCCGGACACCGCACCGGAAAGCGCCGACCCGTCCGGGACGGGTGAGAGAGTGGACCGTTGAGCGATGTCGTGGCCGGTGGGCCCGGGACGATGAGGTGGGGTAAGCATGAACGCGCCGTACGACGGTGATCGCGGCCAGGGCGCGGCCGGCTCGAGCTACCCCGAGCCGCCGCCCGAGCCCGGCCAGGTGCCGCCGCAGCACGCGGCGGACATGTACCTCCAGGACGCCTACGACCAGGACCCCTACCGCGCACAGGACCTTTCCGCGCAGGACCCGGTCGCCGAGGCGCTCTACGACCGTGCCGCGCACCCGCCGCCGGCTCCCGGCCCGCACGACCGCCAGCAGCCGCTGTACGCCGCGCCCGCCCAGTCCCCGTACGCCCCCGACCCGCGCGTGTGGGCGCAGACTCCTGCGCCCGAGCCGGAGAGCCCGTCCCCGTACCTGCCCTACGGCGACGACCCGCGCACCACCCAGTACGTGGGCGTGGACGACCTCGTCTCGCACTCCGGTGAGGAGTACCACGAGCCGGACGCCTTCGCGCATCTCTTCAAGGACCAGCAGCACAGCGGCGGGCACACGCCCCTGGACCCCACCGCCGTCCCGGGCCCCGCCGCCCCGCCCGGCCCCGCTCAGGGACCCGCAGCGCCGGGGCCGTACCAGGCCCAGCCCGGTCAGGCCCCGCAGCAGCCCGACCCGTACGCCGAGGCGGCCTACGCGTCCGCTGCCGCCGCCGGCCGGCCGGGGCAGCCCCCGGTGCCGGGTCCGGTCGGGGTGCCGGAGCCCGTCGGCCCGGCCGTGACCGTCGAGCCCGAGGCTGCCGTGGCCACCACCGCTCCCGCGAAGAAGGGCGGCAAGGCGGCCAACCTGCTCAAGTCCAGCGCCGTCATGGCGGCGGGCACGATGGTCTCCCGCCTCACCGGCTTCGTGCGCTCCGCGCTGATCGTCTCCGCGCTCGGTCTCGGCTTCCTCGGCGACTCCTTCCAGGTCGCCTACCAGCTGCCGACGATGATCTACATCCTCACCGTCGGCGGCGGTCTGAACTCCGTCTTCGTGCCCCAGCTGGTGCGGGCGATGAAGGAGGACGACGACGGCGGCGAGGCCTTCGCCAACCGGCTGCTGACCCTGGTGATGGTGGCCCTGGCCGCACTGACCGGTCTCGCGATGTTCGCGGCGCCGCTGCTGGTGCGCATGCTGTCCAACCCGGTCGCCACCAACCCGGCGGCCAACGACGTCGCGGTCACCTTCACCCGCTACTTCCTGCCCTCGATCTTCTTCATGGGCATCCATGTGGTGATGGGTCAGATCCTCAACGCCCGCGGCAAGTTCGGCGCGATGATGTGGACCCCGGTCCTGAACAACATCGTCATCATCGTGACGCTCGGCATGTTCATCTGGGTCTACGGCACCGCCGCCGACTCCCACATGAAGGTCACCAACATCCCGCCGCAGGGGCAGCGCCTGCTCGGCGTCGGGGTGCTGCTCGGCCTGGTCGTCCAGGCGCTGGCGATGATCCCGTATCTGCGCGAGACCGGGTTCCGGATCCGGCTGCGGTTCGACTGGCGGGGCCACGGCCTGGGCAAGGCCGCGATGCTCGCCAAGTGGACGGTGCTGTTCGTCCTCGCCAACCAGGCCGGCGCCATGATCGTCACCCAGCTGTCCACGGCGGCCGGCAAGGACTCCGGCGTCGCGGGCACCGGCTTCGCCGCCTACGCCAACGCCCAGCTGATCTGGGGCCTGCCGCAGGCCATCATCACCGTCTCCCTGATGGCCGCCCTGCTGCCGCGCATCTCGCGCTCGGCCGCCGAGGGCGACGGCGGCGCCGTGCGCGACGACATCTCCCAGGGCCTGCGCACCACCGCGGTCGCGATCGTCCCGATCGCCTTCGGCTTCCTCTCGCTCGGCATCCCGATGTGCACGCTGATCTTCGGCTCCTCGGGTACCGGCGAGGCCACCAACATGGGCTACATGCTGATGGCCTTCGGCCTCGGCCTGATCCCGTACTCGGTGCAGTACGTCGTCCTCCGCGCGTTCTACGCCTACGAGGACACCCGCACCCCCTTCTACAACACCGTCATCGTGGCCGTGGTGAACGCCGGAGCCTCCGCGCTCTGCTACTTCCTGCTCCCGGCCCGCTGGGCGGTCGCCGGCATGGCCGCCGCGTACGGCCTCGCCTACGCCATCGGGGTGGGGGTCGCCTGGCGGCGGCTGCGCAAGCGGCTCGCCGGCGACCTGGACGGCTCCCGGGTGCTGCGGACCTACGCGCGCCTGTGCATCGCCTCGATCCCGGCGGCCCTGCTCAGCGGCGCGGCCTGCTACGGCATCGGGCACACTCTCGGCCAGGGCGTCCTCGGCTCGTTCGCCGCGCTGATCGTCGGTGGTGCCGTCCTGCTCGGTGTCTTCTTCGTCGCCGCCCGCAGGATGCGCATCGAGGAACTCAACTCGCTCGTGGGAATGGTCCGCGGGCGTCTGGGGCGCTGAGGCGAGGGTAGGGGCACAACCATCGTCCGCCGCTGTGTGTCGTGCATAGCAGCGGACTATGGGCACAATTGGTTTCGGCGTCGGACAGCGCGCAACGGATGGGGAGGCAGGGACGACGGTGGCGGAACGGAGCACGGCTGCCGTCGACGTGGCAGACACCAGTGGTGAGCAACCGCTGACCGCCAAGGCGGACCAGTCCACGGCCGACGGGGTGGCCCAGAACCCGGAGCGGGATACGGACAGCGACGAAGGAATGAGCGGCGGCACCGACGGTGCCGCGAAGAAGGCCTCGCCTCCCGAACTGCACAGCGGCCACAAGCTGGCCAGACGGTACCGCCTGGAGGAGTGCGTCACCCGTCTGGACGGATTCAGCAGCTGGCGTGCGGTCGACGAGAAACTCCGCCGGGCCGTCGGCGTCCACATCCTGCCCGCGGACCATGCACGGGCCCGTTCCGTCCTGGCCGCCGCCCGGGCCTCCGCGCTGCTCGGCGACCCCCGCTTCGTCCAGGTCCTCGACGCCGTCGAGGAGAACGACCTCGTCTACGTCGTGCACGAATGGCTGCCCGACGCGACCGAGCTGACCACGCTTCTCGCGGCCGGACCGCTGGAACCGCACGACGCCTACCAGATGGTCAGTCAGGTGGCCTCCGCCATGGCCGCCGCGCACCGCGAAGGCCTCGCCCATCTGCGGCTGAACCCGAACGCCGTGCTGCGCACCTCCACCGGCCAGTGGCGGCTGCGCGGCCTCGCGGTCAACGCCGCGCTGCGCGGCATCAGCTCCGACACCCCGCAGCGCACCGACACCGAGTCCATCGGCGCCCTGCTGTACGCCGCGCTGACCCAGCGCTGGCCGTACGAGAACGACGCCTACGGGCTGTCCGGCCTGCCCAAGGACATCGGTCTGATCGCCCCGGACCAGGTACGGGCCGGGGTCCACCGCGGCCTGTCCGAGCTGGCCATGCGCGCCCTCGCCAACGACGGCGCCACCGCCTCCCGCCACGAGTCCCCGTGCACCACGCCGGAGGAACTCGTCAAGGCGATCGGCGAGATGCCGCGCATCCGCCCGCCGGAGCCGGCGTTCACCGCGCCTCCGGAGTACCAGCGCACCGCCTACCAGCAGGGCACGTACGGCCGTACCGCACCGCATCCGGGCGCCACGCAGCCGATCACGGCCCCGCCGCCGCCGTTGCAGAGCCGCACCGGCAAGGCCCTGAAGTGGGCGGTCTCCGCCCTCCTCATCGCCGCTCTCGGCCTGGGCAGCTGGCAGTTGGCGGACGCGCTGATGGACCACGACACGTCGAACGACACCAACAAGAGCCAGACCTCGGACAACGGCGACAAGAACAACCCCGCGCCGAAGCCGACGAGGATAAGCATCAAGGACAGCCGGGAGTTCATCGCCGACGGAGGCGCCCAGCACCCCAGCGACACGGCCAAGACGTACGACGGGAACCCGTCCACGTACTGGCGCACCAGGAGCTTCACCGAGGGCCCGGAGCTGGCGCCCTACAAGCCGGGCGTGGGAATCGTCTACGACCTGGGCTCGGCGAGGAATCTCAGCACGGCCACCCTCAGCCTGCGCTACGGCAACGACCACACCACGGTCGAGCTCTACTCGGCCGACTCGCTGACGCCGCCGTCCCTGGCCTCGATGCACCGGCTCGGCTCGGCCCAGACCAGCGGCACCTCCGTCACGGTGAAGCTCGGCAAGCCGGTGAAGACGCAGTACGTCCTCGTGTGGCTGACCGCCGTGCCGTACTCGGGAGAGGACCCGCAGACGTACTCCATGGCCGGCTACAAGCAGGCCATCGGCGAAGTGCAGTTCACGGGCTGACGTCTCACCCGGAGCGGAGGGGGCAGATGGCGGAGGGCACCGGCTACGACGGAGTGGGCGACCAGGACCTGCTCGCCCGCCATGTGCAGGGCGACCCCGACGCCTTCGGTGAGATCGTGCGGCGGCATCGGGACCGGCTCTGGGCGGTCGCGCTGCGGACGCTCGGGGACCGCGAGGAGGCCGCCGACGCGGTCCAGGACGCCCTGGTGTCGGCCTACCGGGCCGCTCACACCTTCCGGGGCCAGTCGGCCGTCACCACGTGGCTGCACCGGATCACCGTGAACGCCTGCCTGGACCGTGCCCGCAAGGCCGCCTCGCGCAAGACCGCCCCGGTCGACGACACCGAGCGGCTGGAGCAGCTGCTGGAGCCGCACGAATCGGCTTCGGCACCGGCCGAGCGGAACGACGTGCACCGCCAGCTCCTCGAAGCGCTCGGCACCCTTCCGAAGGAACAGCGGGCGGCGCTCGTCCTCGTGGACATGCAGGGCTACCCGGTCGCCGAGGCCGCACGGATCCTCGAGGTGCCGGCGGGAACGGTGAAGAGCCGGTGCGCCCGGGGGAGAGCCAGACTCCTGCCGCTGCTCACCCACCTACGGCCCGAAGGCGGTCCGGGCGGGGACGCGAGAGGGCGCTCAAGGGAATCCGGCCCGGAACGGAACCGGATGCAGCAGGCATCCGTCCCACCGGCAACGGAGCCTCCTGGCGCACGCCCCAGGAACGCGGGACCGAATGATTCAGCCGTAGTGAAGGGCGGAGGTGGGCGAGCGTGACTTCCACGACAGACACGGCCGGGCACCCGGACGTCGCGGCGATCTCCGAGCTTGCCGAAGGCCTCCTCCCTCCGGAGCGCGCCGCGGATCTACGGCGACACCTGGACGACTGCGCGCTGTGCGCGGATGTGCAGGTGTCGCTGGAGGAGATCCGGGGGCTGCTGGGATCCGTGCCGGTGCCGGACCGCATGCCCGACGACGTGGCCCTCCGTATCGATGCCGCCCTCGCCGCCGAGGCGGCACAGGCTGTCGAGACCGCCCAGGCTCCAGGCTCCGCGGAGGCTGACGAGGCAGCGCATGTTTCACGTGAAACATCGCTCGCACCGGACCGGCCGGCCGGACGTCCGCACGCTGCGACCGGGCCTGGACGCAAGGGGCACGACCGGGCCCGACGCCGCAGGCGCCTGGCGCTCGGCGCTGTCCTCACCGTGGCCGCGCTGGGCGCCGGATCCCTGGTGATCCAGTCGCTGGGCGGCCACTCCTCGCACTCCACCGCTCACGACCAGGCGCCCCCGCCTGCCGTGGCCTTCTCCGGCAGCAGCGTCCACCACCAGGTGGACTCCCTGCTCGCCACGGAGAAGAACCCGGACGCGGCCAACAGCCCGCGCTCCCGGAAGGGCACCGAGACCGAGCAGAACGTCCCGGGCTCGACCGCGAGCGCGCACACCCTTCTGGGGACCAACACGGCCGTCCCCGAGTGTGTGAAGCAGGCGATCCTTCCGGACAAGGACGTCCTGGGTGCCAAGACCGGCAGCTACGCCGGGAAGTCCGCCTATCTGGTCGTGGTGCCCGACACGGCCGACAGCCGACAGGTCACGGCCTATGTCGTCGACGCGGCCTGCGTCGGCCGACAGCCCGGCTCCACCGGCACGGTGCTGCTCAAGCAGTCCTTCCCCAGGCCCTGAACCCGCCGGAGCACTCCCTGGGCTCCGTGACCCGCCGGGCGGCTCCGCCCCCACGGCATGCGTACGCGTGTGCCCGGACACAGTGGGAATGCGCGCCCCGTAGGATCCGTTGGGTGGGGTGAGAGTTCCGAAAGGGGCTCCCCCCGGTCGATCGACGCAGACCAGAGACGAGGAATCAAGCCGTGAGCGATGTCCGTAACGTGATCATCATCGGCTCCGGGCCCGCAGGCTACACGGCGGCGCTGTACACCGCCCGTGCGTCGCTGAAGCCCCTGGTGTTCGAGGGTGCCGTCACCGCTGGTGGTGCGCTGATGAACACCACCGAGGTCGAGAACTTCCCGGGCTTCCGCGACGGCATCATGGGCCCCGACCTCATGGACAACATGCGCGCGCAGGCCGAGCGCTTCGGCGCCGAGCTGGTGCCGGACGACATCGTCTCCGTCGATCTGACCGGTGAGATCAAGACCGTCACCGACACCGCCGGTACCGTGCACCGGGCGAAGGCCGTCATCGTCACCACCGGCTCCCAGCACCGCAAGCTGGGCCTGCCGAACGAGGACGCTCTCTCCGGCCGCGGTGTCTCCTGGTGCGCCACCTGTGACGGGTTCTTCTTCAAGGACCACGACATCGCCGTGATCGGCGGCGGCGACACCGCGATGGAGGAGGCCACCTTCCTCTCGCGCTTCGCCAAGTCCGTGACGATCGTCCACCGCCGGGACACCCTGCGCGCCTCCAAGGCGATGCAGGAGCGCGCCTTCGCCGACCCGAAGATCAAGTTCGTCTGGGACAGCGAGGTCGCCGAGATCCAGGGCGAGCAGAAGCTGTCGGGCCTGAAGCTGCGCAACGTCAAGACCGGCGAGCTGTCCGAGCTGCCCGTCACGGGTCTGTTCATCGCGATCGGCCACGACCCGCGCACCGAGCTGTTCAAGGGCCAGCTGGACCTGGACGAGGAGGGCTACCTGAAGGTCGCCTCGCCGTCCACCCGCACCAATGTGACCGGTGTCTTCGCCGCCGGTGACGTGGTCGACCACACGTACCGTCAGGCGATCACCGCGGCCGGCACCGGCTGCTCTGCCGCCCTCGACGCCGAGCGCTTCCTCGCCGCCCTCGCGGACGAGGAGAAGGCGGAGCCCGAGAAGACCGCCGCTGTCTGATCTTTCGCCCCTTCCCCGCCCCACCGCATGATCAAGATAAGGAGCCAGCCGTGGCCCTGAAGGCAGTGACCGACGCCGATTTCGATGAGGCTGTTCTCAAGAGTGGCAAGCCCGTCCTGGTGGACTTCTGGGCCGCGTGGTGCGGTCCGTGCCGTCAGATCGCCCCGTCCCTCGAGGCCATCGCCGCCGAGCACGGCGAGAAGATCGAGATCGTCAAGCTGAACATCGACGAGAACCCGGGGACGGCCGCCAAGTACGGCGTCATGTCCATCCCGACCCTGAACGTCTACCAGGGTGGAGAGGTCGTCAAGACGATCGTCGGCGCCAAGCCGAAGGCGGCGATCGAGCGCGACCTCGCCGACTTCATCGCCGAGTGACGTTTCACGTGAAACACGAATGGGCCAACCCCTTGGGGTTGGCCCATTCGCTTGTGCCGGCGTCCTGACGCTACAGCGGCCTGAGCGCGGGCTCCTTGTGGACCGCCCCCAGAAGCCGGTCGAGCGCCATCTCCACGTCTTCCTTCCAGGAGAGCGTGGATCGCAGCTCCAGCCTCAGCCGAGGGTGTGCGGGATGCTGCCGGACCGTCTTGAAACCCACGGCGAGGAGATGCTCGGCCGGCAGCAGGCAGGCAGGCTCCTTCCAGCGGGCGTCACCGAAGGCCTCGATCGCCTTGAAGCCCCGGCGCAGCAGATCCTTGGCGACCGTCTGCACCAGCACCCGGCCCAGTCCCTGGCCCTGGTACCCCGGCAGGACGAAGCCGGTTATCAGCTGGACGGCGTCCGGCGAGAGCGGGCTGGTGGGAAAGGCCGCCGAGCGCGGGACATAGGCCGGCGGGGCGTAGAGCACATAGCCGACCGGTAGGTCGTCGACATAGACGATCCGGCCGCACGAGCCCCAGTCCAGCAGGACGGCCGAGATCCAGGACTCCTTCTCGAGCGCGGAGGTGCCCGCCTTCACCGCCGCTTCGCCGCTGACGGGATCCAGCTCCCAGAAGACGCACGAGCGACAGCGTGGGGGAAGGTCCTGAAGGTTGTCCAGCGTGAGCGGTACGAGCCGACGCCCCATGAAGGCTGATCCTCGCTTCCTTCGCCCGCCGCAGACCGAGCGGCTGACAGAGTGCTCCGTCCCCTGAGCAGACTGCCGACGAATCCGCCGACCGCTCCAAGGCCCAGGCCCGCGCTCACCAGTCCGGTGCGGCTCATCGTTCGCATGGCCCCGTCTCCCCACTCAGAGATGCAGATGCTGTCCGGTGGATGCGCCATACCCGTTCGCATCGTATCCACGATGCGATGCACTCGATACTGCATGCCAGCAAAGAGCGGGCCGTGTTCCGGTGCACACCGGACACGGCCCGCTCCTCACACGGTCGGGCGGGGTCACACGAGGATCAGTCCTCCTGCTCCTCCCCCTCACTGTCCTGCATCTCCTTGTGCAGGACCGGACCCTCTTCCGGGGCGAGGGTGCTCAGGATCCGCTGCAAGTCCTCCACGGAGGCGAACTCCACGGTGATCTTGCCCTTCTTCTGACCGAGGTCGACCTTCACCCGGGTCTCGAAGCGGTCCGACAGCCGGGTCGCCAGCTCGTTCAGCGCCGGAGAGAGCCGGGAGCCGGCCCGCGGCCCCTTGGGGCGCTGAGGCTTCTGCGGTCGCGAGCCCATGAGGGTCACGATCTCCTCGACGGCCCGCACGGACAGCCCCTCGGCGACAATGCGGTGGGCCAGCCGGTCCTGCTCCTCCGAGTCCGTCACGGACAGCAGAGCCCGGGCATGACCGGCGGACAGCACCCCGGCGGCGACCCTCTTCTGCACCGTCGGCGACAGCTTCAGCAGCCGCAGGGTGTTGGAGACCTGGGGGCGCGAGCGCCCGATCCGGTCGGCCAGCTGGTCGTGGGTGCAGTTGAAGTCCTTCAGGAGCTGGTCATAGGCGGCGGCCTCTTCCAGCGGGTTCAGCTGCGCGCGGTGCAGGTTCTCCAGCAGCGCGTCCAGAAGGAGCTTCTCGTCCTCGGTGGCCCGGACGATGGCCGGGATGGCCTCCAGGCCGGCCTCACGGCAGGCGCGCCAGCGGCGCTCACCCATGATGAGTTCATAGCGGGCCGGCCCCAGCTGCCGTACGACGACGGGCTGGAGAAGGCCGACCTCCTTGATGGAGGTCACCAGCTCGTGCAGCGCGTCCTCGTCGAAGACGTCGCGCGGCTGGCGCGGGTTCGGCGTGATCGCGTCGAGGGGGATCTCGGCGAAGTGCGCCCCTACCGGCGCCGCGGGCAGGTCCGTGGCCGGACTCGCCGGACGCGCCTCGGTTTCACGTGAAACAGGCGGCAGGGTGGCCACCTTTGCCGCGGCCACGCCACGGTCGGTCGTCAGCACCGGGACGGCGGCGGGGGAGGCGGATGCAGCCCCTCCCAGTGCGGCCGGGGCCGGGTTCTTCTCGGTCGGGGCAGCGGGGATCAGTGCGCCGAGCCCACGGCCCAGCCCCCTCCGTCGCTCACTCACTGGATCCCCTCCACCATGCTCGGGTCGTTCTGGGCGCCGATGTGGGCATGGCTCGCGTCATAGCTGATGCCGACACCCCTCAGCGCGATTTCTCGGGCCGCCTCAAGATACGAGAGGGCACCGCTCGATCCTGGATCGTAGGTCAGCACCGTCTGTCCATAGCTCGGTGCCTCGGAGATGCGGACCGAGCGGGGAATACTCGTCCGCAGCACCTCGTCCCCGAAGTGGGTGCGCACCTCTTCCGCGACCTGGGAGGCGAGACGCGTCCGGCCGTCGTACATGGTGAGCAGGATGGTCGACACATGCAGCCCGGGGTTGAGGTGGCCCCGCACCAGGTCGACATTGCGCAGCAGCTGTCCCAGCCCTTCGAGGGCGTAGTACTCGCACTGGATCGGGATGAGGACCTCCTGGCCCGCGACCAATGCGTTGACCGTCAGCAGACCGAGGGAGGGCGGACAGTCGATGAGGATGTAGTCCAGCGGCTGCTCATACGCCTGGATCGCACGGTGGAGCCGGCTTTCGCGGGCGACCAGCGAGACCAGCTCGATCTCCGCACCGGCGAGATCGATGGTGGCGGGGGCGCAGAAGAGGCCTTCGACGTCCGGGACGGGCTGGACGACCTCGGCAAGCGGCTTGCTCTCGACCAAGACGTCGTAGATGGAGGGCACTTCCGCGTGGTGGTCGATCCCGAGGGCCGTGGATGCGTTGCCCTGCGGGTCGAGGTCGATCACGAGGACGCGGCCCCCGTGCAGAGCCAGCGAAGCGGCAAGGTTGACGGTCGTCGTCGTCTTGCCCACGCCGCCCTTCTGGTTGGCGACCACGATGACACGGGTCTGCTCCGGTCGTGGCAGGCCTTCCCCGGCGCGACCGAGAGCCTCCACCGCCAGTTGGGCCGCACGACCGATCGGAGTGTCGTCCATCGGGGGCGGTGTTTCACGTGAAACATCCGCCCCCATCGACTCGGTACGGGGACCGGGGACCGGATCGGTCATCGGTCCCGCGATGTTGGCGTCGGACCGCAAGGATTCACTCTCCTCGACTTCAGGCTCGCAATGAACAGAGCCTCCCATGTCTTCGGGGTCGCGAACCAGTGAGGTCTGGCGTTCTGTGGAGAAATCCACCTCTGTGGACAACTCCGATGCCCCTCCGAGTGACCCGAGGGGCTTACGGTCGCGAGGTTCGGCCGCGGCGCGGCCACGACTGATGATGCCGTGCAGCAGTGAGCGACGTTTCACGTGAAACACGATGCACAGCGCCGTCGGCCGGACCTTCGCGACACTCCGACTTGAGCGGGTTTGGCAGCTTGTGTGGAGTACGTCTCAGCGACGGCGGCGGGCTCGGCCGGTCCGCGCCGCCTTCGCGCGCTTGGCGGCGAAGCGGACACCGCCGGGGCTCTCCCCGACCTCCACCCGCACCACCGTGGACAACGGGTCCACGACGCCCTCGCCCACATGCAGGATCGACGTCTCCACCGCACCCAGCTTGGTGAGCGCGGTGGCCGCGGCCTTCAGCTCCTCCTCGGCCGTGTCGCCCTTCAGGGCCAGCATCTCGCCGTACGGGCGCAGAAGCGGGATGCCCCAGGTGGCCAGGCGGTCCAGCGGGGCGACGGCCCGGGCGGTCACCACATGGACCGGGGGCAGCTTGCCCATGACCTCCTCGGCACGGCCGCGCACCACGGTGACATGGTCCAGGCCGAGCAGCTCGACGACCTCGGTCAGGAAGTTGGTGCGCCGCAGCAGCGGCTCCAGGAGGGTGATGTTGAGGTCCTCCCGGACCAGGGCGAGCGGGATGCCCGGGAGCCCCGCGCCGGAGCCGACGTCGCAGACCGTCACTCCCTCGGGAACGGCCTCGGAGAGCACCGCGCAGTTCAGCAGATGCCGCTCCCACAGACGGGGCACTTCCCGCGGGCCGATCAGTCCGCGCTGCACACCGGCCTCGGCGAGCAGCTCCGCATAGCGGACCGCATCGGCGAAGCGATCACCAAACACTTCCCGAGCCTGCTCGGGCGCGGGGGGAAGCTCCGCTGCCTCCGTCACGGGGACCGTCCTTCCGTACAGCACCGGCGCTTCGCGCGCCGGCCACCAGAACTACAGGCTGACAAAGTTCGGCCCCGTCTGCGCTACAGACGGGGCCGGTGAAACGTGGGGCCGATCAGGCGGGCAGCACGACGACGAACCGCTGCGGCTCCTCGCCCTCGGACTCGCTGCGCAGCCCGGCAGCCTTGACCGCGTCGTGCACGACCTTGCGCTCGAACGGGGTCATCGGCTTGAGCTTCACGGGCTCGCCGTTGGCCTTCACCTCGGCGGCGGCCTTGGCGCCCAGCTCGGACAGCTCGGACCGCTTCTTGGCCCGGAAGCCCGCGATGTCCAGCATCAGCCGGCTGCGGTCACCGGTCTCCCGGTGCACGGCCAGACGCGTCAGCTCTTGCAGCGCCTCCAGCACCTCGCCGTCGTGGCCGACGAGCTTCAGCAGGTCGCGGCTGCCGGCGTCGCTGATGATCGACACGGAGGCGCGGTCGCCCTCGACGTCCATGTCGATGTCGCCGTCGAGGTCGGCGATGTCGAGCAGACCCTCCAGGTAGTCCGCTGCGATGTCACCCTCCTGCTCCAGGCGGGTGAGGGCGTCTGCACCCTCGGCAGCGGCGGAGGTGGTGCCTTCCGTCACGGGATGGGCTCCTTCTTACTTCTTGGACGGGGACTTGGGCCGCTGCGGGCCACCCTTGCGCTGGCCGGACTGGGCCCGGCTGCGGGTGCCGGAACCGGTCTTCGGCGCCTGCTTGGCGGCGGCGGGCTTGGCGTCCTGCGGCTCGTCGGACTTCTCCAGCGAGGTGGTCTCGTCGGCCTGCTTGGCACCGCCGGACTGGCGCTGGGACTTGGACTGGCGCTTGGGCTGCTGACGCCGGGCGGCGGCGCTGCCGGCGGCCGTCTCGGTGATCACCGCGCCGTCCTCGGTCTGCGCCGCGGCCTGGGCCGCGCTCTTCACCACGCTGCCGTCGGGCTGAGCGGCGAGACCCGCCTTGTTCAGCGCGTTGATGAACTTGCGCTCGAACTCGTTGCGGTCCCGGCCCTTGCTGACGATCGCCTTGACGATGGTCTTCTCGCTGCGCCGGCGGATCTTGCCGTGCTGCGTGACGTGCTTGGTCAGACGCTCCAGGTAGGCGGCCTGAGCCTTGGAACCCGGGGTGGGGTTGTTGCGGATGACATACATCTGCTGGCCCATGGTCCACACGTTGGTGGTCAGCCAGTAGACGAGGACACCGACCGGGAAGTTGATGCCGAAGATGGCGAACATGACCGGGAAGACGTACATCAGCATCTTCTGCTGCTGCATGAACGGCGTCTTCACCGTGGTGTCGACGTTCTTCGTCATCAGCTGGCGCTGCGTGTAGAACTGCGACAGCGACATCAGGACGATCATGAGCGCGGTGACGACGCGGACGTCGGTCAGGGAGGCGCCCAGCGCGGCGACCTGCGCCTCGCTGTTCATGAACTTCGCGGCGAGCGGGGCGCCGAAGATGTGCGCGTGCCGGGCGCTGTTGAGCAGCGACTCGTTGATGGCGCCGATCTGCGTGCCCGTCGCGATGCCGTTGAGCACGTGGTACAGGGCGAAGAAGAACGGGGACTGCGCCAGGATGGGAAGGCACGAGGAGAGCGGGTTGGTACCCGTCTCCTTGTACAGCTTCATCATCTCTTCGGACTGGCGCTGCCGGTCGTTCTTGTAGCGCTCCTGGATCTTCTTCATCTCCGGCTGGAGCGTCTGCATCGCACGCGTGGCCTTGATCTGCTTCACGAAGAGCGGGATCAGGCAGATGCGGATCAGGATCACCAGGGACACGATGGACAGGCCCCAGGCCCACCCGGAGTCAGGTCCGAAGATCGCCCCGTACACCGCGTGGAACTGGACGATGACCCAGGAGACGGGCCAGGTGATGAAACTGAACAGGCTGGCAATCGTGTCCACTAATCATGCTCCTTGGGCATGGGACGAGGTCTCTGCGGCCGGGCTCGAGCCAAGCTCGGAAGAGTTGGAGGAGAGCTTCGCTTCGGTGGCCGGTTCGGCGGCGGAGGACCCGCCCCTGCGTGCGCGCCAGGCGTTGCGCAGCATTTCGTGCCACCGCGGTCGCTTGCGCGGCGGGACATGGTCCACACCGCCCAGCGACCACGGATTGCACCGGAGGATGCGCCAAGCGGTCAGTGCCGTTCCCTTGATCGCACCATGCCGGTCGATGGCCGTATATCCGTAGTGGGAGCACGACGGGTAGTACTTGCACACCGGCCCCAGCAGCGGACTGATCGTCCACTGGTACAGCTTGATCAGAGCCAGCAGCGGGTACTTCATCGCGCGCCCCCTCCCAGTAGCCGCTGAAGGGCGGCGTCCAGGTCTCGGGCCAGCTGTGCGTGGTCTGCGTCGCCCGCTCCGGGCAGCGCTCGTACGACTACCAGGCTACCGGGGGGAAACAGGGCGACTCGGTCACGCATCAGATGACGCAGTCTGCGCTTCACTGTGTTGCGCACGACCGCGCCACCCACGGCCTTGCTCACGACGAAACCCGCACGCGTCGGAGGAGCGCTCTCCCCAGGCGCGTGCGGGTCCGTGGCACCGCTACGAAGGTGGACGACGAGGGTCGGGCGACCTGCCCTGCGCCCTCGCCGTACCGCGGTCGCGAAGTCCTCGCGCCGCCTCAGCCGGTTCTCGGTGGGCAGCACGACGTCATGACCTGATCGGGATCAGGCGGACAGGCGGGCGCGACCCTTGCTACGGCGGGACGCGAGAATCGCGCGGCCGGCACGGGTGCGCATACGCAGCCGGAAGCCGTGGGTCTTCGCGCGACGACGGTTGTTCGGCTGGAAGGTGCGCTTGCTCACTCGGGGGCTCCAGAAAGGTTCAGTAGTGGCGGGGTGCCGTCCTGGCTGTCACCGTGCGCCCACGAGTAGCTCGCTTCACGCCCGAGTGCACCGCTTACCGATCACCTGACGTGACCTGTGCCCATCGGAGGCAGGCGGCAGCAGCCATCGACAACTCGACCTGGTTACGGTACGCGGGACTGCGCCATTCGGTCAAACCGAGGGTCACCGAGAGACACTATCCACAGGCTGGGGACAACAACTTGAACCGTACCCGCCGCGCTGACTACCGTGGCTGAACTCCCATTCGTTCTTTTGTCCCCCGCCCCGGCGGGTTTGCCCCACCGACCACCCGCTGTACCCCCCGACCCGTCCCGCGATCACACGTTCGTGGGACCTGTGAGAGAGCGTGCCCTGTGGCTGACGTACCTGCCGATCTTGCCGCAGTGTGGCCACGCGTACTGGAGCAGCTCCTCGGCGAGGGCCGCGGACAGGGTGTCGAGGCGAAGGACGAGCACTGGATCCGACGCTGCCAGCCCCTCGCGCTGGTCGCCGACACCGCGCTGCTCGCCGTACCGAACGAGTTCGCGAAGGGCGTACTGGAGGGACGTCTCGCGCCGATCGTCAGCGAGACCCTGAGCCGTGAGTGCGGCCGCCCCATCCGCATCGCGATCACCGTGGACGACACCGCGGGCGAGCCGCCGGCCCCCGCCGCGCCGCCCGCCCCGCAGCCGCCCAAGCCGCGCTACGAGGAGCCCGAGCTGCCCTCCGGGCCGGCGTACGAGGGCTACGGCCGGCACCGCGCCCCAGACCCGCTGCCGGGCACCGAGCCCCAGCCGCGCGGCGACCAGCCGCAGTCCGGCCGCGGGGACCACCAGATGCCCACGGTCCGGCCCGCCTACCCTTCGGAGTACCAGCGCCCCGAGCCCGGCGGCTGGCCGCGCCCCGGGCAGGACGACTACGGCTGGCAGCAGCCGCGGCTCGGCTTCCCCGAGCGCGACCCCTACGCCTCGCCGTCGTCCCAGGACGCCTACGGCCCGGGCCCGGACAGCTACGGCACGCACGACTACCGCTCGCAGGGCCGGGAGCGCCCGTCGTACGAGCAGCAGCGCGGCGAGTACGAGGGCCCGCGCGGCGACTACGAACCGCCCCGGCAGGACTACGACTCCGGGCGCGACGCCTACGACCCCTCCCGCGCCGAGTACGACCAGCGCGACCCCGTCCGCCGCGAGCTGCCCGAGCAGCCGGCGGGCGGCCCGGCGCACCGCGGCGGCCCCGGCCGCCCGGACCTGCCCCCGGCGGGTGCGCCCGGTGGTGCGCCGTCGGCGTCGTCCGCGGCCGCGAGCGGGCCCGGTGAGCCGACGGCACGGCTGAACCCCAAGTACCTGTTCGACACGTTCGTCATCGGCGCCTCCAACCGGTTCGCGCACGCGGCCGCGGTGGCGGTCGCCGAGGCGCCGGCCAAGGCGTACAACCCCCTGTTCATCTACGGGGAGTCCGGGCTCGGCAAGACCCATCTGCTGCACGCGATCGGGCACTACGCGCGCAGCCTCTACCCGGGCACCCGGGTGCGGTACGTCAGCTCGGAGGAGTTCACCAACGAGTTCATCAACTCCATCCGCGACGGCAAGGGCGACAGCTTCCGCAAGCGGTACCGGGAGATGGACATCCTGCTCGTCGACGACATCCAGTTCCTCGCGGACAAGGAGTCGACGCAGGAGGAGTTCTTCCACACCTTCAACACCCTGCACAACGCCAACAAGCAGATCGTGCTCTCCAGCGACCGGCCGCCCAAGCAGCTGGTCACGCTGGAGGACCGGCTGCGGAACCGTTTCGAGTGGGGCCTGATCACCGACGTCCAGCCGCCCGAGCTGGAGACGCGGATCGCGATCCTGCGCAAGAAGGCGGTGCAGGAGCAGCTCAACGCCCCGCCGGAGGTGCTGGAGTTCATCGCCTCCCGGATCTCGCGGAACATCCGCGAGCTGGAGGGCGCGCTGATCCGGGTGACGGCGTTCGCCTCGCTCAACCGGCAGCCGGTGGACCTGGGCCTGACCGAGATCGTGCTGAAGGATCTGATCCCGGGGGGCGAGGACTCGGCGCCCGAGATCACGGCCACGGCGATCATGGCGGCGACCGCGGACTACTTCGGGCTGACCGTGGAGGACCTGTGCGGCACCTCGCGCGGGCGGGCGCTGGTCACCGCGCGGCAGATCGCCATGTACCTGTGCCGTGAGCTGACGGATCTGTCGCTGCCGAAGATCGGGGCGCAGTTCGGCGGGCGGGACCATACGACCGTCATGCACGCGGACCGCAAGATCCGGGCGTTGATGGCCGAGCGGCGGTCGATCTACAACCAGGTGACCGAGCTGACCAACCGCATCAAGAACGGCTGAGGCCGGCGGCGAGGCCTGGCTGAGGGCGCCTTCGGGGATCTGCTCCCCGAAGGCGCCCTTTGCGTTCCCGGGGGCGTCTCGGCGTGGTGCCCGGCGCTGTGGCTGGGCGGGGGCCGGTGGAAGCGCTGCTCGCTGAGAGGTGCCGCTGCGCCCACCCGTGCCGCCCCAGCGGCACGACTGCCCGCAGCTGGGGCGACCTGGCGGCTGCTGGGTGTTCGATTTTGGGGTGGGTTACGGCTGCTCTCCACAGATGTACGGACTTTTTTGTGTCCACACGCTGGGGACTGCGAAGTTGTCCCGAACGGTGTCCACAGGGAGCCTGTAAGCGTGGCGTTCGCCCAGCTCAAGGGCCTGTGGAATCGTGGACGAAGACTCTCCACAGGGTGTGGAAAAACTGGAGATCCACAGGCTGTGCATGAGGTTTTCCACCGGTACCCCACAGGTTGGAGCCGGTTGTCCCCAGCGATCACCGGCTTCTCCACATGACTGTCCACTGTTCGGCAAGGCGACGCCCCCTCTCACCGCGTCGAGTGAAAGGCGTCACACGAAGGTGCCGGATTGGGGTGTGGGAAACGTGGGTAAACCTGGGGATGCAGCTGGGGAGAACTGCCCTCTCCCTGTGGGCGGTGTGTGCAGAACTTTCTGTTCTCCACAGAAGAGCCCAGTTGTCCACTGCCTCCACCCACAGGACCGGTGGACAAAATTCCTGCGCTGAGCTGGGCAAACGTGGTTATCCACGGTATCCACAGCCCCTACTACTACTCCCGACTAGAGAGAGCTCGGCAATCGTTTTGAAGCGGGGGCTGTGCACAACTCGCGGTCTCGCGTCCGGCCGCCTCCCGGACCGACTTGACCCCGACGGGCACCTACTGTCAGTGGGGTGCGTCAGACTGGTCCCCGGTGTCCTTCCCTTCGCAGGGAGCGGTGACACCGAGTCGGAGGACTCGAGAGCAACAGCAGCAGGAGGCGGCTTACGGTGAAGATCCGGGTGGAACGCGACGTACTCGCGGAGGCAGTGGCCTGGGCGGCACGCAGCCTCCCGGCCCGTCCGCCGGCGCCTGTCCTCGCCGGCCTGCTGCTCAAGGCCGAGGACGGCAAGCTGAGCCTGTCGAGCTTCGACTACGAGGTCTCCGCGCGGGTGAACGTCGAGGCCGAGGTCGAGGAGGAGGGCACGGTCCTCGTCTCCGGCCGGCTGCTCGCCGACATCTCCCGTGCCCTGCCCAACCGGCCGGTGGAGATTTCCACAGACGGTGTACGGGCGACGGTGGTCTGTGGATCCTCCCGCTTCACCCTGCACACGCTGCCCGTGGAGGAGTACCCGGCGCTGCCGCAGATGCCGAACGCGACCGGCACCGTGCCGGGCGAGGTGTTCGCCGCCGCCGTCTCCCAGGTGGCCATCGCCGCCGGCCGTGACGACACGCTGCCCGTGCTCACCGGTGTGCGCATCGAGATCGAGGGCGACACGGTCACCCTGGCCTCCACCGACCGCTACCGCTTCGCGGTCCGGGAGTTCCTGTGGAAGCCGGAGAACCCGGACGCCTCCGCGGTCGCCCTGGTGCCCGCCAAGACGCTGCTGGACACCGCCAAGTCGCTGGGCGCGGGTGACAGCGTCACGCTGGCGCTGTCGGGCTCGGGCGCGGGCGAGGGCCTGATCGGTTTCGAGGGCGCCGGGCGGCGTACGACCACGCGGCTGCTCGAGGGCGATCTGCCGAAGTACCGGACGCTGTTCCCGACCGAGTTCAACTCCGTGGCCGTGATCGAGACCGCGCCGTTCGTCGAGGCCGTCAAGCGTGTGGCGCTGGTGGCCGAGCGGAACACCCCGGTGCGGCTGAGCTTCGAGCAGGGCGTGCTGATCCTGGAGGCGGGCTCCAGCGACGACGCACAGGCTGTGGAAAGGGTGGACGCGCAGCTGGAGGGCGATGACATCTCCATCGCCTTCAACCCGACCTTCCTGCTGGACGGTCTGAGCGCGATCGACTCCCCGGTGGCCCAGCTTTCGTTCACGACGTCCACCAAGCCGGCGCTGCTGAGCGGCAAGCCCGCCGTGGACGCCGAGGCGGACGAGGCGTACAAGTACCTGATCATGCCGGTGCGGCTCAGCGGCTGAGCCGGTCGCGGTTGTCCGCGCGGTTGTCCACAGCGCCGGGTGCCCCTGTGGGTGCCCGGCGCTGCGGGTCGGCGGGGACGGGCGGCCGCCGTGTGTGTTCTCCCAGGTGAGCGTGTATGCCCACAACTGTGCAGGAGTGGGCGGGTTTAGGCTCGGCTCGGCACGTGGGTGCCTCTCACGCCACACAGCGACCTTAAGGAACACCACTGATGGAGCTCGGTCTCGTCGGACTCGGGAAGATGGGCGGCAACATGCGCGAGCGGATCCGCCGCGCGGGCCACACCGTCATCGGTTACGACCGCAACCCCGACCTCGCGGATGTCCACAGCCTGGAAGAGCTTGTGGGCAAGCTCAGCGGTCCGCGGGTGGTCTGGGTGATGGTCCCGGCCGGCGAGGCCACCCAGTCGACCATCGACCGGCTCGCCGAGCTGCTGGAGCCCGGTGACGTGGTCGTGGACGGCGGGAACTCCCGCTGGACCGACGACGAGAAGCACGCCGAGGAGCTGGCCGCCAAGGGCATAGGTTTCGTCGACTGCGGTGTCTCCGGCGGCGTCTGGGGCCTGGAGAACGGGTACGCGCTGATGTACGGCGGCGACGCCGAGAACGTCGCCAAGGTGCAGCCGGTCTTCGACGCGCTGAAGCCGGAGGGCGACTTCGGTGCCGTGCACGCCGGCAAGGTCGGCGCGGGCCACTTCGCGAAGATGGTCCACAACGGCATCGAGTACGCGATGATGCAGGCCTACGCCGAGGGCTGGGAGCTGCTGGAGAAGGTCGACTCCGTCACGGACGTCCGCGAGGTGTTCCGGTCCTGGCAGGAGGGCACCGTCATCCGGTCCTGGCTGCTCGACCTGGCCGTCAACGCGCTGGACGAGGACGAGCACCTGGACGGGCTGCGCGGTTACGCACAGGACTCCGGTGAGGGACGCTGGACGGTGGAGGCCGCGATCGACAACGCGGTGCCGCTGCCGGCGATCACCGCGTCGCTGTTCGCCCGGTTCGCCTCGCGGCAGGAGGACTCGCCGCAGATGAAGATGATCGCCGCGCTGCGCAACCAGTTCGGTGGTCACGCAGTGGAGAAGAAGTAAGGCCCACCGGCGGGCCGTACAGCCGTAGAGAAGCAGGGAGGTCGGCGGACGACCATGCACGTCACGCATCTTTCGCTGGCCGACTTCCGCTCGTACGCCCGGGCCGAGGTCCCGCTCGACCCGGGCGTCACCGCCTTCGTCGGCCCCAACGGGCAGGGGAAGACCAATCTGGTCGAGGCCGTCGGCTATCTGGCGACCCTGGGCAGCCACCGGGTCTCCTCCGACGCGCCCCTGGTCCGCATGGGCGCCGAGCGGGCGGTGATCCGGGCGCAGGTCCGGCAGGGTGAGCGGCAGCAGCTGGTCGAGCTGGAGCTGAACCCGGGCCGGGCCAACCGTGCCCGGATCAACCGGTCCTCGCAGGTCAGGCCCCGGGATGTGCTGGGGATCGTACGGACCGTGCTGTTCGCGCCCGAGGATCTCGCGCTGGTGAAGGGCGATCCCGGGGAGCGGCGGCGGTTCCTCGACGAGCTGATCACCGCGCGGTCGCCGCGGATGGCGGGGGTGCGGTCCGACTACGAGCGGGTGCTCAAGCAGCGGAACACCCTGCTGAAGACCGCCGCGCTGGCCCGTCGGCACGGCGGGCGGTCGATGGACCTGTCCACGCTGGACGTGTGGGACCAGCATCTGGCGCGGGCGGGTGCCGAGCTGCTGGCCCAGCGGCTCGATCTGATCGCCGCGCTCCAGCCGCTGGCGGACAAGGCGTACGAGCAGCTGGCGCCGGGCGGTGGTCCGGTGGCGCTGGAGTACAAGCCGTCCGCGCCGGGGGAGGCGCACACCCGCGAGGAGCTGTACGCGCAGCTGATGGCGGCCCTGGCGGAGGCGCGCAGGCAGGAGATCGAGCGGGGGGTCACGCTGGTCGGGCCGCACCGGGACGAGCTGCTGCTCAAGCTGGGGCAGCTGCCGGCCAAGGGGTACGCCTCGCACGGCGAGTCCTGGTCGTACGCGCTGGCGCTGCGGCTGGCCTCGTACGACCTGCTGCGCGCCGAGGGCAACGAGCCGGTGCTGATCCTGGACGACGTCTTCGCCGAGCTGGACGCCCGCCGCCGGGAGCGGCTGGCGGAGCTGGTCGCGCCCGGTGAGCAGGTGCTGGTCACCGCGGCCGTGGACGACGACGTACCGCATGTGCTGGCCGGGGCGCGGTTCGCCGTGTCCGGCGGGAGCGTGGAGCGCGTATGAGCACCGACGACGGCAAGGGGAAGAAGGCCGAGCCCTCCGGTGTCGACCTCGCGCGCGTGGCGTTGCGCGCGGCGAAGGAGCAGGCACGCGCGCGTGGGGACGCGGTGCGGCAGAAGAAGCAGGCCCGGCGGGGCGGCGGGCTGCGCTCCGGGGCGCGCGCCGACGGCCGTGATCCGATGGCGCTCGGCGCGGCGATCAACCGGCTGATCAGCGAGCGCGGCTGGGAGACGCCCGCGGCGGTGGGCGGGGTGATGGGCCGCTGGCCGCAGATCGTCGGCGAGGACCTGGCCAAGCACTGTGTGCCGCAGCGGTACGACGAGGACGAGCGCGTGCTGACGGTGCAGTGCGACTCGACGGTGTGGGCGACGCAGCTGCGGCTGCTGGCGCCGGAGCTGGTCCGCCGGCTCAACGAGGATCTCGGGCACGGCACGGTCCGGTTGCTCAAGGTGCAGGGTCCGGGTGGTCCGGCCCGCCGGTACGGGCCTTTGCGGGCTCCGGGAAGCGGCGGTTCCGGCGACACCTATGGGTGACGTACCTCACGTCGATCGTGCCGATGTGGGGCGTTGTCGTACGTCCGTACACGGGTGCGACCGGTGAGCTGACCCCCCAGTAGCCAAGGGATGACGGCCCGAAGCGCTGAGCGCCGCTGTGAGCCCCTTGGAGCCCCCTTCCGCATATCGGGACCCGGTCGAGGCCGGTTCAGGGCGGCACATGGGGACTCAGGTACCGGCAAACCCCCATCGATGTCAGTGCTACCGGTAGACTGGAAGACAATCCCGCCCCAACGTGGGGACCGCCCGGGAAAAGCTGAGCAACGCTGATCAAGGCTTACCAACGCAACATGCCGCAGCCGCTCCGGCAACCCGCCGAGAAGCCCGGCTCGTGCTGTGCCAGAAAGGGCGCTTCGTGGCCGATTCCGGCAACCCCAACGAGAACATCCCGTCCACCGACGCCGGCGTCGCCGCCGAGGCCGGCACCTCCGCCTCGTACGACGCCAGCGCCATCACCGTGCTCGAAGGGCTGGACGCGGTCCGCAAGCGGCCCGGCATGTACATCGGCTCCACGGGCGAGCGCGGTCTGCACCACCTCGTGTACGAGGTCGTCGACAACTCGGTCGACGAGGCGCTGGCCGGGTACGCGGACACGATCGACGTGACGATCCTCGCCGACGGCGGGGTGCGTGTCACCGACAACGGCCGTGGCATCCCCGTCGGCATCGTGGCCTCCGAGGGCAAGCCGGCCGTCGAGGTCGTGCTGACCGTGCTGCACGCGGGCGGCAAGTTCGGCGGCGGCGGCTACGCGGTCTCCGGTGGTCTGCACGGCGTCGGCGTCTCCGTCGTCAACGCGCTGTCGACCAAGGTCTCCGTCGAGATCAAGACCGACGGCCACCGCTGGACGCAGGACTACAAGCTGGGCGTCCCGACGGCTCCCCTGGCCCAGCACGAGGCCACGGACGAGACCGGCACCTCGGTCACCTTCTGGGCCGACCCGGACATCTTCGAGACCACCGAGTACTCCTTCGAGACGCTGTCGCGGCGTTTCCAGGAGATGGCGTTTCTCAACAAGGGTTTGACGATCAAACTCACCGACGAGCGCGAGTCGGCGAAGGCCACCAGCGGTGCGGACGAGGCGGGCGCGGACGAGACCGCCGAGGTCAAGACGGTCACGTACCACTACGAGGGCGGCATCGTCGACTTCGTGAAGTACCTCAACTCCCGCAAGGGCGAGGTGGTGCACCCCACCGTCATCGACCTGGAGGCCGAGGACAAGGACAAGAGCCTGTCCCTCGAGGTCGCGATGCAGTGGAACAGCGGCTACAGCGAGGGCGTGTACTCCTTCGCGAACATCATCCACACCCATGAGGGCGGTACCCACGAAGAGGGCTTCCGGGCCGCGCTCACGTCGCTGATCAACAAGTACGCGCGCGACAAGAAGCTGCTGCGGGAGAAGGACGACAACCTCACGGGTGACGACATCCGCGAGGGTCTGACGGCGATCATCTCGGTGAAGCTGAGCGAGCCGCAGTTCGAGGGCCAGACGAAGACCAAGCTGGGCAACACGGAGGCCAAGACCTTCGTGCAGAAGGCGGTCTACGAGCACCTCAACGACTGGCTGGACCGCAACCCGAACGAGGCCGCGGACATCATCCGCAAGGGCATCCAGGCGGCCACCGCGCGCGTGGCGGCCCGCAAGGCGCGCGACCTGACGCGTCGCAAGGGTCTGCTGGAGTCGGCCTCGCTGCCGGGCAAGCTGTCCGACTGCCAGTCGAACGACCCCACCAAGTGCGAGATCTTCATCGTCGAGGGTGACTCCGCCGGCGGCTCGGCCAAGTCCGGCCGCAACCCGCAGTACCAGGCGATCCTCCCGATCCGCGGCAAGATCCTCAACGTCGAGAAGGCCAGGATCGACAAGATCCTCCAGAACCAGGAGATCCAGGCGCTGATCTCCGCCTTCGGCACGGGTGTGCACGAGGACTTCGACATCGAGAAGCTCCGCTATCACAAGATCATCCTGATGGCGGACGCCGACGTCGACGGCCAGCACATCAGCACCCTGCTGCTGACCTTCCTGTTCCGCTTCATGCGGCCGCTGGTCGAGGCCGGGCACGTGTACCTCTCCCGTCCCCCGCTGTACAAGATCAAGTGGGGCCGGGACGACATCGAGTACGCGTACTCGGACCGCGAGCGCGACGCGCTGATCGAGATGGGCCGCCAGCGCGGCAAGCGGGTGCGCGAGGACTCGATCCAGCGCTTCAAGGGTCTCGGCGAGATGAACGCCGAGGAGCTGCGGGTGACCACGATGGACCAGGAGCACCGGGTCCTCGGCCAGGTCACCCTGGACGACGCCGCCCAGGCCGACGACCTGTTCTCGGTCCTGATGGGCGAGGACGTCGAGGCCCGCCGCCAGTTCATCCAGCGCAACGCCAAGGACGTCCGCTTCCTCGACATCTGAGTCGGTCTCAGCTGACCGCACCAGGAAGGATCTTCACCAGCAATGGCCGACGAGAACACTCCAGAGACCCCCGGGACCGAGGGCGGCGAGGCCGTCCTGCGTGTCGAGCCGGTCGGGCTCGAGACGGAGATGCAGCGTTCGTACCTGGACTACGCGATGTCCGTCATCGTGTCCCGTGCGCTGCCGGACGTCCGGGACGGTCTCAAGCCCGTCCACCGCCGCGTGCTGTACGCGATGTACGACGGCGGCTACCGCCCCGAGCGCGGCTTCTACAAGTGCGCCCGTGTCGTCGGCGACGTCATGGGCAACTACCACCCGCACGGCGACTCCTCCATCTACGACGCCCTGGTCCGGCTGGCCCAGCCGTGGGCGATGCGGATGCCGCTGGTGGACTCCAACGGCAACTTCGGCTCGCCGGGCAACGACCCGGCGGCGGCCATGCGCTACACCGAGTGCAAGATGGCGCCGCTGTCGATGGAGATGGTCCGGGACATCGACGAGGAGACCGTCGACTTCACGGACAACTACGACGGCCGCTCCCAGGAGCCGACCGTCCTGCCGGCCCGCTTCCCGAACCTGCTGATCAACGGCTCCGCCGGCATCGCGGTCGGTATGGCGACCAACATCCCGCCGCACAACCTGCGCGAGGTCGCGGCCGGCGCCCAGTGGTACCTGGAGAACCCGGACGTCAGCCACGAGGAGCTGCTGGACGCGCTGATCGAGCGCATCAAGGGCCCGGACTTCCCGACCGGCGCGCTGGTCGTGGGCCGCAAGGGCATCGAGGAGGCGTACCGCACCGGGCGCGGCTCCATCACGATGCGCGCGGTGGTCGAGGTCGAGGAGATCCAGGGCCGGCAGTGCCTGGTGGTCACCGAGCTGCCGTACCAGGTGAACCCGGACAACCTGGCGCAGAAGATCGCCGACCTGGTGAAGGACGGCAAGATCGGCGGCATCGCCGACGTCCGCGACGAGACGTCCTCGCGCACCGGTCAGCGCCTGGTCATCGTGCTCAAGCGGGACGCGGTCGCCAAGGTCGTCCTGAACAACCTGTACAAGCACACCGACCTCCAGACGAACTTCGGCGCGAACATGCTCGCGCTGGTCGACGGCGTGCCGCGCACCCTCTCCCTGGACGCGTTCATCCGGCACTGGGTGACGCACCAGATCGAGGTCATCGTCCGCCGTACCCGCTTCCGGCTGCGCAAGGCCGAGGAGCGCGCGCACATCCTGCGCGGCCTGCTCAAGGCCCTGGACGCCATCGACGAGGTCATCGCGCTGATCCGGCGCAGCGAGACCGTCGACATCGCGCGCACCGGCCTGATGGGCCTCCTGGAGATCGACGAGATCCAGGCCAACGCGATCCTCGAGATGCAGCTGCGGCGCCTGGCGGCCCTGGAGCGGCAGAAGATCGTCCAGGAGCACGACGAACTCCAGGCGAAGATCAACGAGTACAACCAGATCCTCGCCTCGCCGGTGCGTCAGCGCGGGATCGTCAGCGAGGAGCTGGCGGCGATCGTCGAGAAGTACGGCGACGACCGCAAGACCAAGCTGATCCCGTACGAGGGCGACATGTCCATCGAGGACCTGATCGCCGAGGAGGACATCGTCGTCACCGTCACGCGCGGCGGCTATGTCAAGCGGACCAAGACGGACGACTACCGGGCGCAGAAGCGCGGCGGCAAGGGCGTGCGGGGTACGAAGCTGAAGGAAGACGACATCGTCGACCACTTCTTCGTCTCCACCACGCATCACTGGCTGCTGTTCTTCACCAACAAGGGCCGGGTGTACCGGGCGAAGGCGTACGAGCTGCCCGAGGCCGGCCGGGACGCGCGTGGCCAGCACGTGGCGAACCTGCTCGCCTTCCAGCCGGACGAGGCGATCGCCGAGATCCTCGCGATCCGGGACTACGAGGCGGCGCCGTACCTGGTGCTGGCCACCAAGTCCGGCTTGGTCAAGAAGACGCCTCTGAAGGATTACGATTCGCCCCGCTCCGGCGGTGTGATCGCGATCAACCTGCGCGAGCGGGAGGACGGCGGCGACGACGAGCTGATCGGTGCGGAGCTGGTCTCGGCGGACGACGATCTGCTGCTGATCAGCAAGAAGGCACAGTCGATCCGGTTCACCGCCTCGGACGACTCCCTGCGCCCGATGGGCCGCGCCACCTCCGGCGTCAAGGGGATGAGTTTCCGGGAGGGCGACGAGCTTCTCTCGATGAATGTCGTTCGACCCGGTACGTTCGTGTTCACTGCCACGGACGGTGGGTACGCGAAGCGGACCGCCGTCGACGAGTACCGCGTCCAGGGTCGCGGTGGCCTCGGCATCAAGGCCGCCAAGATCGTGGAGGACCGTGGTTCGCTGGTCGGCGCGCTGGTGGTCGAGGAGACCGACGAGATCCTCGCCATCACCCTGTCCGGCGGTGTGATTCGTACGCGAGTCAACGAGATCAGGGAGACGGGCCGTGACACCATGGGCGTCCAACTGATCAACCTGGGCAAGCGCGATGCCGTGGTCGGTATCGCACGTAACGCCGAGGCGGGGCGTGAGGCGGAGGAGGTCGACGGCGAGGAGGCCGTCGGCGAGGCCGCCGAGGACGCCGTGACCATCGGCACGGACGAGGGTGAGGCGCCCTCGGCCGAGTAGGCACGAGGAGTGAGTCATCGTGAGCGGAGCCACGGGCGCCGGATCGGCCGGTACCTCCAGGGGTACGGAAACGGACGGCGGCGGCCGTGGCTCCGCCGCGTCTGCCGCCTCCACCGGGGGTGTTCAGGGTGCGTCGGGCGCGTCCCAGGGCGCTGCTCTCGCGACCGACCCGCAGACGACCAACCTCAAGCCGGTGAAGGTGTCCGCGCAGGACTCCGCCGGTCCATCCGCTTCCCAGGGGGGAACAGTGACGGACACCCGAGGCCCGGCCGCGTCCGGCGAGGCGCGTCCGGCGTCGCCGCTGCCCGGTGAGCGGCGCCCGCAGCAGCCCGACGGGCCGTACCACCCGCCGCAGGCGTATGTGGCGCAGCAGTCCACCGGCGGGGTGCGCGTGCCGCGTACCGGCGTGCGCACGGCTCCGCGGACCCGCAAGGCGCGGCTGCGGGTGGCCAAGGCCGACCCGTGGTCGGTGATGAAGGTCAGCTTCCTGCTCTCCATCGCGCTGGGCATCTGTACGGTCGTCGCCGCGGCGGTGCTGTGGATGGTGATGGACGCGATGGGTGTGTTCTCCACGGTGGGCGGCACCATCTCGGAGGCGACGGGCTCGAACGAGGCGAACGGCTTCGACCTCCAGTCCTTCCTGTCGCTCCCCCATGTGCTGACGTTCACGTCGATCATCGCGGTCATCGACGTCGTCCTGGCGACGGCGCTGGCGACGCTCGGCGCGTTCATCTACAACCTCTCCGCGGGCTTCGTGGGCGGCGTCGAGCTGACCCTCGCGGAGGACGAGTGACGCCTGCGGGCCCCTGACCTGACGGTCCCCCGACAACCGATTTTGGGACTGGCGTGGTCGTGCGCTAATCTTCAGGAGTCAGCGCGCGGGACACACACCGCACAGCGCGGCGGGGCTATAGCTCAGTTGGTTAGAGCGCATCCCTGATAAGGATGAGGCCACAGGTTCAAATCCTGTTAGCCCCACCAGCGAGAAGACCCCCGGTCCCTTGGGCCGGGGGTCTTTTGGCGTCCATGGTTGACACCAACAGCGGCGGTCAGCCGATGAGCGGATCCTCCAGCAGCTCGGCGCCCTGGCGTGCTGCGGTGAGGGCTCGCTGTCTGAGGTTGCCGCCGAACAACTGGATCGTGAGGGCGGCCAGGATGTCGTCCCTGCCGATGGTCCGCCCGTGCCCCCTCCGGGTGGAGGCCGCGTCCCGGGCGAGGTCCGTCAGGAACACGCTCGCGATTCCGTCCAGGTCGCGGACCATCGCCGGGACGGCCGTCGCCCCCTGGCTCCGCAGCAGCTTCCTGACCCCGGCCTCGAACCTGTGGGCGCCGACCACAGCACTCGGTTTGCGCGACCTGCTGCGCCGACGAGAAGGCACGAGGACGCCCTCGGCGTCGTACAGGACACCGGTCAGGCCGTGAAACGTCGGGCTGTGGTCGTACCACGTGGTCCCCACCTCGAGCTCGACGTTCCGGTCGATCGCCGAGAGAAGGTCACGGGGAATCAGCTTCTTCCGGGCTTCCGCCGCCGCCGCTCTCCTCGCGCCGCCGATGATCTCCGTCAGCACCGTCCGTGTCACCGACGCGGCGGCCCACGCGGCCGGCCGGGAGACGTGCATCGAGGTCACGTCCCTGAAGACCGCTTTGACGAGAGGAGGCCTGAACGGCGGGACGTCCATGACCGGGGCGGTTCCGGCACCGCCGCGCCCAGGGCGTGTGGACTGTGTGGGCATCGGACGAAGCGCTCCCTGCTGTCGGAGTGATCGGAGGCCCACACTTCACCGCGCAGACCCGCTCGCTCCCCCCCATCCTCCGTCAGACGTCAGCAAGCCGTGTCCGTGCCGTGGCGGACGGCCAGGAGGGCCACGTCGTCGTCGTTGTCCGGTGGGCGGGCCCGGGCCAGCAGTTCGTCGGTGAAGGGGTCCAGGGGGCGACCGGCCAGGGCTGCGGCGTGCCGGCGCAGCCGGTCCAGGCCCTCGTCCAGGGTGTGGCCCGGGGACTCGATCAGACCGTCGGTGTAGAGGACCAGGGTCGAGCCGGGCAGCAGTTCCGCCGTGGCGTCGGGGCGGGGTTGCTCGGGGGTGACGCCCAGCAGGATCCCGTGGCCGTCGGTCAGATAGCGGGCCTCACCCCCGCTGGTGACCAGCAGGGGTGGCGGATGGCCCGCGTTGGTCCAGGACAGCTCGCACCGGCCGTCGGGACTCTCGCTCATGCGGGCGAAGATCAGCGTGGCCATGGAGACCTCCGCGATGTGCAGGGTCGCCTGGTCGAGCCATTCCACGATCTTGCTCGGCGGTTTCTGCTGGGACACGGCGTACGCCCGGAGCATGTTGCGCAGCTGGGCCATGCCGGCCGCGGCCTCCAGGTCGTGGCCGACGACGTCCCCCACGGCGAGCGCGGTGGTGCCGTCCGTCAGGGTGAACGCGTCGTACCAGTCGCCGCCGACGTGGGAGGCGTCCGGCGCGGGCAGGTAGCGGGCGCTCATGCTGCGGCCGGGCGAACGCGGCAGCTTCGGCAGCAGATGGCGCTGCATGGTCTCGGCGACCTGGCGCTGGCGCTGGTAGAGGCGGGCGTTCTCCAGAGCGAGGCCGGCCCGCCGGGCGATGTCCTCCAGCAGGGCGGTCTCCGCCGCGGTGAACCGCTCGGGCTGGTCGGCGCGGCCCAGCGTGAGGGCGCCCATTACCTCGTGCAGGCTGCGCAGCGGGACCACGGTGGCCGAGTGCATGCCGGTCACCTCGAACAGGCGCCGCTGTTCCACCGCGATCCCGGAGTCGGGCGGGCCCTGATAGGTCTCGGGGCCGGCCATGGAGGACGCGACGCCGCGCAGGGCGAGGGACAGGGGCATCGAGGACTCCTGCGGCACCGGCGGCATGGGCCCCTGGAGGTCCTCCCGGAACACCACGGTGCCGTTCTCGGCATGGGCGACCGCGAAGCGCCGGACGTCGTCCCGTTCGCCGATCAGGTCGATGACGCTCCAGTCGGCGATCCGGGGCACCACGAGGCTGATCAGGCGGCGCAGCGCCTCGTGGATGTCCAGGGTGGAGGTGAGCAGGGTGGTCGTCTCGGCGAGCAGCGCGAGCCGTTCCAGTTCGGAGAGGCGTCCGCCGGCCGGTGGCCGCTGGGCGGGGCGCGTGGGGCGCTCCAGGGAGTGGAAGAGGACGAGCGTGGCCGCCGGGCGGACGGGCGTGACCAGCCATCCCACCGGCACCAGCGTGCCGTCTCCGCGCTCGAACCACTCGTCCTCACCCTGCTCCGTGTGCCCGCCGAGCGCGCTCTGCCTGAGGCGGCACTGGACCAGCGGCACGGGCTCCCCGCAACCGGTGCGGTGCAGCAGATCGTGGGCGTCCCGGCCGACCAGATGATCGGCGGGCCGGGCCAGGAGCTGTTCGCCCCGCGGGTTGACGGCGACGATCACCCCCTGCTCGTCCGTCAGGTAAGCGCCCGTGCCGAGGCTGTCGAGCGCCCGCGCAACCGCTTCCTGTGAACCGTCCGGGCCCGTCATCGCCGCCTCCCGTCACCAGAGACTCCCGCCGGACCCCCGTCCCGGAGATTGCCTGGGCCGCCTCTGATCCGGGTTCCCGCTGGGACACTGCTTATCCGACGTAGTGGGGGAGGCGATCGCGGGATGCGGGTGCGGCGGGAGGTCAGGTGGGGGCTGTGGGGCTTGTGGGCCGGCTGTCTGGTGTTCTCCGTCTGGTGCCTGGTGGAGGCGGTCAGGCTGTTCGTCGAGGCCGAGTCGTGGTGACCGGGGCATGAACCGGGGCATGAAAAGACCCGACCGCTGGCGACGGGGGATGCACCAGCGATCGGGCTATGGCCAAGGGTAACAACATTGGGCGGTCCGCGGGGCCAAGTCGCGGGGAAATCAGGCGGGTTGGCCGATCATCGCCCACACGGAGGGTCGTAGGAGAGGCGCGGGAGGTACTCGTGCCACTTTTCCGGGGTGAGGACGCCGCGGGTCACCGAGCAGATGTGCCGGATCGCCGCCTCGTCGTCCAGGCTCCACAGCCGGACCGTGTCGGTGCCGCTGGACACGCCCAGGACCCGGCTGCCGGGGCTGAACGCCAGGAAGTTGCCCGTCTTGGCGTTGGGGGTCATCGACTGGCCGATCGGGGCGGCCGAGGCGGGGTCGGTGACGTTCCACAGCCGGACCGTGTTGTCGTTGCCGCCGCTCGCCAGCGTGCTGCCACTCTGGCTGAAAGTCAGCGAGGTGACGGCCTCGGTGTGCCCGGTGAGCGGGGCGCCGAGCGCGCTCGCGGCGGTCGGGTCGGTGACGTTCCACAGCCGGACCGTGTCGTCGTCGCTTCCGCTGGCCAGGGTGTGCCCGTCCGGGCTGAAGGCGAGCGAGTTGACGGGGCCGGAGTGTTCGGCGAGCGGCCGGCCGAGCGGCACCGGGCGGGCCGGGTCGGTGACCCGCCAGAGCCGGATGGTGCTGTCCGCGCTGCCGCTGGCCAGGGTGCGGCCGTCCGGGCTGAAGACCAGGGCGTTGACATAGCCCCGGTGCCCGGTGAGCGGGGCGCCGAGGGGTGCGGGGCGGGCCGGGTCGGAGACGTTCCACAGCCGTAGCGTGTGGTCGTCCCAGGCGGTGGCGAGGGTGCGGCCGTCCGGGCTGAACGCGAGCGCGTCCGGGCCCATGAAACGGGTCGCCAGGACCAGCGGCGGTCCGGCGACGACCGGGTGGGCCGGGTCGGTGACGTTCCAGAGGTAGATCCTGCGGGCGCCGGTGAGGACGGCGAGGGTGCGGCCGTCCGGCGAGAAGCGCAGGTCGCGCGAGCCGTCGTCGGCCCGCATGAAGGGCTTGCCGAGTGCCACGGGCCGGCCGGACCGCGTCACGTTCCACAGCCGGAGCCTGCCGTCCCGGGCGGCCGTGGCGAGGACCCGCCCGTCCGGCCGGAAGGCGGCACTGCGGCCGATCATGTCCGAGGCCGGGACCGACCACAGGCGCACCTTGCTGTCACCGCTGCCGGTGGCGAGGGTGCGGCCGTCCGGGCTGAAGCCCAGCGCGTACATCTCCCCGCTGCTGCCGGTGAGCGGCTCGCCGATCTGCGAGGGGGACGACGGGTCGCTGACGTTCCACAGGCTGGCCGTGGAGTCCGCGCTCGCCGCGGCCAGCCGTCCGCCGTCGGGGCTGAACGCCACCGACCAGATCGGGCCGGTGTGCCCGGTCAGCGGCTGGCCGAGCGGGGCCGGGTGCGCGGGGTCGGTGAGGTCCCACAGCCGGATGGTGTCGTCGGCGCTGCCGCTGGCCAGGGTGTGGCCGTCCGGGCTGAAGGCCACCGAGTGCACGATGTCCGTGTGGCCCCGGAGGGCGGTCGGCAGCGCCTTGGGGTGGCGCGGGTCGGCCGTGTTCCACAGCAGCACGGTGTCGTCATCGCTGCCCGCGGCGAGGAGCCGCCCGTCGGGGCTGAACGCCACCGAGCGCACGGCGGCGGTGTGCCCGTGCAGCGCCTGGAGCTGCCGCGCCCGGTGCGGGTCGGCCACGTCCCACAGCCGTACCGTGCTGTCCTCGCCGACCGAGGCCAGGGTGTGGCCGTCGGGGCTGAAGGCGACCAGGTAGATCGTGCCCTTGTGACCGGTGAGCGGCCGGCCGACGGGGGACGGGTGGGCGGGGTCGGTCACGTCCCACAGCCGGATGGTGCCGTCGTCGCCGGCGCTGGCCAGCGTGTGGCCGTCCGGGCTGAACACCGCGCTGCTCACCCAGCTGGTGTGGCCGGTGAGCGGGGCGCCGAGGGGCGTGGGGCGGCTCGGGTCGGTCACGTTCCACAGCCGGACGGTCCGGTCGTAGCTGGCGGTGGCCAGCGTGTGGCCGTCGGGGCTGAAGGAGGTCAGGTAGACCGCGCCGGTGTGCCCGGACAGCGGGGTGGCCAGCGGGGCGTTCACGATGGAGATCAGCCTGCTGTACGTGCCCTCGTCGTCGGGGCGCAGCCGGTGGGCGACCAGGTCCAGCTGGGCGGCGAGCGAGGGGTCCGTGCGCTGCGCCCGGTCGGCTTCGGCGAGCACCTGTTCGAACACGGCGTCGTCCCGCTGCTGCCAGGCGATCACAGCCGTACCGCCGGCGAGGATCGCCAGCACCACCAGCGCCGCCACCGCGGCCCGGCTGATCCACACCGTGCGCTTGCGCAGCCGTACCGAGGCGGCGAGGAACTCCACCGCGCTGCGGGTCAGATAGGTGTCCCCGGCCGACCGCGCCCAGCTGCGGGCCTGCTCCAGCCGGGAGCCCCGGTACAGCAGCGAGGAGTCCCGGCCCGAGTCCTCCCAGGCCCGGCCGTCCTCCTCCAGCCGCTGGCGCAGCAGATGGTCGTTGCGGTTGTCGTCGATCCAGTGGCGCAGCCGCGGCCAGGCGTGCAGCAGCGCCTCGTGGGTGATCTCCACGGTGTCCGCGTCCAGGGTCACCAGCCGGGCCCGGACCAGCGCCTCGAGGGACTCCTCCGTCTTGCCGGGGTCCGCCGACTCCTCGGCCAGCTGGCGCCGGGTGCCGCGGCGGCGGGTGGCCTGGGTGTCCTCGCCGAGCCGGACCAGGCGCAGCAGCAGCAGCCGGGCGGCGGACCGGGCGGCCGGGTCCAGGCCGGACCAGGCGCGCTCGGCGGTGGCGGCCACCGCGCCCTGGATGCCGCCCGCCGCGCGGTAGCCGGCCAGCGTCAGCTTTCCGCCCTTGCGGCGCTGCCAGGTGGCCAGCAGGGCGTGCGAGAGCAGCGGGAGCACACCGGCGTCGTGCGCCCCGCGCGGGCCGTCGGCGCTGACCTCGCGCACGATCAGCTCGGCGAGCCCCGGCTCCAGCTCCAGGCCCACCGCCTTGGCCGGGCCGGTCACCGCCTCGCGCAGCTCGCCGCTGGTCAGCGGGCCGAGCACCATGTGCCGGTGCTGGAGCGCGTCGGACAGCTCCGGATAGCCGAGGCACTGTTCGTAGAAGTCGGCGCGGATGCCGAGGACGACCAGGACGGGGGCGTCCGCCGAGGCGTCGGCGGGCGGGGTGCAGGCGGCGTGCAGAAGCTGGATGAAGGTACGGCGGTCCGCCTCGTCCGGGCAGAGGGTGAAGGCCTCCTCGAACTGGTCCACCACCACGACCGGCCGGCAGGCGGACGCGGTTTCCCGGTCCGCCCACGCGGTGACGGCCTCGCGTACGGCGGCGGCGATCTCCGGGGCGTCGCAGCCCGGCGCGGCCGGGTTCCGGGAGGCCTCCCGCTCCGCCTCGCGCGCCTTCGCGGCGACCGGGCCGAGGTCGGGGATACGGCGCACCAGCTCGGCGAGCGGGTCGGCGCCGGGGACCAGCTGGACGACCAGGCCGTGCGGGGCGGGGGGTGCTGTTGTGGTGGTGCCGCCCGGGGCGGCGCCGGGGGCTTCGGCGGCCGTTCCGCCGTCCGCGGAGGTCCCGGATGGTGCGGTGCCCGCCGGGAGCGGCGGATCGGTGCGGGCGGTGCCGGTGATGCCGTTCAGGGAGCCGTTCCGGACCACGGGGACCAGGCCGGCGTTCAGCAGGGAGGACTTGCCGGCGCCCGAGGCGCCGACCAGCATCACCAGCCCGCCGGTGCGCGCGGCGGCGCGGAGCTGCTCGACGAGCGCGTTGGTGCTGCGTTCGCGGCCGAAGAACCAGCGGGCGTCCTCCTGCCGGTACGGGGCCAGCCCGCGGTACGGGCACACGCCTCCGCTGAGGGGCGGCGCCTGGGCCGGGGGCGGCTGGTTCTGCTCCTCGGCCGATCCGGCGGGCACCGGACGGTCGCCGACCGGGTCGGCCAGGGCGCGTTCCCACAGCCGCTGCCAGTGGCCGATGTCGTACAGCCCGCTGGAGACCGGGGCGGGCCGGGCGCGCCGGGCCTCCGGGATCAGGATCTGGAGGACGGCCGCCAGGGCGGCGAACTGGGCCGGCACGTTCTTGGCACGGCGCCAGTCACTGATCCGCTGGGCCGACACCCGTACGGGCCGGCCGCGCTCGTCGACACGCTGGAGCCGTACGACCGACTCCGCGACGCTCTTGAGGGGAGGGTTTCCGGCCTCCTTGTACAGCAGCGCGAGGCGCTCGGCGAAAGCTGTGCGTGCCCCTGAGTCGGAACCCAAGGTCCCACCCCTTACTTCCCCCCGCATCTGGACGTCCGGACCGGAAAACTCACCTTATACGCCTGACCTGCGGATAAGGCCTGGACCGGACACCGGAATCTCCTCGGGGGCCGGAACAGATGGCAGGATCGCAACCCCGGTAGCGGGACGGTCACGGACCGTCCGAACAGGCCACCGGCTCAGTGCTCGAAAGAGGCAGCCCATGGCGCCGAATGTTCTCGGTCAACTTCTGTCGATGCCGAACGCGGGGAGCGACGACCGCTCCATGGGGTGAGCCCATGCGGGTCGCCCGGAGATGTTTCGCCCCCTTTGCTTCGACCCGTGCCGTTTCGCCGACCAGGTACGGGCCGACGCTCCTGCACCGTTCGGTACCGGTCCCCACGAGGGGAGGGACCGGTACCGGACGGGCGGGAGAAACCACGGGTCGGCTCCCCATCCTGGCCCCCGTCTCTGTCTCAGGGTTCGGCTACGGGCGAGGCTCCGGCCAGCCCGCCGCGCGTGCCGCGGTGCGGGCGTCGTGCTCGGCCCGCTCGGCGGCGGCGTTCAGCGACGGATCCCGGCCCGGCGCACTGCCGCCCGCCGCGGCCGCGGCCGCCAGGGAGGCGGCCAGCGCCGCCCGCAGGGCCGCCGCCCCGGATGCCCCGCCTGGACCGGATGCCCCGGATGCTCCGACCCAATCGGGTTCGTGTGCCGACGCGGCCAGTTGGGCGGCCAGGGCCGCGCCGGCGGCGGCGTTGCGGGCGCAGCGGGCGTCGGCCGCGGGGTCCGGCGCGGCCGACGCCAGCGCGGCGAGCGACCGTTCCGTCAGCCGCAGCGCGCTCGCGGCCCTGGCGGCCAGGTCCCTGGGCACGGTCTCGGCGGCCTCCCGGCCGACTCCGGCGTACCGGCACGCGGCGACGGCACGGGCGTAGGCGCTGTGCGCACGGGCCCGGTGGGCCGCGCACACGGCGGCCTCGCTCGCGGCCCCCGCGCTCTCTTCGGTTGTCTCTGCGCTCATCCTCGGCCTCCCTCTCGGTCCGTTCCGGGGCGGGCGTGGGCGCGGGCAGGGTGTCACGCCGGCCGTGAAGAGACCAGAAGGACGCCATGGCTATCTGACGGTATGTCAGCTACGGTCGCCCTCCGGCCGTCCCCCAGGGCCTGTGGGCCGGGGAGAGAAGGGGTGAGTGAGGGATGGAGAGCAGTCCTGCCTGCCCGCGACCGTCCGGCGAGCCGCGCTGGGTCGCGCTGTTCCACCGGCCCGCCCGGGGATCCGGCGATGGTTCCTGGAGCGTGGGCGCGCAGTCGCCGTACCGGGCGCCCGTGCTGTACGCCGTGGGGGACATGACCCGGACCCTGCGCGCGCGGGGGGAGCAGGTGACGGTCGCGCTGTGGGGGCCGCGCGAGGGCGCCTGGCACCGCTACGACGCCCAGGCCACCGCCGCCCACCGGTCCGGGCCGCCCGCCCCGGCATCCGCCCCGGCACCCGCCCGGTTCGCGGAGCGCATGGCGGGCCGTCGGCACCAGGTGCTCGTCGCCGGGCTGGCCAAGGCGGGCCTGTACGAGCTGGGGCCCGAGGACGAGGCGGCGGTCCGGGCGCTGGCCGACCGGCTCGACGAGCCCACGGTCCGCCGGGTGGCCCACTGGCTGTCGGCCGCGGGCGGGGAGCGGTAGCCGGAGGGCGGGAGGGACCGCGCGGGGCCGCTCGGTTCGGTGTGTCCTCCGCCGGGCAGTGACGTCCTGGAAGTCAGGCAGTCACCGCTGAGGGCTGGAGGATGCATGAAGGTCTCCGTCGACCGCTCGCTGTGCTACGGCTCCGCCGAGTGCGCGCACCGGGCGCCGGCCGTGTTCGCGTTCGAGGACGGGTACGGCGTCGTACGGCCCGGACGGGAGGAGTCGGGCGGCGCGCCGGAGGTGCGGGAGGCGGCCGAGCGGTGCCCCTCGCAGGCGATCGTGCTGACGGAGTGAGCCGAGGGTTCCTCGGGGGCATGGCGTCCGGGCATGGCGTCCGGGCATGGCGTCCGGGCATGGCGTCCGGGCATGGCGTCCGGTTCGGGGTGCCCGGTACAGCGCGAGACCCCCGGCCGAGCCCGGCCGGGGGTCTTTCCGTGTCGACTGGTGCGTACGCAAGTCGCCTGGGTCGAGACGTTGCGGTACTGCGGGTGAGCCGGGGGTCAGCAGGCCAGGGGCGCCGACCGCTGGTCGTCCGTCCGGTGTCCGGTCCCGGTCGCGGAGGTATGGGCGGGCTCCTGGGGGTCGTCCTGGGCGTTCTCCTGCGTGCCGGGCAGTCCCCGGCGCCGGCAGCGGGGGGTCTTGCCGTGGGCCTCGGCCCGGATCCGCTGCTTCATCGTGGGGGGCAGGGCCTTGCCGTGGGACCAGGCCCAGTGGCGTGGTGCCGGGATCGTCGGGACGGTCCTGGTCGCGGTGTTCGTCGCGGTGCTCGCTCCGGTGCCGGTGTTCTCGGTCCGGGGTGTGGCCGCCGCGGCCGTGGCGGTCGTGGCGGAGGCGAGTCCGAGCGCCGTGCACAGCGCGAGGAAGGTGGTGACGATGGCGGTCCACAGCTTCATGACCTTGTTCTGGGTCATGGCCCCTCACTTTCGGGTTGGGCGATTTGCGTACTTTCCTCATGATGTGTATGCGGATCGCGAAGTGGTGGACCGACGCCCGTGGCGCGGCGATGTTCAGATGAACACCACTCGGATGGCCCTAAGAGGCCCACAAAACCCCTGAAAGCTGGCGAGAGTGAGCGAAGGGGGAGCAAAAGTGACCGTCCGTGGGGGTGTGATCACCCTCCGATCGGAACGGTGCGGGGCGTGCCTACTGGGCTCCGGCGGGCGGGAGTTGGGGCCCGACGCAGGTCACCGATCGATATCGGTCGGTGTGTATAGTCGGGCGCCAGAGGTCCCCTACGTCAACGAAAGACGAGGTCGCGCGGTGAAGAAGCTGCTCCTGGTCGCACTGGCCGCCATCGGCGGTCTCCTCGTGTACCGCCAGATCCAGGCGGATCGCGCCGAGCAGGACCTGTGGACGGAGGCGACTGACTCCGTGCCCACGGGTTCGTGAGTACCGACACCAGAATCTGACCAGGACCCCGGCCGCCGTCGCGGCCGGGGTCCTGTGCTGTTCCCGGCTCCCGGCTCCCGGCTCCCGGCTCACGGTTCGCGTTGCGAGGTCGCGGGGGGTGGGGTACGGCGGTGATCGGGGGCGGCGTGCGGGGCAGCGTGTTGGCGGGGTGTTTCGGACGGACGTGTGCGTTGCCCGGATGGCGCAGTGACCCACGGGGCAGGATGGGCGGTGAGCGACAGGGGGTGGCGCGTGCGGGGGCGTACAGCGGGGTCGAGGCGGGGCGGCCGGCGGTCGACCACTCGCGCCGTTCCGGCCCTTCCGGCTGTTCTGGCTGTGCTGACCGTGCTGACCGGGCTGCTCGTCGGGGTGCCGGCCGGGCCCGCCGTCGCCGCGCCGTCCGGACCGGGGTCGTACGCCTTCGCCCCCGGCGCCCGGAGCGTGGAGGGCGGGGTCGGACGGGCGGACGCCGGGCACCTCGCCCCCGGCCGCACCTACCGCAGCCACCTCCCGGCGCACGGCACCCTCTCCTACCGCCTGGATCTCACCGCCGCCGACACGGCCTACGTCCCGGTCACCGCCGTACCCCCGGCGGACGCCACCGTCTCCGCCACCGACGGCATCCGGGTGTCCGTGCAGGACGCGCGCGGCACGCCGTGCTCCTACTCCGCCGCCCGCTTCGGCGCCGCGATCAGCCCGCGGCCGGTCACCGCACTGGGGCGGCGGGAGGCGGACAGGACGGTGTGCCAGGGCGCTGGGACGTACTACGTGGTGGTCGAACGCCTCGGCACCTTTGGCGGGGAGGGAGCGGCGGCGCGGCCCTGGGATCTGGAGATCGTGCCCGTCACGGAACCGCGCCTGGCCCACCCCGGACCCACCGGCGCGCCGCAGACATGGGACTCCGCCACACCCGAACCGCTCGGCGGCGCGCCCCGCGACCGCTCCGGCGGCGCCGGCTTCGCCTGGGCCCGCTCCCTCGGCCCGGGCGTCTGGCGTACCGCCCTGGCGCCCGGCGCGACCCAGTTCTACAGGGTGCCGCTGGACTGGGGGCGGCAGCTGTACGCCTCCGCCGAGCTGGCCGGCTCCCCCGGCCACGGCTATGTCGGCGGCGCCCTGACCCTCTCCCTGCACAACCCGGTGCGCGGTCTCGTCGACGACACCTCCCTCGGCTACACCGGCACCCCGAAGTCGGCCGCCCTCGCCCCGCTCCCGCCGGTGGCGTACGCCAACCGGTACGCCGTCCCCGCCGCGGTGACCTCCGTCCGCTTCGCCGGGGACTACTACCTGGTGCTGCACCTCAGCGAGCGGGTGGCGGCCACCTTCGGGCAGGGGCCGTTCGCCGTGACGCTGCGGGTCCGGCTGTCCGGGGCGGCGCAGGCCGGGCCGGAGTACGCCGGGCGGCCGGAGCCGGCCGGCGTCTTCACGGTCACGGCCCGGGACCGGGAGGCGGTGCTGACCGGGGCCGGCGGGGGCGGCACCCGGATGAAGCTGGTCGCGGCCACCGGGATCGGGCTCGGGACCGCGCTGCTGCTGGTGCTCGCGGTCTGGACGCTGGCCGCCCGGCGGGCTCAGACCCGGGTCAACGCCCAGAAGCCGACCGCGTAACAGGCCAGCGCCAGCAGCAGGATCGGGATCGCGGCCCTGGCCGGAGGCCCGGCCCGGCGGGTACGGCGCGCTCGCCGGCCGCGCACCGGAGCCACCGCCCGCACCGGCGCCGCCGTCGGCATCGGCATCGGCGGGGCGAAGGGAGGCGGGGTCCGCGGGTCCCGGGCGGTGTACGCGGCGGTGGGGGGAGTCGGGGAGGAGGGAGTCGCCGTGGGAGGACTCGCGGGGGGCCAGGCCGGGTGCTGCGCCGGATCGAACGCCTGGTGCCCGTAGGGGGATTGGGGGACGGACGGCGGGGTGTACGGCCCGAAGGAGGCGGCCCGCTCCTCCGGGGGCGGCGGCAGCCGGAAACTGCCGGTGTCGGAAGGGGTCGGCACGTCGGAGACCCGCTCGGAAACCGCAGACCCGGCCCCGCCGGTCCCCGTACTGTCACCCGGACTGCCGCCCGCGTCATCGGCACGGTCCCTGAACGAACGCACCCCACGGGCCGGTTTGAGCGGGCCGTCGGGTCCGAAACCGGGCGGCAGCGGGCCGAGTTGGTCGAAGACCTCGATCAGCTCGTCGTCCGGGCCGGGCTCCGGCAGGAGTTCCGCGGCGGCGGCGAGGGCCTTGCGCGCGCCGGTGGCGGTGCGGAACCGGGCCGCCGGGTCGGGCTGGAGCAGGCCGGCGACGACCTGCCAGAGCGGTTCGGGGACGCCCTTGGGCGGGCCGGGCGTGCCCTGCTCCACGAAGTACTCGACCAGCGCCTTGGCGTCCGGCTTGGCGCCCTCAAGCAGATACAGGGCGACCAGGCCCACGGCGAACAGGTCGGCCGGGTAGTCGGGGTCGGCGCCCAGCATCTGCTCGGGGGCGAGATAGCCCGGCGTTCCCACGACGAGGTTGGTCTCCGTCAGACGGGGTTCGCCGAGCCGCATGGCGATGCCGAAGTCGGACAGCCGCAGCCGCGGCCGGCCGGTGCCGGTGGCTTCGAGCAGCAGGTTGGCGGGCTTGATGTCACGGTGGACGACGCCCTCGGCGTGGACGGCGGCGAGGCCGGACAGCAGCTGGTCGAGCAGGGTGCACACATAGGCCGGGGGCAGCGGGCCGTAGTCGCCGACCAGGTGGACCAGCGAACCGCCGCCGACCAGGTCCATGGTGAACAGCACCTGGTCGTCGTCGGCGGCCCAGCTGGCCGGGGCGAGGACATGGGGGTGGTCGATCCGCAGCGCCTGCTCGCGGACGAAGCGCAGCAGGGAGTGGGCATCGCGCTGCTGGAGCACCTTGGCGGCCACATAACGGCGTCGGCGGTGGTCCCAGGCGCGCCATACGGCCCCCACACCGCCGCGTCCGATCGGGTCGGCCAGCTCGTACCGGCCGGCGAAGACCTCACCCATGACAGCCCGACGCTCCTCCCCCTCGGCTCACCCCGGTACCCCGTGCGGTTACCCCTTGCTTCCCCGGTGATGAGCGATACGAACGCCCCCGTGACGGGCGGTACGCCCGTGGCGTCGCGCCCCGGTGCTCTTCCCCCCGAGCCCCGCGCGCCCGCCTCCGGTCAGTTCTGGTGGGACTGGTAGTGCGCGACCGCGTCCGAGGTGCGCCCGGCGCCGTACACCCGCAGGAACTCGGCGAGTTCGGGGTGGGCGGGGGCGAGGCTGTCGGCGGCCTCGATGATGTCGCCGGCGGCCGCGACCGAGCGCAGCAGCGACTGGATCTCCCGGACCACCCGCTTGACCGTGGGCGCCCCCGAGCTGCTCGTGGTCTGCGTGGTGTTGCTGAGCACGGAGCCCCCCTGTGACTTCTTGATCTCGTCCATCCGCTCGGTCGCCTCGGCGGCGCTGACGCTGCCGTCCGCGACCTGGGCCGCCAGCTCCTGGAGCAGCTGCACCCGCTGGACCACCGCAGGATTGCCGATCTTCGCCCGCTGGCCGCTCATCAGCTGCGACAGCATCGGAGCGGACAGGCCGAGGACCGCCGCGAGACGGGCCTGGTTGAGCCCGAGATCGTCGATGAGCTTACGGAAGAGCGCCCCCAACGGCTCCCCGTACCAGTTCCGCTGGAGCTCCCGCGCTCTGGCGGTGGCTTCCTGCTGTGCGGCGTCCATTGCGTCTCCCCATCGCTTCCCCTAAAAAAACCGCGGTTCGCTCACGCGAACCACGTCGAGCATCTTACGGAGAGTGGTCATCGGCGGGGACCCCCAATCTTTTTGCGGGATACCCGGGGTCACCCGGTACTCTGGTCTGCGGCGCCACCGGAACCCGCTTCCTCCGGTCGGCCGCTCCTTCCCGGGGCCTTAGCTCAGTTGGTAGAGCGCCGTCTTTGCATGGCGGATGTCAGGGGTTCGACTCCCCTAGGCTCCACTCCTTACACCCCCCTGACCTGCGGAAACGCTGGCAGGGGGGTGTTCTTGTCCCCGCCGTGCCCCGCCCCGGCCGCGGTGTCAGTGCCCTCCCGTAGCCTTCCGGTCACCGCACATCGCCCCGGAGGAACAAGAGAATTGACCGGCCTGCCTGCCTTCCCGCTCCCCTTTCACGCTTCCCGTTCCCTGCCGTACGCGACACCTCGGACGCTGCGGGAGCTCGAGATGATGGAGTGCAGCGCCCACATCCGGGCCAAGCCGGGGTGGTTCGACAAGATGCACGACGCCGGCATCGTCGCCCGGTGGACCCGGGAAGCGCTCGCCCAGGGCCTCACCGAGGCGCAGGTCCGCTATGTGCTCGACGAGCTCGGGCACTACGCGGCGCTGCGGGACGGGCGGACCGGCGTCGAGGTGTCCGCCGTCGACGGGGTGTGGCAGTCGGACACGCTGGTCGACGAGGGGCTCAGGGCCCGGCTGCGCGAGGCGGTCCGGGTTCTGGAAGAGGTTCCCGAAGCGGAACGGGACTGGCATCCCGGCTCCGGCGGCCAGGTGCTGGACCTGGTGCATCCCTCACTGTTCTGCCTGGTCAGAGGGGTGAGCGGCGAGCCCGAGCGGGCCTGGCGAAACCCGACGGACCGGCATGCGCGGTACGAGTTCTCGGAGCGGTTCCAGTGGCTGCCCACGGACGTCGACGTCAGTGACGACGGTGACGTCACCTTCCGGTCGTACGTCAACAACGTCCACCCGGAGAACCACCGGGACCTGGCCGCCGTCCTGCCGGACGTGTTCGCGCGCATGCGCCCGCTGCTGGAGAACGTGCTCACCGATCTGCGTCATCCGCGGCCGCTGCGGATCGAGGTCGATCCCTACGGCTGGTACGACTCTGAGCCCGAGTATCCGGACAAATCCTCCTACAGTGACAAGAAGGCCTACGGCGAAGCCATCCGTGCCTGGGAGACGGTCCACGAGGAGTGGTGGGAGAACCGCCGCCCGGTCGTCCCGGACGCCCCGGCCTTCACCCCGCCGGAGCCGCCCGACGCCTCCGCCCGGGTCGATCTGCGCGGCCGCGGTCTCCAGGTCATCGTCAAGCTCGCCACCATCCATCTCACCCCGGACAAGCCCGAGTACCCCGGCGGCTCCTGGCACGTCGAGGGGATGCTGAACGAGCGGATCGTCTCGACCGCGCTCTACTACTGGGACAGCGAGAACATCACCGAGAGCCGGCTGAGCTTCCGGACCGCGCTCGACGACCCGCACTACGAGCAGAACGACGACAACGGCGTGCGCGAGGTCTACGGCCTGGAGGACGAGGACGCGCTGAACCAGGTGCTGGGATCGGCAGCGACCCCGGCGGGCCGCTGCCTGGCGTTCCCGAACGTCCTGCAACACCGGGTCGGCTCGTTCCGCCTCGCCGACCCCGGCCGCCCCGGGCACCGCAAGATCCTCGCGTTCTTCCTGGTCGACCCGGAGCAGAAGATCGTCTCGACCTCCGATGTGCCACCGCAGCAGCCGTGGTCCGACACCTCGACCATGACACTGGAAGAGGCCAGGGGATACCGCGAAGAGCTCATGCAGGAACGCAAGTTCTTCGTAAACGAACACAACGAGCAGCTCTACGAGCGGGAGTTCTCCCTCTGCGAGCACTGAGCCCTCTCACTGAGCCCTCTCGCCGAGCCCTCTCGCCGAGCCCTCTCGCCGAGCCCTCTCGCGGTGCCGGCCGGCTCACCCCCGGTCGTCCCCGTCCCCCTCCTCCTCCGCCTGCTTGGCCTGTACCTCCGGGTCCAGCACCGAGGGCCCGGTGCCGTCCACCGAACTCAGCCGGCCGGTCTCCGGGACCTCCGTCGCGGCCGGCGGCTCGACCAGCCAGTCGGGGTTGGCCTGCTTGTCCCACCACTTCCAGGCCGCGAAGGCGCCGGCCGCCAGCACGGTGAGCACCGCCAGCCCCTTCAGCGCCCGGCCGCGCCGGGACCGGCGGACATTGCGCTCGGCCAGCTTCTGGATCTCCTCGGCCGAGACATTGCCGCGCAGCGCGGCCAGCGCGGCGGCACCGCGCAGCGCGGCCTCGTCGTACACGGGCGCGGCCGCGGCCATGGCCTGTTCGATCTTCGGACGGGAGTACTCGGCGGCCTGCTGGGCCGCCTTGCGGGTGCGTACGGCGGCTTCGTGCGCGGCCAGGTCCACCTTGGTCGGCACATGGGTACGAGCCTGCTCCAGACGCGGGGCGAGCCGGGCGTCGTACTGCACGCGGGCCTGTTCGGCGGCCTGCGACACCACGGGCGCCAGCCGTACGCGTGCCTCCTGCGCGTAGTACGCGGCACGCTCCTTGGCCGTGTCGGCGTAGGGCGCCACCACTTCCGCGGCGTGCAGCACGCTGTCCTTCGCCGAGCCGGTCGCGGCGCGCACGCTGTCGATGCGGGTCACGGGTTCCTCCTCCTCGGTGGCGTACGGTATTTCGACTTTCCACCCTTTTACGGATCATGCCTGCCGACAGCCTGTGCGGCATGCGCGGGCGGGCATATGGGTGCCGATCGCTTCGTTCGCCTCCATCACAGGTGAATTCCGGGCAACCGCACCTTCCGTCGACCCTGCCACGAATCGCCGCCGCGCGCCGCCTCACCGGCCGTGTCGGTGGATCTCATGCACCTGATGACCGACGCGCGGCGAGCGTTCCGGGCCGTGCGAGGATCGGGGGCACCACAGGAGGACAACGGAAGGCAGACCGTGGCCGAGCAGCTGTACGCCACCCTGAAGACCAACCGCGGCGACATCGAGATCCTGCTTCTCCCGAACCATGCGCCGGCCACGGTCAGGAACTTTGTCGAGCTGGCGCAGGGCGAGCGGGAGTGGACGCACCCCGAGACCGGTGTGAAGGGCAAGAACCGGCTCTACGACGGCACGATCTTCCACCGGGTCATCAGCGGCTTCATGATCCAGGGCGGTGACCCGCTGGGCACCGGCATGGGCGGTCCCGGCTACACGTTCAAGGACGAGTTCCACCCGGACCTGGCCTTCAACAAGCCGTACCTGCTGGCCATGGCCAACGCCGGCCCGGGCACCAACGGCTCGCAGTTCTTCATCACGGTGTCCCCGACCGCCTGGCTGAGCCGCAAGCACACCATCTTCGGCGAGGTCGTCGCCGACGCCAGCCGCAGGGTCGTCGACGCCATTGCGGCCGTCCCCACCAACCCCCGCACCGACCGCCCGCTCGAGGACGTCGTCATCGAGTCGGTCGTCATCGAGAAGCGCTGAGGCCGCTCCCGGCCGTCATCGAGAAGCGCCGAGGCCGGGCCGCACGGGAACAAAACGCCCCGCTCGTCCGTCAGGATGAGCAGGACATGCATCACGACATGCGAGGGGAACCGATGGACCAGCCCGCAGGCAGCGCGCAGCAGGCCCCTCGCGTGCCCGGGTGCTACCGGCACCCGGACCGCGAGACCGGCGTGCACTGCACCCGCTGTGAGCGGCCCATCTGCCCCGAGTGCATGGTCAGCGCCTCGGTCGGTTTCCAGTGCCCCGATTGTGTGCGCGGAGACTCCGAGGCCGGCCGGGCGGCGGCCGCCGCCCGCCCGCGCACCGTCGCCGGCGGCACGCTGACCGCCGACCCGCGCCTGCTCACCAAGATCCTCATCGGGATCAACCTCGCGGTCTTCCTGGTCCAGATGGCCGTCGGCGACGGCTTCACCCACCGGTTCGAGCTGATCGGCCAGGCCTACGCCCCCGATCTGACCGGGGTGCAGGGCGTCGCCGCGGGCCAGTACTACCGCCTGCTGACCGCGATGTTCCTGCACGGCGGCTATGCCCACATCGCGTTCAACATGCTCAGCCTGTGGTGGATCGGCGGCCCCCTGGAGGCGGCCCTCGGCCGCGCCCGCTATCTCACCCTGTACTTCGTCTCCGGTCTCGCCGGCAGCGCGCTGACCTTTCTGCTGGCCGCGCCCAACCAGCCGTCGCTCGGCGCCTCCGGAGCGATCTTCGGACTGTTCGGCGCGACGGGCGTCCTCATGCGCCGGCTCAACTACGACCTGCGCCCGCTCGTCGCTCTGCTGGTGATCAACCTGGTCATCACCTTCAGCCCCGGCATGAACATCGCCTGGCAGGCCCATATCGGCGGTCTGGTCGCCGGTGTCGTCACCGGCTACGCCATGATCCACGCCCCGCGCCAGAAGCGGACGCTGGTCCAGTACGGCACATGTGCGCTGGTCCTGGCCGTGGTGGTCGTCCTGACCCTGGTGAGAACGGCTCAGCTGACCTGATCGGCCCGGCCGGGGCGAACCGTTGTCCACAGCGGGTGGCGGATCTTGTGCACAGTGTGCGGGCACGCCTGCGCCCCCTGCCGCTCGAATGAGTTCTCGCAGGTCAGACAGAGGGCGAAGAGATGTGCGAGGGCCAGCTGTGCAGTCGTACCAGCGTCAACCCCCGAGGAGTTATCCACAGATCGTAGTTTCTTTCCCCAGGAACATGTGGACAGAAGCTCAGGCCTGTGGATAACTCAAACGGTCACTCGACCGCTACTTCCACTGCGTGGAGACACCGAACCCGGCCGCGATGAAGCCGAAGCCGACCACGATGTTCCAGTTGTCGAGTGCGTCGATGGGCAGCGAGCCGTCGGTCACGTAGAAGACCACGATCCAGGCCAGGCCGATCAGGAACATGGCCAGCATGACGGGGGCGACCCAGGCGCGACTGTTCAGCTTGATCGCCTGTGCCTGCTTCGCCGGCGGCGGCGTGTAGTCGGCCTTCTTGCGGATACGTGACTTCGGCACGAGGGTCTCTCCTGTCGATGCGCTGCGTGGCCGCGCAGGTAACTGGGTCGGGCGCGTCCGTTAGCGTAGTGCTTCCGTGGCGCCGAAGGAGATAAGGGTACGTTGAGCAATTCTGCCGACTCCCCCGGGACGGGATCAATGGGTTCCCGCCCCGGCCGTGGGCTGCGCGTCCGGCCGGTGCGCATCCTGACGGCCGCGGTCTTCGCCCTCGCGGGGCTCATCTTCTTCACCAGCTTCGACACCGCCAAGGGCACCGACATCCGGCAGGACGGCTCGCTGCTGAAGCTGTCCGACCTGATCCAGGAGCGCAGCCGCAAGAACAAGGAGCTGGACGACTCCAACGCGGCCCTGCGCCATGGCGTGGAGTCGCTGGCCGAGAGCGACGACGGCAGCAGCAAGGCCCAGGACCGGCGGCTGACCGGGCTGGAGCGCAGCGCCGGCACCCAGCCGCTCACCGGCGACGGGCTCACCGTCACCCTCAACGACGCCCCGCCCAACGCCACCGCCAAGCTCCCCGGCTATCCCGAGCCGCAGCCCGACTACCTGGTCATCCACCAGCAGGACCTCCAGGCCGTGGTGAACGCACTCTGGCAGGGCGGCGCCCGGGGCATCCGGGTCATGGACCAGCGGCTGATCTCCACCAGCGCCGTGCGCTGCGTGGGCAACACGCTGATCCTCCAGGGCCGGGTCTACTCACCGCCGTACAAGATCACGGCGATCGGGGACCCGGGGCGGCTCCAGAAGGCGCTCGCGGCGAGCAAGGCGATCCAGACCTACATGGTGTACGTCAACGTCTACGGCCTCGGCTGGAAAGTCACCGAGGACGGGACGGTGACTCTGCCCGGCTACTCCGGCACAGTGGACCTGCACTACGCGAAGCCAGTGGAGTAGCCAGGCCCCCGTCAGGAGCCGCCGGTGCGCGTGATCGTGAGGACGCTCAGCGAACTGTGCATCACCGCCGGCACCCTGATCGTGCTCTTCGTCGTGTACGTGCTGTTCTGGACCGGAGTGCGGGCCGACGGCGCGATGAGCGACCAGATCGACCAGCTGCACCGGCAGTGGTCGCGGGGGACCGCGCCGGCCGCCTCCGCTCCCTCGCGCCCCGCGCCGTACCACTACGGTGAGGCCTTCGCGATCATGTACATCCCGCGGTTCGGTTTCACGTGGAACAAGCCGGTGCTGGAGGGCACCGGCCGGGACGTCCTGGCGAAGGGCCTCGCCCACTACCGGGGGACGGCCCGGCTCGGGCGGACGGGCAACTTCGCGGTCGCCGGGCACCGGCGCACCTACGGCGACCCGTTCAAGGACTTCCCCCGGCTGCGCCCGGGAGACGCGGTCGTCCTCACGGACGGGACGACCTGGTTCACGTACCGGATCGACACAGGGCCCTACCGGACGGTTCCCACGGATGTCGCGGTGATCGACCCGGTGCCCGGCGCGTCCGGTTACCGGCGCCCGGGCCGGTATCTCACCCTGACCACCTGCGATCCGGAATGGGGGCACAGCCACCGGCTGATCGTGTGGGCGCACCTGGACTCCACACAGCCTGTGGAGTCCGGGCCACCGAAGGCCCTGCGCCGTTAGTCTGGTGCGGTACGGCGTGGGTTTCCGGTGCCGTGGCGAAACGGAAGGGACGGCATGTACGGCTGGATCTGGCGGCATCTGCCGGGGAACGCGTGGATGAAGGCACTCATCTCGCTCGTACTGATTCTGGCCGTGGTCTACGTCCTCTTCCAGTACGTCTTCCCGTGGGCGGAACCGCTGCTGCCCTTCAACGATGTGACGGTGGACAACCAGTGACTGCGCGGATTCTCGTCGTCGACAACTACGACAGCTTCGTCTTCAACCTCGTCCAGTACCTGTATCAGCTGGGTGCCGAGTGCGAGGTGCTGCGCAACGACGAGGTGTCGACCTCGCACGCCCAGGACGGCTTCGACGGCGTCCTGCTCTCGCCGGGCCCGGGCACGCCCGAGGAGGCCGGGGTCTGCGTGGACATGGTCCGGCACTGCGCGGCCACCGGCGTCCCGGTCTTCGGGGTCTGCCTGGGCATGCAGTCGATGCAGGTCGCGTACGGCGGTGTGGTCGACCGGGCGCCGGAACTGCTGCACGGCAAGACCTCGCCGGTGGAGCACGAGGGCAAGGGCGTCTTCGCCGGCCTGCCCTCCCCCTTCACGGCCACCCGCTACCACTCCCTGGCCGCCGAACCGGCCACCGTCCCCGCCGAGCTGGAGGTCACGGCCCGCACCCACGACGGCATCATCATGGGCCTGCGCCACCGTGAACTCCCGGTCGAGGGCGTGCAGTTCCACCCCGAGTCGGTCCTGACCGAGCACGGGCACCGGATGCTGGCCAACTGGCTGGTGGAGTGCGGCGACCAGGGTGCCGTGGCGAGGTCGGCGGGGCTGGCCCCGGTGGTGGGCAGGGCCACGGCGTGACCTCGCTGCGCCCCGAGCGCGAGGACTTGTACGGCGGGGAGAGACCGTACGAGCCCTACGGCGGTGCGCCTTACGCCGACCCCCGGACCGCACCGCCGCCCCCCGCGTCCGGGGAGCCGACGGTCGTGTTGCCGCCGGTCGGGGATCAGACGGTCGTCCTACCCCCGGTCTCCGGGGACCAGACGGCCGTTCTGCCGCCCGTTTCCGGGGAGCCGACGATGGTCCTCCCGCCCGTTTTCGGAGAGCCGCCGGCCGGGCTGCCGCCGGTCACCAGTGAGTCGACGGTGGTGTTGTCCCGCATCCGCCCGGCGGCCGGCGGGGACGAGCAGACGATGGCGCTGCGGCTCCCGCTACGGGACCCTGCGGCCCCAACAGCCCCTCCGGTGCCTGGAACCCCCGCCGGTGGCCGTGCGGCCCGCAGAAAGGCCGCCAAGCGGCGCGGCGGGCGCCACAGCAGCCCGGAGAACGCGTCCCCCGCCCAGTCGGCGCGGCGGCCGCTGTCCCGGGTGGAGGCCCGCCGACAGGCGCGGCTGGCCAAGCCCGGGCCGGCGGTCATCGCGAGCCGGGTGATCGGCGAGGTGTTCATCACCACCGGCGTCCTGATGCTGCTGTTCGTCACCTACCAGCTGTGGTGGACCAACATCCGCGCGCACGCGCAGGCCGGCAACGAGACGCACCAGCTCCAGGACGACTGGGCGAACGGCCGGCGCAACCCGGGCGTCTTCGAACCCGGTCAGGGCTTCGCCATCCTGCACATCCCCAAGCTGGACGTGGTCGCGCCGATCGCGGAGGGCGTCAGCAAGGAGAAGGTGCTCGACAAGGGCATGGTCGGGCACTACGGCGAGCCCCCGCTGAAGACGGCGATGCCCGACGCGAAGACCGGCAACTTCGGCCTCGCGGCGCACCGCAACACCCACGGCGAACCGTTCCGTTACATCAACCGGCTCGTGCCGGGCGACGCGGTGGTGGTCGAGACGCAGGACACGTACTTCGTGTACAAGGTGACCTCGACGCTGCCGGTCACCTCGCCCGCCAACACCAGTGTGCTGGACCCCGTACCCAAGGGCTCCGGGTTCACCAAGCCGGGCCGGTACATCACCCTGACCACCTGCACCCCGGAGTTCACCAGCACGTACCGGCTGATCGTCTGGGGCAAGATGGTCGAGGAACGCCCGCGCAGCAAGGGAAAGCCGGACGCGCTCATCGAGTAGGGCTCAGCGAGTAAGGGCAGAGGAACTGTGGCAGCGACCGCCGACGAGACCGAAGAACACACGGACGCGTCCGACCCCGCCCCGCCCGCCGGGGAGCGCCCCCGGCGCCTCGGCAGGATCGCGACCGCGGTCAGCGTCCTCGGCGAACTCCTCATCACGGCGGGCCTGGTGCTCGCCCTCTTCGTCGTCTACTCCCTGTGGTGGACGAACGTGATAGCGGACCGCAAGGCGGACCAGCGGGCCGACCGGGTCCGCCAGCACTGGGCCCGGTCCACGGACGACACCCCCGGCGCGCTGGACACCAAGGACGGCATCGGCTTCCTGCACGTGCCGTCGATGCACAACGGCGAGGTCCTGGTCGAGAAGGGCACCGGCACCGACGTCCTCAACGACGGTGTGGCCGGCTACTACACCGACCCGGTCAAGGCGGTCCTGCCCATGTCCGGCAAGGACGGCAACTTCACCCTGGCCGCCCACCGCGACGGCCACGGCGCCAAGTTCCACAACATCGACAAGGTGGAGAAGGGCGACCCGATCGTCTTCGAGACGCGGGACGACTGGTACGTCTACAAGGTCTTCGCGATCCTCCCCGAGACCTCGAAGTACAACGTCAAGGTCATCTCCCAGATCCCCACCGAGGCCGGCCGGAAGAAGCCGGGCCACTACATCACCCTGACGACCTGCACCCCGGTGTACACGTCCCTGTACCGCTATGTGGTCTGGGGCGAGCTGGTCCGGGTGGACAAGGTCGACAGCAAGCGGACGCCTCCGGCGGAGCTGCGCTGAGCCCTGAAGCCAGGCCCTGAAGCCACATGCCCTGACGCCACGAACGAGCCCCTGCCGGTGATGCACCGGCAGGGGCTCGTTCTCGTAGCAGCGGGGAGGCGTCAGCCGTTGAGACCGCCGAAGAGGGTGCCTCCGCCGTTGTTGCCGCCGTTGTTGCCGTTGCCGTTGCCCCCGCCGCCGATGGTGATCACATCGACGGTCTGGCCGGAGTTGACCGTGCTGCCCGGCGTCGGGTTCGAGGAGACGACGACCGCGTTGTCGTCGTTCGAGCCCTGGACGTTGCCGAGCTGGAGGCCTGCCTGCGCGAGCATCTGCTTGGCGTCCTTGAGCTTCTGGCCCTGGATGCCCGGCACCTGCACCTGGTTGTTCTGGAGCTTGCCGACGTTGACCGCGATGGGCGTGTTCTTGGAGACCTGCGTGCCCGCCCCCGGGTTGGTGCTCTGCACCTTGCCGTCCTGGGCGGGGTCGGTCACCGCGACGTCGTTGCAGGTGGGGGTCAGGCCCAGGTTCTGGAGCTCGGTCTTGGCGTCGTCACAGGACTTGCCGACGACGTCGTTCGGGACGGTGACCTTCTCCTCCGCCTTGGCCACGGTGAGGGTGATCACCGTGCCCTTCTCCTTCTCGACGTTCACCGGGTCCTGCGCGGTGACGACACCGGGGGTCTGGGTGGACACCACGGTCTTCTTCTCGACCTGGAAGCCCTTGCCCTTGAGCTGGCTCTCCGCCTGGTCGAACTGGAGGCCGCGGACGTCGGGCACCTGGACCTTCGGGGCGCCGGTGGACACCGTCAGAGTGATCGTCGTGCCCTTGTCGACGCTCGTCTTGGCGTCCGGGTTCTGCGCGCAGACATTGCCCTTGGGCTGCTCCTGGCAGGCCTTGCGGGAGCCGACCGTCACCTTCAGATCGACGTTGTCGGCCATGCTGCGCGCGCTGCTCACCGTCTGGCCGACGAAGTTCGGGACCTCCACCTGACCGTCGCCCGTGTTGTGGCTGCTGGTCACCCACTTGCCGATCAGGATCGCGCCGATCAGCACCAGGATGCCCGCGACCACCAGCAGGATCGTGGAGGTGTGGGACTTCTTCGGCTGCTGGCGGCGCCGGTCGGGCCGGTCGTCGTAGCCGTAGCCGTCGTCCGGGCCCATCGGCGGGAGCACGGTGGTCGCCCCGCCGCCCTGCTCCTGGCGGAGGGCGGTGGTGGGCTGCTCGTCGGGGTAGCCGCCGTAGCCGACCGCGCCCATCGCGGCCGTGGCGGCGACCGGCTGGCCGTCCAGACACGCCTCGATGTCGGCGCGCATCTCGTCGGCCGACTGGTAGCGGTAGTTCGGGTCCTTGACCAGCGCCTTCATCACGATCGCGTCCATCTCCGGGGTGATCTCCGGATCGAAGACGCTCGGCGGCTGGGGCTCCTCGCGGACGTGCTGGTAGGCGACCGCGACCGGGGAGTCGCCGACGAAGGGCGGCCGGACGGTCAGCAGCTCGTACAGCAGGCAGCCGGTGGAGTACAGGTCGGAGCGGGCGTCGACCTGCTCGCCCTTCGCCTGCTCCGGCGAGAGGTACTGGGCCGTGCCGATGACCGCGGCCGTCTGGGTCATGGTCATGCCGGAGTCGCCCATCGCCCGGGCGATGCCGAAGTCCATCACCTTGACCTGGCCGTTGCGGGTCAGCATGACGTTGGCCGGCTTGATGTCGCGGTGCACGATGCCGTTGCGGTGCGCGTACTCCAGGCCCTGGAGGATGCCGATGGTCATCTCCATCGCGCGCTCGGGCAGCAGCTTGCGGCCGGAGTGCAGCAGCTCACGGAGCGTGGAGCCGTCGACGTACTCCATCACGATGTACGGGATGGAGACCCCGTCGATGTAGTCCTCGCCCGTGTCGTAGACCGCGACGATCGCGGGATGGTTGAGCGAGGCGGCCGACTGGGCCTCCCGGCGGAAGCGGGCCTGGAAGGACGGGTCACGCGCGAGGTCCGCGCGCAGGGTCTTCACCGCCACGGTGCGGCCGAGGCGGGTGTCATGCGCGAGGTAGACCTCCGCCATGCCACCACGGCCGAGCACTTGGCCCAGCTCGTACCGGCCGCCGAGGCGACGCGGCTCTTCCATAGCTACCTACCAGCCCTCTCCGTCGGTCTCGGCCGTCACAGAGGTGTGCGTCCGAGGCTGCCGTCCGGGCCTACGGTACCCGGCTCGCTTTGTATGACCTGGCCAAGCCCGGAACCCGATACAGGACCGGTATCGCAACGTGCGCTGATGTGAAGGAGGTGTGAGGGGGCTCACTTGTGTGAGTGACTGTCGTGCCTCCCTGGGCCCACGGTCTCACTTCTTGGACTTGATGACCGCCTCCATCACGTTCTTCGCGATCGGCGCGGCCAGGCCGCCGCCGGAGATGTCGTCACGGTTGGCACTCTCGTCCTCGATCACCACGGCCACCGCGACCGGGCTGCTGCCGTCCGGGAGCTTGGCGAAGGAGATGAACCAGGCGTACGGGTTGGCGCTGTTCGCCACACCGTGCTGGGCGGTGCCGGTCTTGCCGCCGACGGTGACGCCGGGGATCTGGGCCCTGGTTCCGGTGCCCTTCTCCACGACCGTCTTCATCATGTCCTGGAGGATCTGGGCGTTCTTGGAGGAGAGCGGCTGGCTCAGCTCCTTCGGCTGGGTCTGCTCCAGGGTGTCGAGGTTGGACGACTGGAGCTTGTCGACCATGTACGGCTTCATCAGCTTGCCGTCGTTGGCGACCGCCGAGACGACCATGGCCATCTGGAGCGGGGTGGCGGCGGTGTTGTACTGGCCGATGGAGGACAGCGCGGTCTGCGACTGGTTCATGCCGTTGGAGAACACCGACGCGTTGGAGCGGACCGGGGTGAACTGCTCGGCGTCGAAGCCGAACTTCTTCGCCTCCGCCAGCATCTTGTCGTTGCCGAGGTCCGCGCCGATCTTGCCGAAGACGGTGTTGCAGGACCAGCGCAGCGCCTCGCGCATGGTGGCGTTCTTGCAGGGGATGCTGCCCTCGTTCTTCAGCTCGGTCCGGGTGCCCGGCATGGTCCACGGCAGCGGGGAGTTCGTGTTCTGGTCGGCCGAGGTGTACAGCCCGTTCTCCAGCGCGGCCGCGGCCGTGACCACCTTGAAGGTGGAGCCCGGCGGGTAGGTCTCGCGCAGCGCCCGGTTGAGCATCGGGTCGGCGGGGTTGTTCTTCTTCTGGAGCGCGTTCCAGTTCTTGGCGTCCACGCTGGTGGAGTTGCCCGCGAAGGACGAGGGGTCGTACGACGGGTAGGAGGCCAGCGCGAGGATCTTGCCGGTGGACGGCTCCAGGGCGACCACGGCGCCCTTGCCGCCCCGCGACTTCAGCCCGTCCCAGGCCGCCTTCTGCGCGGCCGCGTTGAGGGTGGTGACGACGTTGCCGCCCTGCTTCTGCTTGCCCGTGAGCATGTCGAGGGTGTTGCGGAAGAAGAGCCGGTCGTCGGTGCCGCTGAGGATGCCGTCGTTGATCTTCTCCAGCTGGCTGCCGTCGAAGGCCTGCGAGGAGTAGCCGGTGACCGGGGCCCACATGGGGCCGTCCTTGTAGGTCCGCTTGTACTTGAAGTCGCCGTTCTGGGCCTCGACCGATCCGGTTATCGCCTTGCCGTCGACGATGATGTCGCCGCGCGGGTGGGCGTAGCGCTCGATGGCGACCCGGCGGTTGTCCTTGTCGCTGCTCAGCTGGTCGGCCCGGACGTACTGGAGGTAGTTGTCGCGGATCAGCAGGGCCAGCACGAGCAGGCCGCAGAAGATCGCGATCCGGCGCAGGGGCTTGTTCATGACGGGCGGACCACCTGGGTCATCTCGGCGTCGGGATTGGCGGCGGGCGCGGGCGCCGGGCGGCGCGCCGTGTCGCTGATCCGGATCAGGATGGCGATCAGCGCCCAGTTGGCGAGCACGGACGAACCACCGGCGGCCAGGAACGGCATGGTCATACCGGTCAGCGGGATGAGCCCCATGACACCGCCGGCCACGACGAAGACCTGGAGGGCGAAGGCGCCGGACAGACCGACGGCGAGCAGCTTGCCGAACGGGTCGCGGGCGGCGAGGGCGGTGCGCAGGCCGCGCTCCACGATCAGGCCGTACACCAGCAGGATCGCCATGATCCCGGCGAGGCCCAGCTCCTCGCCGAAGGTGGCGAGGACGAAGTCGGAGTTGGCGGCGAACTTGATCAGGTCCGAGTGGCCCTGGCCCCAGCCGGTGCCGAGGGTGCCGCCGGAGCCGAACGCCCACAGCGACTGCTGGAGCTGGTCGGAGTGGAGGACGCCGTCGTGGGTGATCTGACGGCTCAGCTGGTACTCGCGCATCGGGTCCAGCCAGGCGTTCACACGCGTCTGGATGTGGTGCTCGAAGCTGGCCACGCCGACGGCGCCGACCGCGGACATCAGCAGACCGAAGACGATCCAGCTGGTCCGCTCGGTGGCGACGTACAGCATGATCACGAACATGCCGAAGAACAGCAGCGAGGTGCCGAGGTCGGTCTCGAAGACCAGGATCAGGATCGAGATCGCCCAGACGACCAGGATCGGGCCGAGGTCGCGGCCGCGCGGCAGGTAGAGCCCCATGAAGCGGCGGCTGGCCAGGGCCAGGGCGTCCCGCTTCACCATCAGGTAGCCGGCGAAGAAGACCGCCAGGACGATCTTGGCGAACTCGCCGGGCTGGAGGGAGCCCAGGCCGGGCACCCTGATCCAGATCTTGGCGCCGAAGATGTCGGCGCCGAGGCCCGGCACCAGCGGCAGGATCAGCAGGATCAGCGCGCCGAACATCGAGATGTAGGTGTAGCGCTGGAGGACCCGGTGGTCCTTCAGGAAGAACAGCACCGCGGCGAACAGGGCGATGCCCAGCGCGCTGTTCAGCAGCTGCTTGGGCGCGGAGGGGGCGAAGTGGGGCAGGTTCTGGAGCAGCCTGGACTGGTCAAGGCGCCAGATCACGACGAGTCCGAGTCCGTTGAGCAGCGTCGCCAGCGGCAGCAGCAGCGGGTCGGCGTACGGCGCGAACTTCCGTACGACGAGATGGGCGACGCCGGCCAGCAGACCGAGGCCCAGTCCGTAGCTCAGCAGCCCGGAGGGCACCTTGTCGCTGATGGCCAGGCCCACGTTGGCATAGGCGAACACCGGGATGGCCACGGCGAAGACCAGCAGGGCCAGCTCGGTGTTGCGGCGGCTCGGCGCGCCGATGGCGCCGATCGTGGACGTGTGGTGCGTCGGCGGGTTTGTCGTACTGCTCATCGTGTGACGGGGCCTCTCACGGCTGGCTCACTGCTTGCCGCACTGATCGACGACCTTCTGCTCATCCTCGGAGAGGCTCGGGCCGGGGTGGGGAGTGGCGGTCGCGGACGGGGACTTGGAGGGCGCGGTCGGGGACGTCGGGGAGGTCGGCGCCGATGGGTGCGGCGTCGGTGATGCCTTGGACGTGAAGGAGGCGGCGGTGGTTCCGGTGCCGCCCGCGGCCTTGATCCGGTTCGTCTTGGCGTTCTTCTCCGCGGCCGCCCGCTCGGCCTGCTTGCGGCAGGCGGAGGCCTGCACGGACAGCGCGTCGATCTTCGTCTGGGCCTGTTGCAGACCGCCCGCCGCGATCGTGCCCTTGACCTGCTTCTGCTGGTAGGGCGGCAGGTACTTGAGTTCGATCTCGGGGTGGTCCTTCTCCACCTGCGACAGCGACACCCAGGCCAGGTTCTGGCTGATGCCGCGGTACAGCGCGACGTGCTCGCCGTTGGCGCCGACGTAGTACTGGGTCTGCGTCCACCGGTAGCCGCCGTACAGGCCGCCGCCGATCACGGCGAGGGCGAGGGCGCCGTACAGGGATCTCTTCAGCCAGGGGCGCCGGGCGCGCGGCTTGGTGAACTCGCCGTCGGCGTAGTCGCCGAAGGAGCCGGCCGGGACGTAGCCGGTGGTGTCGCCGGAGCCGGGCGGGCCGAACTCGCCGCCGCCGTGGCCGTGCTTGCCGGACTGCCGGCCCAGGTGGGAGGCGCGGCCGGCGGGGGTCTGCATGATGCCGTTGTCGTGCAGGTGGTGCTGGTTCTCGGCGACGGCGCCGACCACGACCGGCTGGTCGGACAGCTGCCCGGCGAGGGTGTCACCGGTGTCCAGGTCGAGGACGTCGGCGACGATGACGGTGATGTTGTCGGGGCCGCCGCCGCGCAGCGCGAGCTGGATCAGCTCCTGCACGGTCTCCTGCGGGCCCTGGTAGCTGGCGAGGGTCTCCTCCATCGTCTGGTGGGAGACGACGCCGGACAGGCCGTCGGAGCAGATCAGATAGCGGTCGCCGGCGCGGACCTCGCGGATCGACAGGTCGGGCTCGACGTGCTCGCCGCTGCCGAGGGCGCGCATCAGCAGGGAACGCTGCGGATGGGTGGTGGCCTCTTCCTCGGTGATCCGGCCCTCGTCCACCAGCCGCTGCACCCAGGTGTGGTCCTGGGTGATCTGGGTGAGGGCGCCGTCGCGCAGCAGATAGGCGCGCGAGTCGCCGACGTGCACGAGACCGAGCCGCTGTCCGGTCCACAGCAGCGCGGTCAGGGTGGTGCCCATGCCCTCGAGCTGGGGGTCCTCCTCGACCATGGTGCGCAGCTGGTCGTTGGCGCGCTGCACGGCGGCGCCGAGCGAGGTGAGGATGTCGGAGCCGGGCACGTCGTCGTCGAGCGTGACCAGGGTGGAGATCACCTCGGAGGAGGCGACCTCGCCGGCGGCCTGGCCGCCCATGCCGTCGGCGATCGCGAGCAGCCGCGGGCCGGCGTAACCGGAGTCCTCGTTGCCCTCGCGGATCATGCCCTTGTGCGATCCGGCGGCAAAGCGCAGTGACAGACTCATGCCCACCTCGCCCGTCGGCTCCGGGTACAGCCGGTCGTGTCGAGCCACACTGCCCACCCTCCGGTCGGGAGCGCGCCGGCGGCGGCCGGGTGGCGGCCTGCCGCTGCGTGCTCGCTCCGCTCGCGCTCACTCATGATGTAGCACTACTTCCGCAGCTCGATGACGGTCTTGCCGATGCGGATCGGCGCGCCCAGCGGGATCGGCGTGGGAGTCGTCAGCCGGGACCGGTCCAGGTAGGTGCCGTTGGTGGAGCCCAGGTCCTCGACGATCCACTGACCGCCCTGGTCCGGGTAGATCCTGGCATGGCGGCTGGAGGCGTAGTCGTCGTCCAGCACGATCGTGGAGTCGTGCGCCCGGCCCAGCGTGACCGTCTGGCCCTGGAGCGCGACGGTGGTGCCGGTCAGTGTGCCTTCGGTCACGACCAGCTTGGTGGGGGCGTTGCGGCCACCGCGCCGGCCACCGCTCTGCTGCCCGCGCTGCTGCGGGGGCGCGGCCTGCTGCCGGGCCGCCGGCTGCCGGCCCGTCTGCTGCTGGCGCCCGGCCTCCCTACGCGATCCGCGCTGGGTGACGCGCGTACCGAACAGGTCGCTGCGGATGACCTGCACGGCCACGATCACGAACAGCCACAGTACGGCCAGGAAACCCAGCCGCATGACCGTGAGGGTCAGCTCTGACATTGCCCCCGCTTCACCCTTCGGCTTGCCTATAGATAACGGTGGTGCTGCCCACGACGATCCGCGAGCCGTCGCGGAGCGTAGCGCGGGTGGTGTGCTGCCCGTCCACCACGATGCCGTTGGTGGAACCGAGGTCCTGGATCGTCGAGGGCGTCCCGGTCCGGATCTCGCAGTGTCTGCGGGAGACGCCGGGGTCGTCGATCCGCACGTCGGCCTCGGTGCTGCGGCCCAGCACCAGCGTCGGGCGGGAGATCTGGTGGCGGGTGCCGTTGATCTCGATCCAGTAGCGGGTGCGCCCGCCGCTCGCCGGCGCGGCTCCGGGCCGCTGCGGGGCGGGCTGCGGGTAGCCGTAGCCGCCGGGCCGGGCGCCGGGGGGCGGGGTGGCGGGCATCGGGGGCGCGCCGGCGGGCGCGGCGGCCGGCGGGCGGCCGTAGCCGCCGGGGGCCTGCGGGGCCTGCGGCGCAGGTGCTGCCTGCTGGCTGCTGGAGGAGGCGAGGGTACGGCTGCGCACCCGGTACAGGCCGGTGTCGAGATCGTCGGCCTTCTCCAGGTGGACCTTGATCGGTCCCATGAAGGTGTAGCGCTGCTGCTTGGCGTAGTCGCGCACCATGCCGGCCAGCTCGTCGCCGAGCTGGCCCGAGTAGGGGCTCAGCCGCTCGTAGTCCGGCGTGCTCAGCTCCACGATGAAGTCGTTGGGTACGACCGTCCGGTCACGGTTCCAGATGGTGGCGTTGTTGTCGCACTCCCGCTGGAGCGCGCCGGCGATCTCCACGGGCTGGACCTCGGACTTGAAGACCTTGGCGAAGGTGCCGTTCACCAGACCTTCGAGACGCTGCTCGAACTTCTTCAGGACTCCCATGGGGCACCTCCTCCGTCCCTGCCGCTCTGCCTTCGCTTACGTGGTTGTGCTGTTACTGCTCACTGATCGTATCTACGCGTCCGGCAATCAGCCGGTTCCCCCAGCGGCTCCCCTTCGAACTCTCCTCGCAAGGATCGTAGAGCCGGGTGAAGACCAGTGTCCCGCACCCGGCTGTGGACCCGGCCCGCTCCTGGGGAGATGCCCCCGGAACGGTACGAGGTTGATACGAGACGCGGGGCTCCCCGGGACGGCCGGGACGGCACCGGGAACCCGCGCGGCCGGTGCGCCGCCGGCCGGGCGGGCGGAAGGGATGTGAACCCACCCCGTCCGACGTGCTAATGTTCTCGATGTCGGAAGGGGCCAGCCCGAAAGGGAAGGAACCGGAAGACACACCCAATGCGCGGGTGGCGGAATAGGCAGACGCGCTGGATTCAGGTTCCAGTGCCCGCAAGGGCGTGGGGGTTCAACTCCCCCCTCGCGCACACCACGGAGTGGGGGGGGGGGGGGGGGTGGTGAGTCACGCCGACCGCAGTATGGTATGTTTCGGGGTGCTTGTGTTGTGTGTTGTGTGGGGAGGGTT